>NZ_WYDQ01000001.1:2852500-3199222 GCF_024105635.1 Oceanicola sp. 502str15
AGTCGATCATGTCGGTCACCGGCTCAATAGTTCTTGGAGAGATCCATACCCTCGTAGAGCGCAGCGACCTCGTCTTCATATCCGTTGAACATCAGCGTGTCCTGGCGCGAGGCAAAGAGCCCGCCGCCGATGACCCGCTCAGATGCCTGGCTCCAGCGCGGATGGCTCACCTCGGGGTTCACGTTCGAATAGAACCCGTACTCCCGGGCATTCAGGTTGTTCCACGTCGTCGGCGGCTCTTCATTCACGAGGCTGATCCGCACGATCGACTTGATCGACTTGAAGCCGTACTTCCACGGCACCACCAGCCGGATCGGCGCACCGTTCTGGTTTGGCATCGGTTTGCCGTAGATCCCGGTGGCCATCATCGTGAGCGGATGCATGGCCTCATCGAGCCTCAGGCCCTCCACGTAGGGAAAGGGAATGACCTTTCGCTTCACGCCCGGCATGTTCTCGGGCTGCACGACGGTTTCGAACGCGACATAGCGGGCACCGCTCTGCACCCCGACCTTGGCCAGAAGATCGGCCAGTTCGAAGCCATTCCATGGCACCACCATCGACCAGGCCTCGACACAGCGGAAGCGGTAGATCCGTTCTTCCTCGGTCAGCCCTTCGGTCAGATCGGCCAGGGTGTAGGTTCCCGGCTTGTCGACCATCCCGTCGATCTCGATCTTCCAGTCGGATGTGTCGAGCGCGCCGGCGTTGGCGGCAGGGTCGTTCTTGCCGGTGCCGAACTCGTAGTAGTTGTTGTAGCTCGAGATGTCTTCGAGGCTGTTGGGCTCCAGTTCGCCGGTCGCGGCCTGAGCCTGACCGGCAAGGCCACCGGCCACACCTGCGGCTGTCAGCCCGGCGATGATCTGACGCCGGTTCAGCCAGATCGGCTCCGGTGTCACGTCGGCGCGGGTCAGTTTGTTGGTCCAGCGAAAAGCCATGGTCGTCTCCTTCTTTCCCCGCTCACTATATAGAGTGCGAAATCTGAAACATTTCTCACGAGCCGGTTGGCTGACAGGATCGTCAGCCGTTGAAACACGCGGACCGCCCTATTCGGGCGGTGCATTGAAGCTGGGCAGGATGCGGTTGAACGGGATCGAGGTGCCATCGGCCTGAACGATCCGCACATGCCGTCGCCGCATCAGCCGGGGCTCGGCGACCCCGACGGAATGGGCGATCGTCTCCACCTCCTTGATTACCGACTTGGCATAATGGGCCACCTTCTTGTCCTTGTCTTCAACCACCAGCCCTTTCTGGAAGCGGGGGTTGTGGGTGGTGATGCCGGTCGGGCAGGTGTTCCTGTTGCACTTCAAGGCCTGGATACAACCGAGCGAGAACATGAAGCCGCGGGCCGAGGTCACGAAGTCGGCCCCCAGCGCCAGCGCCAGTGCCACATCGCCCGGGTTCACCATCTTCCCGGAGGCCACGAGGCGGATGCGCTCCTTGAGGCCGAACTCGTCGCGCAGGTTGTTGAACACCGGCAGGGCCTCGCGGATCGGCATGCCGACGAGATCCATCAGAGGCATCGGAGCGGCCCCCGTGCCGCCCTCTCCCCCGTCCAGCGTGATGAAGTCGGGCGCCGAAGCCTCGCCGCGCTGCGCGATCAGCTCGAACAGCGGACGCCAGGCCTCGATATTGCCGATCACCGTCTTGAACCCCACGGGCTTGCCGGTGGCCTCGCGGATATGGTCGATCATGTCGAGCAGATCGCCCCAGTCGTCGATATCCGGGTGGCGGTTGGGCGAGATCGACGCCTCGCCAACGCGGATGCCCCGGATCTCGGCAATCTCGGGCGTCACCTTGGCGGCGGGCAAGATACCCCCCTTCCCCGGCTTGGCTCCCTGCGCCAGCTTCAGCTCGATCATCTTGACCTGCGGATGATCGGCCAGCTCCTTCAGCTTTTCGTAAGACAGGTTTCCGTCATGATCGCGCACGCCGTACTTGGCGGTGCCGATCTGAAACACGAGGTCGCATCCGCCCTCGAAGTGGTAGGGGCTCACCCCGCCCTCGCCCGTGTTCATCCAGATCCCCGCCAGCTTGGCCCCGCGGCTCAGGGCACGGACGGCGGGCTTGGAGAGGGCCCCATAGGACATGCCGGAAATGTTGAAGATCGACTGCGCCGTGTAGGGCTGGCGGCAATGCGGCCCGATCAGCATCGGCTCGGTCGAGGCAAACTGGTCATCCAGTGGCGGAAAGGCGGCGTTCACGAAGATCGGCGTGCCGACAACGCTGATGTTGCGGGTGGAGCCGAACGCCACGGTGTTGGAATGCCCGGCGGCCGCGTGCTTCACCCAGTCGCGCTGCGCCCGGTTGAAGGGCAGCTCCTCGCGATCCATCGCAAAGAAGTACTGCCGAAAGAATTCGCCCAGCGTGCTGAACAGGTGCCGGAAGCGCCCGATCACCGGGTAATTGCGGCGAATGGCGTCCTGCGTCTGGGTCTTGTCTATTATAAAGAGAGTGACTGCGATCAGGATGGCGATGCCGATTGCGATCAGCAGCGCAAACGCCAGCACCTCCAGCGCCCAGCCTGCCCAGTTGCTAAACAACATCTGCCTGCCCTCCCTCGGTAGGTGGCGGCAGGATGCGCGGGGCAGCAGGCAAGGGCAAGTGCAGAGAACCGGGCTTCGCCTGCCCTACCCGCGAAGCGACGGAAGACCGATGCCGGTGCTCTCGAACCCGCCATCGACCGAGAGCAATTGCCCGGTGATGTAACTAGCCTTCTCGGAGAGCAGAAAGACGATGCCCTGCGCGATCTCTTCTTCTTTGCCGTACCGGTTGAGCGGAATCGCATCGTGGTAGGCGGCGCGGATGTCGGGGGTGTGGACGGCGAGCGCCAGCTTGGTATCGACCGGGCCGGGGGCAACACAGTTTACACGCACACCCGCTTCGCCCCATTCGGCTGCGAACTGCTTGGTCAGGTGAATCACCCCGGCCTTCGAGGTGCCATAGGCGACGCGCAGCGTGCTGGCCCGATGGCCCGAGATGGATGCGATGTTGACGACCGCGCCCCGGCTTTCAAACAACGCCTCTCGAGCGGCCTGGGTGCAGAGGAAGACCCCATCGAGATTGGTCGCCATGACTTCGCGCCACATGGCAAAGCCGGTTTCGGCCTCGGGGCCGAACAGTGCGACGCCGGCATTGTTTACCAGCCCGTCAATCCGGCCCAGCGCGGCCTTCGCCTCGGCAACCATTCGCGTCACGTCCTCGGGCTGCGAAACATCCG
Source organism: Oceanicola sp. 502str15 (assembly GCF_024105635.1). NCBI lineage: Bacteria > Pseudomonadati > Pseudomonadota > Alphaproteobacteria > Rhodobacterales > Roseobacteraceae > Oceanicola > Oceanicola sp. 502str15. The sequence goes on from NZ_WYDQ01000001.1 coordinate 2,855,715, forward strand.
CGCTGATGGCAACGCTGCCGGGCACTTCGGGCAAGGCCTGTTCAAGCGCGGCATCGTCTCGGTCGACCAGGGCGACCTTCCATCCGTCCGCCGTAAGCAGCTTTGCCGTCGCCAATCCGATCCCGCGTGCGCCGCCGGTGATGATTGCACCCTTCATCTTCCCCTCCCCAAGCAAAGGCCCCCTCCCGGGAAGGAAGGGGGCCTTGCGTTCTTAGGCGGGCGAAGGGCCCGGATCAATCGGGCTCAATGCACCACGGCATCGTCAGGGCGCGGGCGGTTGGACCCCGTCACCTTGTCACCGATGATGAGCCCGTCCGCCCCGGCAGAGACCGTGACCGTATCGCCATCGCTGATGTCACCGGCCAGCAGCATCTGGGCCAGCTCGTTCTGCAGGGCCCTCTGGATGACCCGCTTGAGCGGGCGAGCCCCGAAGACCGGATCATAGCCCTCGTCGGCCAGCCACTTGTGCGCGCCTTCGTCCAGCTCGATCGCAATGCCCCGCGCGCCAAGGCGGCGGCGCAGATGCGCAAGCTGGATATCGACGATCCCGTCCATGTCGCCCCGGCTCAGCCGGTCGAAGATGATGGTCTCGTCGAGACGGTTCAAGAACTCGGGGCGGAAGTGTGCCCGCACCGCGTCCATCACGTCGCGCTTGGCCTCGCCTGCATCGGAGCCTTCGGGAAGCTGGCTGAGCGCCTGTGCCCCGAGATTGGAGGTGAGGATGATCAGCGTCTGCTTGAAGTCGACCGTCCGCCCCTGCCCGTCTGTCAGCTGCCCGTCATCGAGCACCTGAAGCAGAACGTTGAACACGTCGGGGTGCGCCTTCTCGACCTCGTCGAAGAGCACGACCTGGTAGGGCCGACGCCGCACCGCCTCGGTCAGCACGCCGCCTTCGTCGTAGCCGACATAGCCCGGAGGCGCGCCGATCAGGCGGGCAACGGCGTGTTTCTCCATGAATTCGCTCATGTCGATCCGCACCATTGCGCTGTCGTCGTCAAACAGGAACTCGGCCAAGGCCTTGGTCAGCTCGGTCTTGCCCACGCCGGTCGGCCCGAGGAAGAGGAAGCTGCCCAGCGGCCGCGCCTCGTCGTTCAGCCCGGCCCGCGCACGGCGCACCGCGTTTGACACGGCCCGCACAGCCTGGCGCTGGCCGATCACCCGCTTCCCGATCTCGTCTTCCATCCGCAGCAGCTTCTCGCGCTCGCCTTCCAGCATCCGTGCGGTCGGAATGCCCGTCCAGCGCTCGACCACTTCGGCGATCTGCTCGGGGCGCACGGCCTCTTCGACCATCACGTCGGTTTCCGACGCTTCGGCCTCTGCCAGCTGTTTCTCGAGCCCCGGGATGACCCCATAGGAAAGTTCGCCCGCCTTGGCGAGATTGCCCTCGCGCTTGGCCTGATCGAGCTGAGCGCGCGCGTGGTCGAGCTTTTCCTTGATGTCGCGGGCACCTTCGAGCTTGTCGCGCTCCGCCTGCCATTTGGCCGTCATCTCGGCGGACCGCTCCTGAAGATCGCCCAGCTCCTTTTCCAGCTTCTCGAGCCGGTCCTTGGAGGCCTGGTCATCTTCCTTCTTCAAGGCTTCTGCCTCGATCTGCATCTGCAGGATCTGCCGATCGAGCGCGTCCAGCTCTTCGGGCTTGCTATCCACCTCCATCCGCAGACGGCTCGCCGCCTCGTCGACAAGGTCGATCGCCTTGTCGGGCAGAAATCGGTCGGTGATGTAGCGGTGGCTCAGGGTCGCTGCGGCCACGAGGGCGGAGTCGGAGATCCGCACACCGTGGTGCAGCTCGTACTTCTCCTTGATGCCCCGCAGGATCGAAATGGTGTCCTCCACCGTCGGCTCCTCCACCATGACCGGCTGGAACCGGCGGGCAAGGGCGGCGTCCTTTTCGACGTGCTTGCGATATTCATCCAGCGTGGTGGCGCCAACGCAATGCAGCTCGCCCCGCGCCAGCGCGGGCTTGAGCAGGTTGGAAGCATCCATCGCGCCATCGGCCTTGCCGGCGCCCACGAGCGTGTGCATCTCGTCGATGAACAGCACGATATCGCCCGCGGCGGCCTCGATTTCCTTCAGGATCGCCTTCAGCCGCTCCTCGAACTCGCCGCGATACTTCGCGCCGGCAATCAGCGAACCCATGTCGAGCGCCATCAGGGTCTTCCCTTTGAGGCTCTCGGGCACGTCGCCGTTGATGATGCGAATGGCAATGCCCTCGGCAATCGCGGTCTTGCCCACGCCGGGCTCACCGATCAGCACCGGGTTGTTCTTGGTCCGGCGCGAGAGCACCTGCATGGCGCGGCGGATTTCCTCGTCGCGGCCGATGATCGGGTCGATCTTGCCTTCGCGGGCACGTTCGGTGAGGTCGAGTGCGTATTTCTTCAGCGCGTCGTAGCCCTCTTCCGCCGAAGCGGTATCGGCAGTGCGGCCCTTGCGGATGTCGTTGATTGCGCCGTTGAGATTTTGCGCAGAGACGCCGCCCGCCTCCAGCGCCGTCTTGGCGCCAGAGCGCACAACGGCCAGAGCGGTCAGAATCCGCTCGACCGGCACAAAACTGTCGCCCGCCTTCTTGGCGATCTTGGCAGCCTCGTCGAGCACCTTGCCGGTCTGGCTATCGAGATAGACCTGCCCGGCATCGCCCGAAACCTTGGGCTGCTTTGCAAGCGAGGCCTCGAGCGCCTCGAGCACGCGGGCCGGCTGGCCACCTGCGCTCTTTATCAGATTGGAAGCGAGGCCCTGCTCATCGTCCATCAGGGCCTTCAAAAGATGCTCCGGCACCATCCGCTGATGGTCCTCGCGCATTGCTATGGTCTGTGCAGCTTGAATGAAACCGCGAGACCGTTCCGTGAACTCGTTCATGTTCATCGGTAGTTCTCCTTTTCACAAGCGCCCCATGCTGGTCTGCCCGCCCGGCGGCACAGACCTTTCGGGGCCTTCGCACATCTATTTGGGGTCGCCCCGCGCCACTCTCAAGAGGGCCGGGTTCCGCGGACTCACTCTTTCGTGACTCCTCATGGAAAATTTTAGGGAACATTCCCACATCTTGTTGAGTTGAAAGTGTGAACCACAGGATGAGGAGGCAGAGATGCCGTTCACCGGACCACAGATTGATCAAGTCATCTACGACCCGGCCATGCGCAGGTTTGAGGCCGATGTCAGCTTCACCACCGGAACGCCCCTGCGGCGCAAGGTACATGTATCCATCCCCGGGCACGTTCAATGGGGCCATCAGAAGATGGTTGCCGAGCTGGTTGCCGCGGGAGAGCGCGCACTTCAGGCGCGATAGGTTTTTGGATGTGGGCCCTGTAGCGGATCGCTCGGGCCCACCACAGCGCGACGGGTTGCTGCCTGGCCCGTCCCTGTCTCAGGCCCGTCTTCGCATGTCCCCCATGGCGAAGGCGGGCCCTTTTCTTTTCAGCCGTTCAGGTGATCCACCACCATCAGGTGCTGTGCGGTGGTATTGACCCGATCGAGCCAGCGCAGAACGAGCCGGGGATCGGACGGCGCTGCGCTGACCCCTGCCGGGATTTCCTGCGCCAGCACCGCCTCGACGGCCAAAGCCACCGTATCACTCACCAGCCGGGCCATTGCCGAGCCGCGGGCATCGCCCCAGGCGTCCATGGCGTAGGTCTTGTGGTAGACGGGAACGCCTTCGGCCTCGGCCTTCAGCGCAACACAAAGCACCACCCGATCGGGCTCGCCCTCTGCGTAGGCGTGCTTGTCCCAGAATTCCGAGGCCATCTCGGCCAGCCGGGCATCGGCCTCGGGCTTGCCTTCCAGCGCCTCGACCTCGGCGAACACGTCCTTCCAGGCCTCCGCCCAGCCGTTGAGCCGTAGCGTGCCGCGGACGAAATCCTTTACCTTCCAACCCGGCTCAAAGCCGTATTCGGCCATGAAGGGCAGGCTGTCGCGGTTGGGGTAGACCTCGAAGCTCTCGGGCGTGGCCAGCGGCGCGTCGTAGCGGCTGAGGGCATCCCAGGGGCGCGACACCCGCAGCTCGGAATGGCTGCGCAGCGAGACGGAGGGAGACTTGAGCGCCTTCAGAACGCCGAGTGGCGACCATGAGAACTTGTAGCGAAAGGCGTTGGGCTCCTTCGGAATTCCGCCACAATAACTGATGAAACTCAGCACGTTATCGGGGTTGAAGCCTTCGGACGCGCGGTAGTCGGCCATCAGCCAATGGGCCATCAGGTGGTCGATGCCCGGATCGAGCCCCACCTCGTTGACGAACCGCAGCCCCTTCTCCTTCGCCACCCCGTCCAGCGCCCGCATTTCGGGGCTGATGTAGGAGGAGGAAACGAAGTTGGCATCCTTGTCGAGGCAAAGCTGCGCCAGCGGCACGTGATGGTCGCCAGGCAGCATCGACACCACCATATCACCCGCGGCCAGATTGCCAGCGAGCGCTTCCATATCGAAGGCGCGAATGTCGTCGGTCAGGTCGCCAACGGCCTCGCGGGCCTTCTCCACCGTGCGGTTCCAGACCGCCACATCATCGCGCTCGGTCAGCAGTCGTCGCAGCCCCGGGATGGCCGAAAGGCCTGTGCCGCACCAGTGAATCGTCATTTCATGTGGTCCTTGAATGTAGTTTCCGCCCTGCCCCAGACGCCCTTGCCGATCTCACCGAGGCGCAGCAGGTGGGGCAGCATCTGCCCTGCGAAATCCTCGCTCGACTCTCTGGGGAGCAAGGAAGGCAGGTTGTCGATTGCCATGATGTCGAGCACCGGCGACTCGGCGACGCGATGCACCGGGGACTCCCAGCTCGTGGCCGAGTCATAGACCGGGATCGGGTTGAAATCGCTGGTCGGGTCGCAGGCGATGTCGCCCACGGCCGCAAGTGCGCGCGGGGCCGACAGGGCCTCTTTAGGCACGAATACAGGGGTTTGGGGCCCTGCCAGCACGCAGTTGAAGAAGAGTTCGTGCGCGAGAATCTCGGGGAACGGGCCGCCCGAGGCGGTTTCGGCCATGTCCCAGCGCAGGGGCTCGATGTCGACGGCGTTGCACATGTCGGCCGCTCCGTTGCCGACGCGGCCGAGGGCCCCGACGATGAGTGCGCGGGGCAGGTTGAGATCCGCGAGGTCGGCGCGGATTTCGTCGACCAGTGCCCCCTGCTCTTCCCACTCGCTGACGGCGCCGCATTGCCCGCCGCGCTGCGCGGCGGCCCAGGCCTTCAGCGTGACGGCCGCGCCGACGAATCCGGCCCAATAGCCGAAGGCGGCAACACGGCGGCCATTTTCGTCGGTGAGATACTCGAGATCGTAGAGCGTGCCGCCGCCTGCCCCGAAGCGCCGAAGCAGCTCTTTTCCGGCGCTTTGGCCCTTGTAGGCATGGCCGAACATGATGTGGCGGTGGGTCAGCGGGCTTCCGTCTTCGGGCAGCTCCTTCAGGCCGTAGATCAGGGCATCCTGTGGGGCCTCGCGCCAACTGCCGCGGGGGGCAATCTCTGCGCCGGCGGCCTTGTAGCGCGCGATCGGCAGGATCCTGTCGGGGCTGTCCTCGACGGTAACGCGGAAGCCATCGGCTTTGAGGGCCTCGACCGCATCGGGCACAAGGCCCACGCGCCGTTCATTTTCGCGCTCCTCGGCGCGGACCCAGAGATGGACCATGTGACTTCCCCGCTCGTTGCCGCCCGACTTAACAGCGCCGGGCGGGCAGGTGCAATCGACTCGCGGCTCAGAACAATCCGCGCAGCGCCGGAAGCAGGCTTGCGGCCACGATCCCGACGGCGACACCGATGCCGAACCGGATGGGCACACGCCAATGCGCCGGGACGAAGCCGGCGAGCAAACCGCAGACAACGGCATAGAAAGCCAATGAAACAACGTCCATCCGTCTCACCTTTCACTTTTTCGGAACAGAGTTTCGCAGCTATTGAACACTCGTTCAGAAAATCATTTGACGCATCCCCCCTGCCTTGACCATAGTAACCGACAATCAACGTCGGGCCAAAGGCCTGGTGCCTGGGGAGAGGCGCCTTCTGGGAGGAGACATTGACGGTGACGGTAACGCCCGAGGGCGATCTTAAGACCATACCTGCGCTTCTGGCGCGCAATAGCCGTCAGTTCGGCAGTCGTCCGGCCTTTCGGGAGAAGGAATTCGGGATCTGGCAGAGCTGGACCTGGGCCGAGACCGCCGAGGAGGTGGATGCGCTGGCGATGGGGCTGGTTGCGCTGGGGCTTGAGCCCGGCGACCACCTGGCGATCATCGGGCGCAACCGGCCTGCGCTGTACTGGTCCTTTGTGGCCGCGCAGAAATGCGGGGCGGTGCCGGTGGCGCTGTATCAGGACGCGAACGCGGAAGAGATGGCCTATGTGCTGGAGCACTGTGGCGCGCGCTTCGTGATCTGTGGCGACCAGGAACAGGTCGACAAGGTGATCGAGGTGCAGGCGCGGGTCGAGGGGATCGAGCAGATCATCTACGTCGACAAGCGGGGGCTGCGGAAATACGACCACAGCCAGATGAACGCCTATGCCGATGTGCAGGCCGAAGGGCGTGCGGGGCGGCAGCGGCTGGAGCCGGTGGTGCGCGAACGCGAGGCGGCGCTGGGGTGGGACGACACCTGCGTCATGCTCTACACCTCCGGCACCACGGGCAAGCCGAAGGGTGTTGTGCTCAGCAACCGCAACATCATCGAGACCTCGAAGAACTCTGCCGCCTTCGACCATCTGACTGAAAACGAAGAGATTCTGGCCTACCTGCCGCTGGCCTGGGTGGGGGATTTCATTTTCTCGGTGGGACAGGCGATGTGGGCCGGGTTCTGCGTGAACTGCCCGGAGAGCGAAAGCACCATGATGACCGATCTGCGCGAGATCGGGCCGACCTATTACTTTGCCCCGCCCCGGGTGTTCGAGACCCAGCTGACCTCGGTGATGATCCGGATGGAAGACGCGGGCCGGGTGAAAAAGTGGTTGTTCGACAAGTACATGGCCCATGCCCGCAAGGTCGGGCCAAGCCTGCTGGACGGCAAGAGCGTGAGCGCGGGCGACCGGCTAAAATACAAGCTGGGCGAGCTGTTTGTCTACGGGCCGCTGAAGAACACGCTGGGCTTCAGCCGGGTGCGCGTGGGCTATACGGCCGGCGAGGCGATTGGCCCGGAAATCTTTGATTTCTATCGCTCTTTGGGGATCAACCTGAAGCAGCTCTACGGCCAGACAGAGGCCAGCGTGTTCATCACCCAGCAGCCCGACAACGAGGTGCGGGCCGATACGGTGGGGGTGGCGTCACCGGGGGTGGAGCTGAAGATCGACGAGAATGGCGAGGTCTACTATCGCTCTCCCGGTGTCTTCGTGAAGTACTACAAGAACGACGAGAGCACCGCCTCGACCAAGGATGCCGAGGGCTGGGTGGCCACCGGCGATGCGGGCTTCATCGAGCCCGAGAGCGGCCACCTGCGCATCATCGACCGCGCCAAGGACGTGGGCAAGCTGGCCGATGGCCGGATGTTTGCCCCCAAGTACGTGGAGAACAAGCTCAAGTTCTACCCCAACATCCTTGAGGCCGTGGTGATCGGCGCGGGCCGCGACCGCTGCTGTGCCATGATCAACATCGACCTCGGGGCCGTGGGCAACTGGGCGGAGCGCAACAACATCGCCTATGCGAGTTACCAGGAGCTGGCGGGGCACCCGGATGTGCTCAATATGATCCAAAGCCATGTAGAAGAGGTTAACGCCTCGGTGGCGCAGGACGAGATGCTCGCGGGATGCCAGATTCATCGCTTTCTGGTGCTTCACAAGCAGCTCGATGCCGATGACGGCGAGCTGACGCGGACGCAGAAGGTGCGGCGCGGGGTGATCGGCGAGAAATTCTCCGACCTCGTGGACGCGCTCTACGGCGGGTCGCAGACCGTCTTCACCGAGACCGAAGTGACCTATGAGGACGGCCGCAAGGGCTCGATCAAGGCCACGCTGGAGCTGCGGGATGCGAAGGTGTTCGAGCCTGCGCGGAAGGTGGCTGCCGAATGAAAATTTCCTGCGATGCCAGGGGGATGACCCATGCTTGACCAACCCGCCGAGAGCTACGTGACCGCAGATGGCCGCACGATTGGCGGGGTCATGATGGAGATGAAGCACATCACGCTGCGGTTTGGCGGGGTGGTGGCGATCAAGGATATTTCCTTCGACATCCGCGAGGGCGAGATCCGGGCGATCATCGGCCCGAACGGGGCCGGAAAATCGAGCATGCTCAACGTGATAAGCGGATTCTACAACCCGCAGGAAGGCGAGGTGTGGTTTCATGGGGCGAAGCGCGCGCCGATGAAGCCCTACGAGGTGGCGCGGCAGGGAATTGCCCGGACATTTCAGAACATTGCGCTGTTCGAGGGCATGTCGGTGCTCGACAACATCATGACCGGCCGCCTTGGCTTTATGAAAAGCGGGATGCTGGCCCAGGCGATCTGGTGGGGCAAGGCCGAGAAGGAAGAGAGCGAGAACCGGGAAGCTGTTGAAAAGATTATCGACTTTCTGGAGATCCAGAACATCCGCAAGACCCCGGTGGGCCGCCTGCCCTACGGGCTGAAAAAGCGCGTGGAGCTTGGCCGTGCCCTGGCCGCCGAGCCGAAACTGCTGCTGCTCGACGAGCCGATGGCGGGGATGAACGTGGAGGAGAAGGAGGACATGAGCCGCTTCATCCTCGACGTAAATGACGAATATGGCACGACAATTGCGCTTATCGAACACGATATGGGCGTTGTCATGGATCTCAGCGACCGGGTGGTCGTGATGGATTACGGAAAGAAGATCGGGGATGGCACCCCGGACGAAGTGCGCAACAATCAGGCGGTCATTGATGCCTACCTGGGAGTTGCACATGATTAGAGAGATCGCCGCCTTAACCGCCCTTCATGTGCGAAAACTATCGGGACACAACCTGTACACACCCTGTGCACACCCCGTGCATACGCGCGCGGCCTTCGCCGCTGCGGCGGTTTTGTTAACCGCTCTGTACGCTGCCCCCGCCCGCGCCGTCGCGCCGGACGTTCTGGAAACCTACCTGACCTATTGTACCGAGGCCGTCGCCCTCGGCGACCCGACCGGCCCGGCGCTTCCGGTGGGAACGCAGGCCAACGAGACCGGCGCGATCCTGACCGAACCCAAGGTGCCGCATTTCTCGATGCACCGCGATGCGCGCGAGGACTGGCTCTGCGAGGTGGGCGACAAGCAGGCGAGCGTGCTGACCCGGACGGTGGAGGACTACCTGCGCGAAGTGCGGACGGTGGACAAGTATCGCACCAGCTACGGCGACACGCTCTACATTGCCGCCACCATCTGCGTTGGCCCCAATGCGGTGGCGCTGATCCTGAACGGCCCGCTCAGTGACGAGCTCAGCATGGGCACGGTGGTGTTTACCGGCGGCAAGGTCAGCGCGGGGTGCGCGGGATGAGGCTTGCGGCGCTTCTCCTGATGCTCGCTGCCGCCCCGGCCGGGGCGAACCCGGGGGCGATCGGGGACGCGATCGGCTTGTGCCGCGCCGTGGTGGAGGCCGAAAGCCCGGAGCCGCTGGAGGCGGCCGGGCTGGAGCTTGTGCGCCGGTTCGAGCTGGGCGCGCCACAATGGGGCGCGATCTACGGGGCGCCGGGCCGCATCGGCACCATCGGCGCCGGGCTGGACGAGTTGAACCGGGACGGGCGCGACATGGAGGAGGTGCATTGCTATCTTGCCCTCCCTGCCCCGACCCGCTCCAGCCAGACCCGCTGGGAGAAGCTGGCCATGGGGCCGGTGATGGCGCTTGAGGCCGAGGGCTTCGAGCGCCACGGCGGCACCCCGGCCAGCCCCGGCTTGCGCAAGTGCCCGATGATCGGAAAGCCAACCTTCGTGCGGCTCTACACCATGGAGCGGACCGACCCGCCCGAGGTGCGCGTGTGGGTGACAGATACCGGCCCGTCCGGACAGACCTGCAAGGAGTGACCTGATGCCCGACCAGCTCTTGTTTGCCATGGAAGTGACCCTGAACGGGCTGATGGCGGGGGTCATGTATGCGTTGGTGGCGCTGGGGTTCGTGCTGATCTTCAAGGCCAGCGGGATCTTCAACTACGCGCAGGGGGTCATGGCGCTGTTTGCGGCGATGACGCTGGTGGGGTTGCAGGACGGGCAGATCCCGTTCAGCCACCTGATCAACGCGATCTTCGGCACCGATCTGCACCACTTCGGGTGGCACCTGCCGGCGGTGGTGGCGATCATCGGGACGGTGCTGGTGATGATCGCCTTTGCCTGGGCGGTGAACCAGCTGATCCTGAAGCACCTCGTGAATCAGGAGCCGATCATCCTGTTCATGGCGACCATCGGGCTGGCCTATTTCCTTGAAGGGCTGGGCGATCTGATGTGGGGCTCGGACATCAAGAAGCTCGACGTGGGTTTGCCGCAGGGGATCAACGGGTGGATCGACGAGACCACCTTCAACGCCTTCGGCTACGGCTTCTTCATCGACAACCTCGACCTCGTGGCAACCCTCGTGGCGGCGCTGCTCGTCACCGGGCTGGTGCTGTTTTCGCAATATACCAAGCAGGGCCGCGCGCTGCGGGCGGTGGCGGATGACCATCAGGCGGCGCTGAGCGTGGGCATCAGCCTGCGGTTCATCTGGGTGCTGGTCTGGGGGATTGCCGGGTTCGTGGCGCTGGTGGCGGGGATGATGTGGGGCACCAAAAGCGGTGTGCAGTTCAGCCTCAGCCTGATTGCGCTGAAAGCCCTGCCGGTGCTGATGCTGGGCGGCTTCACCTCGATCCCCGGCGCCATCGTGGGCGGGCTGATCATCGGGATGGGGGAGAAGCTGTTCGAGTTTCTTGTCGGGCCGCTGGTGGGCGGGGCGACGGAGAACTGGTTTGCCTATGTGCTGGCGCTGATCTTTCTCGTGTTCCGCCCGCAGGGCCTGTTTGGGGAGCGCATCATTGAACGGGTCTGATCCGATCTTTGCCATCTTGCCGGGCAGAAGGACGGGTGGCGGTATGGCCCGCCTGGGGCGCCGGGATGCGGCGCCTTGCGCGGCGCAGGGGCGCGGTCGGTGTCAGCCCTGTGTGGCGGCGACGAACACGCCGAGGCCGACGGCACCCAGCCCGAGCAGGATGATGGCGGCCTGCACCGAGACGCCGAAGAACACGGCGATGGCCACGATCAGCACCGCCGAGACGATGAGATACGGCATCAGGCCTCGGATCACCTCGACGATGGCGCTCTGCACCCGGTCGAGCAGACGGCCGAACACCCCTTCGCGGGGTTTGCGCATCTCGTCTTCGCCCGGCACCTCATCCAGCGGCTGGATCTGGGCCTGCGGCGACAGGGCGACAAAGCGATTCTTCGTGTCGGGCATCTCGGCTCTCTGGTGGGCTCTCATGCGTTGCGTTGGAAAGAATTTGCCTGAAAATTGCGGCGACCGCTTGGCGGGATTGTCTCAAAAGCGGGGAGTCCGGCCTGCAACCTCAGGGTGCATAGGCGGTTTGAGACTGCCTGCGGCACGGCCGACGGCACGGCGCTGCAATGGTTTTTCGGCCCCTGTTTCTGCGATGGAAACAAACGATTGGGGCAGCGCGGAGGCACCTTCGTCAGGGTTGTGCGGCCCCGGCCGAGTGGCATCTTCGACGGGACGCAGGCTGCGCCCGGAGATTACGAGACTGGCCTGCTTCGCAGGGAGCAGGAACGGACCAACTGCGGGCGGCCCCAGGGCGGGCCGGGCCGGAAGCGGAGGACAGGGCTGATGCTGTATCGCGAGGCGGGCGACTTCAAGACGAGCTATGCGGAGGACAGCCAGACCTTTCCGATCAAGTTCGACCGCTGGCGCTACTACGCGGTGCTGGCGGTGGCCTTCGGGGTCATTCCGTTCTTCATAAACGACTACTGGGTCAGCGCGATTTTCCTGCCCTTCCTGATCTATTCGATCGCCGCCATCGGGCTGAACATCCTGACCGGCTATTGCGGGCAGGTGAGCCTTGGCACCGGCGGGTTCATGGCGGTGGGGGCCTATGCCTGCTACAAGCTGATGACCGCCTTCCCCGATATCAGCATCTTCTTTCACGTGATCCTCGCGGGGGGCATCACGGCGGGCGTGGGCATTCTGTTTGGCCTGCCGAGCCTGCGGATCAAGGGGTTCTACCTTGCCGTGGCGACGCTGGCGGCGCAGTTCTTTCTGGTGTGGATCTTCAACCGGGTGCCGTGGTTCTACAACTATTCGGCCACGGGCCAGATCAGCGCGCCGGAGCGCACGGTGTTTGGCGTGAAGGTGACGGGCCCGGAAACCGATGCCTGGGCGACCTACCTGTTCTGCCTCGTCTTCGTGGTGCTGGTGGCCTGGCTGGCGCGCAACCTGACGCGGGGCACGGTGGGCCGGAAGTGGATGGCGATCCGCGACATGGACATTGCCGCCGAGATCATCGGGGTGAACCCGCTGACGGCCAAGCTCTCGGCCTTTGCAGTCTCGTCCTTCTTCATCGGGATCGCGGGGGCGCTGTTCTTTGCGGTCTATCTCGGGGCGGTCGAGGTGGGCGAGGTCTTCGGGATCAACAAGAGCTTTCTGGTGCTGTTCATGGTGATCATCGGGGGCCTCGGCTCGATCTTCGGGAGCTTCGCGGGGGCGGCGTTTCTGGTGCTGCTGCCGGTCATTCTGAAGAACCTTCTGGTCGGCACGCTGGGGTGGCCGACCGATCTGGCGGCGCATCTGGAGTTCATGATCGTGGGCGCCCTCATCATCGTTTTCCTCGTCGCGGAACCGCACGGGCTGGCGCAGCTCTGGCGGGTGGCGAAGGACAAGCTGAGGCTCTGGCCGTTCCCGCATTAGGGCGGGCGAGCGGTAGGTGGGTTGCACCCACCCTACGGATTGCTTCGGGCGGGAGTGCCCGGACAAGGGATTGGCCCACCGCACGGGCCGAGGAGGAGGAGACCGGGGGAGAACCCCGGCACAACGCAACATCGGACCAACCAAGGGAGGAGACCCCGATGAGACTGAAACTTGCAACACTGGCGCTTGGCGCGGTGATGGCCGCCGCTCCGGCGATGGCAGAGATCACCATGTCGGCGCTGAGCTACCGCACCGGCCCCTATGCGGCCAACGGCATTCCGTTTGCGGATGGCTACCAGGACTATTTCACCCTGCTCAACGAGCGTGACGGCGGCATTGGCGGCGAGATGATCAACCTCGTCGAATGCGAGACCGGCTACAACACCGAGAAGGGTGTGGAGTGCTACGAGGCCACCAAGGGCGAAGGTGTGCTGGTGTATCAGCCGCTCTCGACCGGGATCACCTATCAGCTGATCCCCAAGGCCACCGCCGATGGCATTCCGATGCACACGATGGGCTATGGCCGGACCTCCGCCAAGAATGGCGCGGTGTTCCCCTATATCTTCAACTATCCGGCGAACTACTGGGACGGCGCCTCGATCGCGATCACCCATATTGCAAACGAGGAAGGCGGCGACCTGACCGGCAAGAAGATTGCGCTGGTCTATCACAACTCCGCCTATGGCAAGGAGCCGATCCGCACGCTGGAGAGCCTGGCCGAGAAGCATGGCTATGAGCTGAGCCTGCTGCCGGTCGACCATCCGGGGCAGGAGCAGAAGAGCCAGTGGCTTCAGATCCGCCGCGAAAAGCCGGATTACGTGATCATGTGGGGCTGGGGCGTGATGAACCAGGTTGCCGTGCAGGAGGCGGTGAACATCCGCTATCCGATGGATCATTTCATTGGCATCTGGTGGTCGGGTTCGGAGAACGACGTGCTGCCCGCCGGTGACGGTGCCAATGGCTACAAGGCTCTGACCTTTCACAATCTGGGAGATGATTATCCGATTTATGCCGATCTGAAGACCCATGTTGTGGACACCGGCAAGGCCGCAGGTGCGGGCGATCAGCTTGGCACGGCGCTCTATAACCGGGGCATGTATGCCGCGATGCTGGCGGCCGAAGCGATCAAGACCGCGCAGGAGATGAGCGGTGAGAGCGCCATCACCCCGGCGCAGATGCGCGACGGCATGGAGAACCTCGAGATCACGGAAGCCAAGATGGCGGCGCTCGGCCTGCCCGGCTTTGGCCCGGAGTTCAAGGTGAGCTGCGAGAACCACGGCGGCGACGGCTATGGTGCCGTGGCCCAGTGGGATGCGGCTGCCGGCGAGTGGAGCCTGATCACCGACTACTACCAGTCGGATCAGGAAATCCTCGCGCCGCTGATCGAGGAAGACAGCGCGGCCTATGCCGCCGAAGCGGGCGTGGAGCCGGCCTGCAACTGATGCGAACCTCCCCGGCCGGCACTCGTCGGCCGGGGCCTTTCAGGCAATTTGCGAGATGAACCGGGGGCGAGCTGCCGCCGGGAGGAGAGCCGGACCATGCTGGATGCCGCGACGCCCGACAGCGACACGCTGCTTGAGGTCAACAACATCGAGGTGATCTACAACCACGTCATTCTGGTGCTGAAGGGTGTGAGCCTGAAGGTGCCCAAGGGCGGGATCACCGCGCTGCTGGGCGGCAACGGGGCGGGCAAGACCACCACGCTGAAGGCGATCAGCGGGTTGCTGAAATCGGAGCGGGGCGAGATCACCAAGGGGTCGATCAGCTACCGGGGCGAGCGGCTGACGGGCGAGGATCCGGCGGCGCAGGTGAAGAGCGGGATCATCCAGGTGATGGAGGGCCGCCATTGTTTTGAGCATCTCACGGTGGAGGAGAACCTGCTGACCGGGGCCTACACCCGAGGCGACGGGCGCGGCGCCACCGAGGCCGATTTGCAGATGGTCTACGATTATTTCCCGCGGCTGAAGGAGCGGCGGAAGAGCCAGGCGGGCTATACCTCGGGCGGGGAGCAGCAGATGGTGGCGATTGGCCGGGCGATGATGGCGCGGCCCGAGACGATCCTGCTGGACGAGCCGAGCATGGGGCTGGCGCCGCAGCTGGTGGAGCAGATCTTCGGCATCGTGAAGCGGCTGAACGAGGAGCAGGGGGTGACCTTCTTGCTCGCGGAGCAGAACACCAATGTCGCGCTTCGCTTTGCGCATTACGGCTATATCCTCGAATCGGGGCGGATCGTGATGGACGGGCCCGCCGCCGAGCTGCGGGAGAACCCTGATGTGAAGGAATTTTATCTGGGCATGAGCGAGGAGGGGCGAAAGTCTTTCCGGGACGTGCGCAGCTACCGGCGGCGCAAGAGGTGGCTGGCCTGACATGGGCGACAGCGTCTGGTTCATGGCCTGCCCCGGCCCGGCCCCGGCGGATGCGCTGGACTGGCTGGCCGACCTTGCCGATGCGATGCGCGCGGCGGGGCTGATCGAGGGCGACAACGAGCCGGGTGCGATCTTGGGCAACCCGCGCGGGCCGGTCTATCGGAGCGGGCCGGCGGTGGATGCGCTGGTGCCGGTGGGGCATGGCCGCCTGTCGGCGCTGCGGACCAATGGTGCGGAGTTCTGCACCGATCCGATCTTCAACTACGCACAGCTGAACCGCGAGGTCTTTGCCTGCCCGAACTGCGGCGAGGCGATTCCGGCGGCGGCGCAGGTCGACGCGCTCGGCACGGCAGCGGCGGAGGGCGACTTTGGCCCCGGCGCGGTGCGCTGTGCCCGCTGCCATGCGCCGACGGCGGTGAACGACTGGGCCGAGGGCACGGGGTTCATCATTGCGGGCTGCGGGCTGGCGCTGTGGAACTGGCCGGTGCTGGAAGAGGTGCTCGCCCCGGTGCGGGGGCTGGTGCGCGAGGCGTTTGACGGGCAGCTTGTGGAGGACGGGCAGCGGATTTGACCCGCTCGCGCGCCCCGAACAGCATATGAGGAGGATATGATGGCCGACGAGGGACCGGAGTGGCGCAGCGCGCAGGCGCGGGCGGCGGAGCTGGCCGAGGCGCTGCCACGTCAGGTGGCGCGGGCGCAGGGCTTGCCGGGATACGGCGCGCTTGCGGGCGTTGATGCGGGCGCGATCACCGACGCCGCCGCGCTGGCCGCGTTGCCGGTGCTGCGCAAGGGCGCGCTGATGGAGGCGCAGGCCGCGCGGCGGCCCTTTGGCGGGCTGGCGACGGTGGAGGCCACCGGCTTTACCCATCTGTTCCAGTCGCCCGGGCCGATCTATGAGCCGGGGATGAGCAATGCGGAAGACTGGTGGCGGTTTGCCCCCTTCCTGCGGGCGCTGGGCATTGGTGCGGGCGACGTGGTGCAGAACTGCTTTGGCTACCACCTGACCCCGGCAGGCATGATGTTTGACAATGGCGCAAGGGCCGTGGGCGCGGCGGTGATCCCGGCGGGCACCGGGCAGACCGAGTTGCAGGTGCGCGCCGCCGCCGATCTGGGGGCCACCGCCTATGCGGGCACGCCGGATTACCTGAAGGTCATCGTCGAGAAGGCCGACGAGATGGGCGTGGCGCTGGGCATCAGCCGGGCGGCGGTGTCGGGCGGGGCGCTGTTTCCGAGCCTGCGCGAGTGGTACGCGGGGCGCGGGATCACCTGTCTGCAATGCTATGCCACCGCCGATCTGGGCAATATCGCCTATGAGAGCAGCCCCGAGAGCGGGCTGATCGTGGCCGAGGGCGTGGTGGTGGAGATCGTCACCCCGGGCACCGGCGATCCGGTGCCCGAGGGCGAGGTGGGCGAGGTTGTTGTGACCACGCTGAACCCCGATTACCCGCTGATCCGCTTTGCCACCGGCGATCTCTCCGCCGTGTTGCCGGGCCAGAGCGATTGCGGGCGGAGCAACATGCGGATCAAGGGCTGGATGGGGCGGGCCGACCAGACCGCCAAGATCAAGGGCATGTTCGTGCGCCCCGAGCAGGTGGCCGAGCTTGTTTCACGCGTGGGCGCGGCGCGGGCGCGGGTGACGGTGACGCGCGAGGATGAGCGCGATGTGATGGCCGTGGCCTTCGAATCGGAGGGTGGCAGCAAAGACACGCTGGCCGAAGCCGTACGCGAGATCCTGAAACTTTCTGGTGAGGTCAGCATTCATTCCTTGGGAAGCCTGCCGAAAGACGGCAAGGTGATAGACGACCAGAGAAGTTACGATTAGGGCCGCTCGAAGGGCCCGGGAGGCGGGCATGAGACGAGCAATCCTTTTGACACTGGCGCTGGTGGCCGGGCCTGCGATGGCCGACCGGGCGCTGATCCTTGGGCAGCCGGAGGCCGGGCGAGGGTTGTTCGGCGGCTCTGCGCCGGACCTTGCCGCCGCCTACGAGGGCGCGGGCTTCACCGTGATCGGCGGCAGCCCGGCGACGGCGGCGCTGATGCGCGAGGGGCTGGCGCGGTTCTTGAGCGGCGTGGCGGGCGAGCGGCGGCTGGTGGTGCACCTGTCGGGGCCTTTCGTGCGCTCGGGCAGCGACACCTGGCTGCTGGCCGATGATGCCAAGGCGCCGAGCCTGGCCACGGTGGCGGGACAGGGGCTGGCGCTTTCGACCATTCTGGAGATCGCGGCGGAGGTGCCGGGGCAGTCGGTTGTGCTGATCGGCACGAGCGCGGCACCGGAGGATCTGGGCGCGGGGCTTGCCGCCGGGCTGGGGCCGCTGGAGGTGCCGCAGGGTGTGACCGTGATACGGGGCCGTTCGGCGCAGATCGGGGCCTTTGCGGTGGGGCCACTGATGCAGGAGGGCCGGAGCCTTGAGGCGCTGGTGAACGGCGCCGAGGGGCTGACCGGAGAGGGCTATGTTTCGGCCGCGACGATCTGGCGGCCCGAGGGCGAGACCGCGCCCGAGCCGAGCAGCGAGCCGGTGGCCGATGCCGCCGATGTGGAGCGCGCGGTGTGGGAGAGCGCGGTGGATGCCGACAGCAAGGAAGCCTACCTCGGCTACCTTGCCCGCTATCCGCTGGGCCAGTTTGCCGACGCCGCCCGCAAGGCAATTGCCGAGATCGAGGCCGAGCCCTACAGGGCAGAGCGCAAGGCGGAGGAAGCCCTGGAGCTGAGCCGCGACGAGCGGCGCGGCATTCAGCGCAACCTGACGGTGCTGGACTACAAGCCGAGGGGAATCGACGGTATTTTCGGCCCCGGCACGCGGGGCGCGATCAAGGCGTTTCAGGAGAAAAACGGCTTTCCGCCCTCGACCTACCTGACCCGTCAGCAGATCACCCGGCTTTCGGAGCAGGCCGAGCGCCGCAGCGCCGAGCTGGAGGCCGAGGCCGAGCGGCGGCGGCTGGAGGCGGAGCGCGCCGACCGGGCCTATTGGGAGGTCACCGGCGCGGCGGGCGACGAGGCGGGCCTGCGGGTGTACCTCAAGAAATACCCTGACGGAATTTACAGCGAGATCGCGCAGGAGCAGCTTTCGATCATCGAGGAAGACAAGCGCCGCGAGGCCGCCGCGCAGGATCGTGCGGCCTGGGACGTGGCGGTGCAGGCCAACACGGTGGCGAGCTATCGCAACTACCTGGTGGCCTACCCCAAGGGCGCCTTTGCAGAAGAGGCCCGCGCCCAGATCGACAAGCTGACCGTGGAGGCCAGCCCCGACCGGCAGGAGGCCGAGGCGCGGGAAGCGGCGCTGGGGCTGCCGCAGTTCACCAAGGTGTTGGTGGAGCGGCGTCTGGCGCAGCTCGGGCTGGAGCCGGGGGCCACGGATGGCGAGTTCGACGACCAGACCCGCCGCGCCATTCGACGGTTTCAGCGTGACCGCGAGCTGGAAGTGACCGGCTACCTCGACGAGGCGACGGTGAGCCGAATGCTGGCGGATGCGGGGATACGTATCATTCGGGAATGACCGGGAGGGCGGGCCATGGAGAAGGTGACGGGGTTTGGCGGGTTCTTCTTCAGGGCCGAGAACCCGGAGGCGCTGGCGACATGGTATGCCGAGGTGCTGGGCATCGACAGGGTGCCCGGCAGCTATGATGCAGAGCCCTGGACGCAGGAGGCGGGGGCGACGGTGTTTGCGCCCTTCGAGAAGGTCACCGACTATTTCGGCAACCGGGAGAAGGCCTTCATGCTGAATTTCCGGGTGCGCGACCTCGAGGCGATGATCGCGCAGATCGAGGCCGCCGGGACCGAGGTGCAACGCGACCCGGAGGCCTACCCCAACGGGCGGTTTGCGCGGCTGAACGACCCCGAGGGCAACCCGATAGAGCTGTGGGAGCCGCGCTGACATCACGCTGTCAGGAGCGCCGGGAACGGCTTGGGGCGGATGGCGGTTGAGCCTGTGAAACCATCACGGGAGGCAGCCATGCCCTATGATTTCAACAGTTTCATGGAGCGACGGGAGGCTGCGGCGCGGGCCTATGTGGCGGGCGATGCCGCCCCCGTCGTGGGGCTTTCCGCCGAGCATGGGCAGGCGACGTTCTTTGATCCGGGCGGCGGGGTGACGCAGGGGGCGGAGGTGGTGAATGCCGCCAATTCCACCGGCGCGGCGAGCTTTGCGCCGGGCAGCGAGACGCATTTCGAGGTGCTCGACAGCGGCGCGGCCGATGGGCTGGCGTTCTGGACCGGTTATCAGCATGCGGAGGTGCAGATGGCGGGCGGCGGGGCGCGGGTGCCGATGAAGCTGCGGGTGACGGAGGTGTTCCGGCGCGAGGGCGAGGGCTGGAAGATGATTCATCGCCATGCCTCGCTGGCGAAGGACGACGAGGCGCCGGGCGGCTGAGGCGCGGGTGATTCTGGCGGCGGGGCCTTTCGCGGGCCGGGCCGGAAACCAAAAAGGCCGCCCGAGTGGGGCGGCCCTTCCGTTTTCACGCGCTGAAACGCTTAGCCCTGACGGGCCTTGAAGCGGCGCTGGGTCTTGTTGATGACGTAGACGCGGCCTTTACGGCGCACGATACGGCAATCCCGGTGCCGGTTTTTCAGCGAGCGGAGCGAGTTGCGGACTTTCATATCTTCAACCTTTCCTCTCTTGCGGCCCCTAACGCGGCAGTTGGGTGCCAAGTTCAACAATGACCCCGGAAGGGTCGGCTCATATGGTGGGCGATACTGGGATCGAACCAGTGACCCCTTCGATGTCAACGAAGTGCTCTACCGCTGAGCTAATCGCCCTGACCTCTTCGAATCGCCCCGTTCTCAAAACAAAAGACGCGGGGCGGTCCGCGTCGGTGCGGTGGCGTATAAAGTGAAGCCGAGCGCGGTTCAAGGGCTTTTGGCAAGCGGCGCTTTGCCGCTATAGTTTTGTTCATGAGCACGAGAGAGGCAAAGTCCTATCGGATCGAGCGGCCGCGTCAGCGGACGACCGGGGCGGTGTTTGCTTCGCCGCATTCGGGCTGCGATTACCCCTGGGCATTTCTGCGGGCATCGGTGCTGGACGAGCGCAGCATCCGCAGCTCGGAAGATGCCTTTGTGGATGAGCTTTTTGCCGATGCCACCGCCCATGGCGCCCCGCTGATCGCTGCGGCCGCACCGCGGGCCTATATCGACCTCAACCGCTCTGCCGACGAGCTGGACCCGGCGCTGATCCGAGGTGTGGCCACGGTGACGCACAACCCGCGCGTCAGCTCCGGGCTGGGGGTGATTCCGCGCGTGGTGGCCGGGGGGCGGGCGATCTATCGGGGCAAGATCACGCTGGAGGAGGCCAAGGACCGGATTGCCGAGGTCTGGCGGCCCTATCACCGTGCCCTTCAACGGGAGATCGACGAGGCGCGGGCCGAGTTTGGCCGCGCCATCCTGATCGACTGCCATTCGATGCCCCATGAGGCGATCGACGCCGCCGGCTCCCGCAAGGGCCGGGGCGCGGCGGCGCGGCTGCCCGAGATCGTGCTGGGCGACCGCTTTGGCGCGGCCTGTGGTGGCGAGGTGATGGACCTCGTGGAAGCCGCCTTTGCCGGGGCGGGCTTTCGGGTGGCGCGCAACGCGCCCTTTGCCGGGGCCTATGTGGCGCAGAGCTATGGCCGCCCGGCGCGGGGGCAACATGCGATTCAGGTGGAGATCGACCGCTCGCTCTACATGAACGAAGAGACCATCGAGCGCGGTCCGCAGTTCGATGAAATCCGCACCCGGCTGGGGCAGGTCATTGGCGAGATTGCCGCGATCGGGCGGGGCGGCGCGGCGATGCCGCTGGCCGCGGAATAGCCGGACAATCGCCTCGGGGCTCCATCCCTTGGTTTTGCAACGTTACGTAAGGTTTGACCCGGTGCCGGGGGCGCTCATCCTGTGGGCAACAGGAAGAGGAGGCCGCTGATGCTTTTGATGGAGCAGGCGCAGGCGATTCTGGAGGCGCAGCCGTTCTCGAAGCTGGTTGGCGCGGAGCTGGAGCTGTTCGAGGGCGGGCGCTGCGTGATCTCTGCGACCATGCGCGATGAGCTGCGCCAGCACATGGGGATTGCCCATGGCGGCGTGCTGGCGACCTTGGCCGATATGGCGCTGACCTTTGCGGGGGGCGCTGTGCTGGGGCCGGTCATCACCTCGGAGCTGAAGATCAACTACATCCGCCCGGGCAATGGCGACCGGCTGGTGGCGCGGGGCGAGGTTGTGGGCCATGGCCGCAGGCAGGCGGTGACGCGCTGCGAGATCTACTCGGTCACGGATGGGGAAGAGAAGCTCTGCGCGGCGGCGCAGGGGACGATTGTGAAGATCGAAGGCTAGAGGCGCCGCGATGGCCGCGCCGGTGGCCTGCATCGACCCTTACCGGAGCGCCCTGCCCTTCAGGATGGCCTGATTGCCGAAGCGGGCCCGGATTGCGTCGGTCGCCCGCTCGGCCTGCGCGCGCTTGCCTGCGCCGGGGTCGAGCAGGTCGCCCGAGAGGTCTGCCGCCGCTTCCGGCCCCAGATCGGAGAGACCGACACCGATGAGGCGGAAAGGGCCGCTGTTGCCGGCCTGGTCGAAAAGGTCGCGGGCGGTGCGGTAGAGCCGGTCGGCCATCTGGGTCGGCTCGCGCAGGGTGGTGCGGCGGGTGAGCAGCTTGAACTTTGCGGTCTTGAGCTTGAGCGTCACGGTGCGCCCCGACAGCTCCTTGGCCTTGGCGCGCGCCGAGACCTTTTCGGACAGGCGCCAGATGTGGCCGTCGAGAATGTCGGTGCTGGCGGTGTCTTCGAAGAAGGTGGTTTCGTTGCTGATCGACTTGAGGCCGGAATCGCGGCTGACGCGGCGCTTGTCCTGCCCGCGGGCGAGGTGCCAGAGGCGGGCGCCGGAGGCACCGAAGCGGGCGGCCAGCTCCTTCTGGTCCCAGCGGCGCAGGTCGGCGAAGGTGCGGATGCCCGCCCCCTCGAGCGAGGCCTGAAACGCCTGCCCCACGCCCCAGATCATCCGCACCGGCTTGTCGCGCAGGAAATCCTCGGTCTCTGCCGCACCGATCACCGAGAAGCCCTGCGGCTTGTCGAGATCGGAGGCGATCTTGGCGAGGAACTTGTTGTGCGACAGGCCGATTGAGCCGGTGATGCCCAGCTCGGATTTCATCCGCTTTACCAGCCGGGCGAGCATGACGGCGGGCGGCGCGCCATGCAGGCGCTCGGTGCCGGTGAGGTCGATGAAGGCCTCGTCGAGCGAGAGCGGCTCGATCACCGGGGTCAGCTCTTCCATCATCGCGCGGATCGCGCGGGAGACCTCGACGTAGACCTCCATGCGCGGGCGCACCACCACCGCCTCGGGGCAGAGCTTGAGGGCCTGAAACATCGGCATGGCCGAGCGCACGCCCTTGATGCGGGCGATGTAGCAGGCGGTGGAAACCACGCCGCGCTTGCCGCCGCCGATGATCACCGGCTTGGCGGCAAGCTCGGGATTGTCGCGCTTTTCGACCGAGGCATAGAAGGCATCGCAATCCATATGGGCGATGGAGAGGGCAAACAGCTCGGGGTGCGCGGCCACGCGGGGGCTGCGACAGGCGGGGCATCGGGGTCCGGTCTCGAATGTGGTCAGGCAATCGCGGCAGAGGGCGGGCATGGGGCACCTTTCGCCGCGCAATCTAGCGCGCCGGAGCGCCCCGCCCAAGGGGGCTGATCAGGCTGCTGACAGACGTGCGCGCAGGGCGGTGAAGGCGGCCTCCTGCCCGGGCAGGAAATTGCGGGCCTCGTCGCGGCCGAGGTAGACCTTGAACATGCAGTTGCCCGCATGGCTGTAGAACTGCACCGAGTGGCCGAGCCGCCCGAACATTTCGCGGGAGACGAAGGCGATGGTTTCGCAAGCCTCCAGCTTGAGGTGGCCGTGCAGCGGCTTGCCCGAAAGGTTGTAGTAACCCCGCGCCACCGAGCCATCGGGGATGGGGGCCTTCACCTCCAGCACCACGTCGCCGGTGTTGACGATGGTTGTGACCTCGCCCCAGTCGCGCATGGCCTGCATGACCTCCACGAAGTGACTGCCCGCGATGCAGACCGCCTCGCCATCGGGAAGGGCGCGCAGCACCTCGGCCACGGTGACGCCTGCGGTGGCGGCGATCTCTTCGAGCGGGGCCATCGGCTTTTCGGCAAAGGCGGTGGCGAGGGGTGTGGTGGTCATGTGCAAGCTCCGGTGCAAAGACGGCGGGGAGCTGGCGGAAAGGCGGGCGACCGTCGGGGGTGTGGGGCCAGATGGGGCCTGTGGCGAGGCTTTGTCAATCAGCCCGGGGGCGCGTGTCCGTAGAGTCACGCTGGCTGTGCCGGGAAGGCGGGTGATTCGGAAAACTCTTCAAAACGGCGTGATTGATCCCCATATGTGATGTGGCAGGGGCAGTTAGTTACAGGATTTAGTCATGAACCTCATGGATTTTCTTCCGGGCATCAGTGGTGGGACCATCGTGGTTGGCCTGCTGGCGCTGTTTGTCATCATTTCGATCTTTCTGGGCGTGCGGATCGTGCCCCAGTCGGAAAAATATGTGGTTGAGCGGTTCGGGCGGCTGAAAAGCGTGCTGGGGCCGGGGATCAACCTGATCGTGCCCTTCATTGACCGGGTGCGGCACAAGATCAGCATTCTGGAGCGGCAGCTTCCGAACTCGAATCAGGATGCGATCACCGCCGACAACGTGATGGTGCAGGTCGAGACCTCGGTGTTCTACCGCATCCTCCAGCCGGAAAAGACGGTGTACCGGATCCGCGACGTGGATGGCGCGATTGCGACCACGGTGGCCGGTATCGTGCGCTCCGAGATCGGCAAGATGGAGCTGGACGAGGTGCAATCCAACCGCTCGGCGCTGATTTCGTCGATGAAGGCGCTGGTGGAGAACGCGGTGGACGACTGGGGCATCGAAGTGACCCGCGCCGAGATTCTCGATGTGAACCTCGATGAGGCCACCCGCTCGGCCATGTTGCAGCAGCTCAACGCCGAACGTGCCCGCCGGGCGCAGGTGACAGAGGCCGAGGGCAAGCGGCGCGCGGTGGAACTGGCGGCGGATGCCGACCTCTACGCCGCCGAACAAACCGCCAAGGCCCGCCGTGTGCAGGCCGATGCCGAGGCCTATGCCACCAGCGTTGTGGCGGCGGCGATTCAGGACAACGGGATCGAGGCCGCGCAGTACCAGATTGCGCTGAAGCAGGTGGAGAGCCTGAACAAGCTGGGCGGAGGCGAGGGCAAGCAGACGATCATCGTGCCCGCCGATGCCATGGAAGCCTTCGGCAACGCCTTCAGGATGCTGGGAGGGAGCGCCAAATGACCGAGCTGTTCACCACGTGGTGGGCCTGGCTCGCGCTGGCCGTGGTGCTGGCGATCCTCGAGCTCTTTGCCCCTGGCTTCATCTTCGTCGGCTTTGCCATCGGCGCCGCCGTGGTGGGCGTGCTGTTGGCGATCGGCATCGGCTTTGGCGGCAACCTCGCCTGGATCGCGCTGATCTTCGCGGTGGTTTCGCTCGTGGCCTGGCTGGTCTGCTACAAGACCTTCGGCGGCAAGGGCCGGCAGGTGCAGACCTTCGACGAGGACATCAACGAGGGCTGAGCCCTGTTGAACGCGCATGGAAAGGGCTGCCTGCGGGCGGCCCTTTTGCCGTTTCAGGCCAGCGCCTCCTCGCGGGCGTCATAGGCGCGGCGGCGGGCGTTGATCTGCGGCTGATGGGCCACCGCCCAGTCGCGCAGGCCGATCAGCGCCGATTGCAGCGAAAGGCCGAGCGGGGTGAGCGCATACTCCACCTGCGGCGGCGAGAGCGGCAGCACCTCGCGGCTGACCAGCCCGTCACGCTCGAGGTTGCGCAGGGTGACGGTGAGCATACGGCGCGAAACGCCATCGACCACGCGGGCCAGCGCGTTGAAGCGGCAGGGGCCGTTCATCAGCTCGAGCATCACCAGCAGCGACCATGCATCGCCGATGCGGTCGAGCACATCGCGCATGGGGCAATCATAGGAAATACGGCGGCGGGCCTGGGTGGTCATGGGGGGCTCCTGGAGTAGTAACTTCGGGGTAACCATGTGACGGGAAAATGCCTCTCCCGCCGGGTGGTTCCGGGTCGTATGTAGGTTCTCGATAGTAACCTAACACGGAGACAGACCCATGAACATCCTTTTGATCGGCGCCAGCGGCGTGATCGGCACGCGCATTCTGGCCGAGGCCACCGCGCGCGGGCACCAGGTGAAGGCGGCCAGCCGCAACCCCGCAAAAATCGCGCTGCCCGAGGGGGCGGAGGCAATTGCGCTGGATGTGACGGATGGCGCGGCGGTGGCGGCGGCGGCCGAGGGGGTGGAGGTGATCGTCACCTCCGTCAGCCCGCGCAGCACCGGCGATGCGGTGGCCGAGATGGCAGCAATCGGCGCGGGCGTGACGGCGGGGGCCAAGGCGGCGGGCGTGCCGCTGCTGGTGGTCGGCGGCGCGGGCACGCTGAACCTGCCGGATGGCTCACCGCTGCTGCCGAACCTGCCGCCCGAGATCCTGCCCGAGGCGACCGGCATGAAGGCCTTCAAGGAAAGCCTGCCCGACAGCGGGGTAGCGTGGACCTTCTTTGCCCCCGCCGCGCAGATCGCACCGGGCGAGCGAACGGGGAAGTTTCGGCTTGGCGGCGATGTGCTGCTGTCGGACGAAAACGGCGAAAGCCGGATCAGCGCCGAGGATTATGCGGTGGCGCTGGTGGATGAGCTGGAGGCGCCGAAGCACCGGGGCGAGGTCTTCACCATCGCCTATTGAGCGGCCTCAGGGCAGCTCTGCAATGATGGCGCGGGCGGCCCCGTCGGGGTTGTCCGCCTGCCACACCGGGCGGCCGACAACGATATGATCGGCCCCCTGCTCCACCGCATAGGCGGGCGTGGCAATGCGCTTCTGGTCGCCCTTGGCGCTGCCCTCCGGGCGCACGCCGGGGGTGACGATGAGCCGGCCCTCGGCGCTCGGCAGCGCCCGGATCAGCGCCGCCTCATGGGGCGAGGCGATCACCCCGTCGGCCCCGGCCTCGAAGGCCTTGGCGGCGCGCTCGGTGACGATCTCGGCAATGTCGCCCTCGCGGATCAGCCCGGCATCGAGATCGGCCCGATCGAGCGAGGTGAGGATCGTCACGGCGAGGATCTTCAACTCGCTGCCGCCCTTGCCTTCCTGCGCCGCCCGCACCACGTGCGGATCGCCGTGGACGGTGAGGAAATCCAGCTCGAACTGGGCAATCCCGCGCACGGCGGCCTCGACGGTGGCGCCGATGTCGAAGAGCTTCATGTCGAGAAAGATGCGCTTGCCGTGCTCCTGCTTCAGCTCGTTGGCCAGCGCCATGCCCCCGCCGCAGAGCATTCCGAGCCCGATCTTGTAGAAGCTCACCGCATCGTTCAGCCGCCCGGCCAGCTCCAGCCCCTGCACCGCGTTGGGCACATCAAGCGCCACGATCAGGCGATCATCGGGCAGGCGGTTGTGGGCGGTGGTGGCGGCAGCTTGCATGGGGCTCTCCCGAAGGCAGGTGGCGTTTGCCTTCCCTACGCCCTGCCCCGGCGTCGCGCAAGCTGCCGGCGCTCCCAGGCGTGGTTGCAGCAGGAAAACGAGGCTTGGCGCGTCCTGTTCATTTTCTTGCTGCAAATACTCATCAAATCTCTTTTGGCCCGCGCTCTCAGTTCAGCACCCGGACCGAGGCCCGGGCGGTGGCGCCGGTTGCATCGATCACCGTGAGCTGGAGGTAGCCGGGGGCGGACCAGTCGAACTGCGCCTCGCGGGCGCGCAGGCCGGTGGCCAGCGGCGCGCCGTTGGCGAGCAGGGTGAAGGGCGGGCGGCCGTCGCGGAGCTTGACCACCAGCGCGCCGCCGGTTTCCAGCTCGGCCCCGTCGGGCGGGTAGGCGAGCTTGGGGGCATCGGGCGCGATGGTGGAGAGGGCCGCGGAGCGGGACGCGAAGTGGCGCAGCGGCTGGGGCAGCTCGGCGTTGGAGACGAGCAGCACCGAGGGCGGCGGCGGGCTGAAGGCCTCGCGCTTGTCCTTCAGCCGGTCGAAGCTGGAAAACAGCAGCGGCCCGGCGATCCCGGCACCAAAGGCCCCCGGCACCGGCGTGCCATCGGCGCGGCCGATCCAGACGCCGACCACGTGGCGCGCGTCATAGCCCACCGCCCAGGCATCGCGGTGGCCGTAGCTGGTGCCGGTCTTCCAGGCCATCGGCCCGTGCGAGGCGCGGGGCGGAGGGGTGAGCTGGGCGAGGATATGGGTGATCTGCCAAGCCGCCTCGAGCGAGAGCACCTGTTTGGGCGCGCTGCGCGGCGGGCTTTGGGAGGCCGAGAGGGTCACGCTCTGGCCGCCCCGCGCGATGGCGGCATAGAGCTGGGTGAGGTCCTGGAGGGTCACGCCGAGGCCGCCCAGCGCCACCGCGAGGCCGGGGCGCCCCCGGGGCAGCTTGGGGGCCATTCCGGCGCGGCGCATGTGGGCCAGCAGCCGCTCTGGTGTGAGGGCCTCGGTCAGCTGCACCACGGGGATGTTGAGCGACTGGCGCAGCGCCTCGGAGAGACGGATCGTGCCCCGGTAGCGGTTGTCGAAGTTCTGCGGGGCGTAGCTGCCGAAGGCCATGGGGCGGTCTTCGATCAGGGTTTCGGGGTGCGCCAGCCCCTGATCGAAGGCGAGGCCGTAGACCAGCGGCTTGAGCGCCGAGCCGGGGGAGCGCAGGGCGCGGGTCATGTCGATCCAGCCGGCGCGGGCGTCGTTCAGGTAGCCTGCCGAGCCGACCGAGGCGAGGATTTCGCCGCTCTGGTGATCGGCCACCACGATGGCGACCGAGATCGTTTCGCCGATCTCGCGGGCGGTCTGGGCGGCGAGCGGCTCCAGCGCGGCTTGCAGGCGCTTGTCGATGGTGGTGGCGTGGCGGGTGCCGATGGGGTTTTGCGCCAGCAAGTGGTCAGAGAGATGGGGCGCCAGCGCCGGAAAATCGCGGCGGCGGGCCGGCACCGGGTCGCGCAGGGCGGCGGTGGCTTCGGCCTCGGTCAGCAGGCCTTTGCCCACCATCCGGTCGAGCACGCGGCCACGGGCGGCGGTGGCGGCATCGTTCTCGCGGTCGGGGCGGCGGCGCTCGGGGGATTGGGGCAGGGCCACCAGCAGCGCGGCCTCGGCGGGGGTGAGGCGGCGGGGCTCCTTGCCGAAGTAGGCCAGCGAGGCGGCGCGCACCCCTTCGAGGTTGCCGCCGAAGGGGGCGCGGTTGAGGTAGAGCTCGAGGATCGCCTGCTTGCCGAGGCGGCGCTCCATCGCCAGCGCCAGCCGGACCTGACGGATCTTGCCCTGCCACTGGCCGGTGGGTCCATCTTCCAGAATGCGGGCGACCTGCATTGTCAGCGTCGAGCCGCCGGAGATGACCTTGCCGTTCCACGCCGCCTGCCCCACGGCCCGCAGCGTGGCCCGCCAGTCGACGCCGGGGTGGGAACGGAAGCGCTTGTCTTCATAGGCCAGTAGCATGTCGACATAGCGGGCATCGACTTCGCCCAGCGTGGTGTGCAGCCGCCAGCGGCCATCGGAGACCGTGTAGGCCCGCAGCAGCGCCCCGTCGCGGGCCAGCACCTCGGGCGATGTTTCGGCCACAAGGGGCGGGAGCACGGTGGCGGCGATCCAGCCATCCAGCTTGTCGCGCCCGAGCCCGAGGGCGAAGAGCGTGACGGCGGTGAGCACCGCGAGCCGGGCGATGCGCCGTTCACTCCGCATCGACAGTGCCCTCCCAGAGGCCCGGATACCGGGTGACGAAGCCGGAGGGGTGCACCTCCAGCTCGGCCTCGAACCCGGGGGAGGCATAGGTGAAGCGCCCTGCGCCGCGGGGCGTGTAGCGCTGGTCGAGCCGGTCGAGCCGACCGCTGTCTTCATCCTCGCGGAACCATGCCGCCGCGACCGCCTGCGTCTCGTCGAAGGCGAGGCGGCGCAGGGGCAGGAGGTTGGTGGCGGGGGTGAAGGCGAGGTCGATATCGAGGCAGTCGGGCAGCGCGGCGGGGCTTTCGCCCAGCTGCCAGCCCGCATCGGTGCGCAGGAGGCGCCAGGCGACGTCCTGGCCGTCGATCAGGCCGGTTATGTCGGCGGAGCGGCTCTCCCAGGTGGGGGTGCAGCGCACGATGTAGTCGAGCGCGGCGCGGGTGCCGCCGGTTTCGTAGCGGGCGTGGCCGCAGAGCATCCAGCCATCGGGCTCCTCGACGAGGCGGCAGGTGTCATCGCCCGCCATGTCGAGGCGGTGCCAGCGGGCGATGGCGTGAATCTTGCCGTTTTTCACCGCGCCCCCGGCCCTACTCCACCACCGTCACCCGGCCCGCATCGGTGCGGGCGCGGAAGGCGGGGCGGTACATGTCTTCGACCGAGGCCGCCGGGTGGTGGTAGCTGCCGGGCGAGATGGCACGGACGATATAGGCCAGTCGGAACGGCTTGTCGGAGCGCCAGTTGACCGCCGAGAGGAACCGCTCCTGACGGAACTCGGAGTGCTCTGCCGAGACTGTCTTGAGCCAGGACAGCTCGCGGATGTCGCCGGAGCGGATCAGCGAGGGGTTGTCGATCTCGAAGCCTGCGGGCAGGGCATCATCCACCATCAGCCGGGCGTCGCGCTGGCCGAAGGGGGTGACGGTGAGCACCACCACCATGCGTTCGCCCGAGGGCACTGCGCCGAGGTCGACCCCGAAGCCCTCCATGGTGAAATACTCGCGCTCGATGGCATAGCCGTTGCCGCCTGCGGGCTCGGGCTCGGAGGGCACGCCGAAGGTGGTGAGGGTCAGGGTGGTTGCCGCGCCGCTGTCGTTGCTGATTTCCACCGGCTGGGCCGCCGTTTCGTCGGCCAGCACCTCGACCAGCGGGCCGGTGACCGGCTGGCCGTTGCGGGTGAAGCCATCACGCGGTGCGGCGTCGATGAGGGCCTTGGCGGCCATCAGGGTCCAGACCTTCTCTTGCGTTGAGCGATAGCCGGTTTCGCCGGTGACGCGCACGGCGAGGGCCTCGCGGTTGACGACCTGCGTGCCGGCTTCTGCTGCCAGCGCCAGCACCGCCGCCGCATCGCGCAGGTTGGTGCCGTAGTCGTCCCGCCAGCCGGTGCCCGGTGCGGCGCCGGTCTGGGCCACGAGCTGGGCGGCGGCGCGGGTGAACATGGCGTCGGCGCGGGTCGGGTCGCCGTAGAGCGAGAGCGCGGTGCCGAGCTGGGCCGCGCCGAGCGGGGTGGTGAAGGCCTCGGGCTTCACGTCGGCGTAGTACCGGAGATCGCCCATCGAGGCCGCCCCTTCGCGAGCCAGCACCATCAGCGCATAGGCGATCGACTCGCCGCCCGAGTCGAAGTCGGGGGCGTAATTGACCTGGTTGCGCAGGTTGTCGAGCGCGTTGCGGAAGGCGATGGCCGGCACGTCATAGCCCTGCCCGCGTGCCCGGCTGAGGAAGTCGGTCACATAGGCGTCGAGCCAGAAGTCGCCGTCGGAGGCATACCAGAGGCCGAAGCCGCCCGACGCCGCCTGACGGGCGAGGATGCGGGTGATCGCGCCCTCGATGCGCTGGCGGGTGTCGGCCTGCTCTTCCAGACCCATCGCGCGGGCCACTTCATCGAAATAGAGCAGGGGCATGGCGCGCGATGTGGTCTGCTCGGTGCAGCCGTAGGGGTAGCGGTCGAGCGAGGCCAGCAGGCCGGGCACGTCGAAGCGCCCGAGCGGGCCGAGGGCCAGCGTGGCCTTGCCGGTGCCGGGCTGGAGGCCGGTGAAGACATCGCGGGTGAAGCTGAAGCTCTGCCCTGCCGCCAGCTCGAAGCGCGAGGTGCGGGAGACCTCGGGATCATTGAGCTGTATGGGCAGGTTCAGCGGCTTGTTCAGCACCTCGCCGGAGGGCGTGGTGAGCGCCACGTTGATGGTGGCCAGCCCCGGATCGCCCGCGACCACGGTGAGCGGCAGGCGGATGGTTTGGCCCTCGGAGAGGTCCATGGCGCTGCTTGCGCCTTCCGACAGGCTGACCCCGGTGCCGGTGACGGCAAGGCCGATCTGGCCGGTTTCGCCCGAGGCATGGGTGATTTCGAGCAGCAGGCGGCCCTCGTCGCCAGGCGCCATGAAGCGGGGCAGCGAGGCTTGCAGCACGATGGGATCGCGCACCAGCACATCGGCGGAGGCCTCGCCCACCCCGGTTTTGGACCAGGCCACGGCCATGACCTTCACCGTGCCGTTGAAGGAGGGCATGTCGAAGGAGGTGCGGGCGTAGCCGTCGGGGCCAACGTCGAGCGGGCCGGAGAAATAGGCGACCAGCTCCTCGGTCGGGGGCGGGGATTGCATGTTGGCATTGGCGTTGGCGTCACCGCCGGAGCGGATTTCGCCCATGGCGCCGTTCATCCCGTCGATCAGGCGACCGTAGATGTCGCGCATCCCCATGCCGAGCCTGCGCTGACCGAAGTAGTGGCCGGAGGGGTCGGGCGGGGTGAAGCCGGTGAGGTTGAGAATGCCCTGATCGACGGCGGCGATGGTCACATGCGCCGTCTCGCCGGGCTGCACGCCCTCGACCTTCACGGCGACCTCGAGCGGGCCGCGCGGGCGGATCTCGGCGGGGGCCTCGACGCTGGCGGCGAGCTTGTGCGCGCCGGGATCGACCGCGGCGTGGGACAGGCCCAGCGCACGGGCCGGGCCGCGCTTGTCGGCAAGGTCCATGGGCCGGATCACGGTGGCGGTCACATAGGCGCCCGCGCCCCAGTCGTCGGTGACGGGCAGTTGCACCAGCGTGTCGGTGCCCTCGGCCACATCGACGGTTTTCATGTCGATCAGGCGGTTGGAGACCACGGTGACAAGCGCCTTGCCGGCGTAGCGCGGCACGATGCGCAGGGTGGCCGTGTCGCCCGGCTTGTAGCTCTCGGCATCGAGCGAAACCTCGAGCGTGTCGGGGGTGGAAGACACATCGACCGGCGCATACCAGCCCGCGTAGAACTCGTAGGAAGCGGAGGTGAAGGCGCCATCGAGGCGTTCCACCACCAGTTCGTAGTTGCCCCAGTCCACGGCGCCCGTGACAGCGAGCGGGGTCTCGCCAAGGCGGCCCTCGCCCACGGCGATGCGTTCGCGGCGGGTGATCGGCTCCCAGTTCCAGGCGCCGTACTCGGAGTACCACTGGTAGCGGCGGGTGATGCGGTTGAGGGTCCATTTCACCTGCATCTCGGTGGGGGCGAGATCGGCCCCGAGCGCGATGACGGAAAATGCCGCCTCGGTGCCCTCGGGCACCACGCCCTCGAAGGCGGGCCGGATGCCGATCATCGGCTTGCCCGGCCCGGTGACGACCGCCTCGCGGCGCTCGACCGGGCGGCCGGAGCCTTCGGACACGCGCACGGTGAGGCGGGCCTCGATCGGGCCGTCGAAGCCCTCCATCTCACCGGGCATGGTCAGCGCCATCTGCGCCTTGCCGTCATCGTCGGTGGTGGTGCTGTCGAGCCACGAGGTTTGCGGGCCGGTGGCGTTGTTGGCGGTGCCGAAGAAGTAGCCCGCGAAGCCCTCGAGCTGGCGGCGCGGCGAAATGCGCAGCTCGCCCTCGACGGGCAGGCCCGCGCCGGGTGCGCCGAAGAGGTAGCGCACCTCGATATCGGCCTGCGCCTCGCCCTCGGTCAGCCCCTCGGTGGGCACGGAGAGCGAGAAGTCGATGCGTTCGGGCAGGAAGTCCTCGACCAGCACGGTCCGGGTGGCGATGGGCGGGGCCTTCGGGTCGGCGTGGAGCGCGATGTTCCACGCGCCGCGCGGCGCGACGCCGGAGACGGGCATGGAGAAGACATGGCCGCCATCGGTGCCGCCGGGAGAGAAATGGCGGGCGTATTCCACCCCGTCGGGGCGGGTGAGGATGGCGGTGAGGGGCAGCGCGTCGATGGCCTCGGCCTTGGCGTCGCGGACGAGGGCGGTGGCATAGATGGTTTCGCCCGCGCGGTATGCGCCGCGGTCGGTGGTGAGGAAGGCATCGACGGCCCCGGCAGGCTCGCGGCCCTCGACGCCGCGGTCGGAGAGGTCGAAGGAGGGATCGGTGAGGGACAGGAAGCCCATGTCCTCCTCGCCGCGCTTGACCAGCACCATCGCAGGCGCCGCGCCGCCGCGCCCGAGGGTCAGCCCGGGCTCGAACATCGCATAGCCCTGCGCATCGGTGGTGGCGTGGCCAAGCTCACGGTTGGAGCGGGAGAGAAGCGTGACCTCGAGCCCGGAGAGCGGCTCGGCGGAGGTGAGGGAGCGGGTAAAGATGTGCAGCCCGTCGGCGCCGGACATGGAGGCGAGGCCGATGTCGGAGATCACGAACCACTGGGTGGCGGCCGGGTTCTCGTAGGGGTCGGCGCCGCGGATGCCGGCCTTGAGGGCATAGACCCCGGCGGGCAGGTCGGCGATGGCCTCGGCCATGGGCAGGCGGGTGGTGACGTCTTCGTTCAGGCGGCGCTCCATGTGGCCGGTGCCTTCCCAGACGGTCTCGGCGATGTCGCCCTCGAAGTAGTCTTCTTCCCATTCGTTCAGCGGGCGGCCGAAGTAGCTTTCCTGGATCACGCGCAGCAGGTTGCGGTCGGAGACCCGGTGCAGCGACAGGTCGACCTCCTCGGTGTTCACCGTGACAATCGGAATCGCGGCATCGGCGGTTTTGGGCAGCACGTAGGCGCGGCCCGGAAAGCGCACCTGCGGGTCGCGGTCGCGGACGTAGAACGACAGCTCGACGTCCTTGCCCATCTTCTCGCCCTCGGCGGAGGGCAGACCGGCGCGGAGCACCACGCGGTAGCGCTCGCCATGGGCCAGGCCCTCGATGCAGAGCTGGTTGCCCGAGGCCTCGGCGGTGAAGGAGGTGCCGGGCAGCGAGACATAGGGGGCGTAATCGGTGCCGCTTTCGGCCAGCCGTTCGGAGAAGGTGGCGCAGACGCGGGGCGCGGCGGGGTTGGGATCAACCCGGTGCTCGGTGATGCGGAAGCCGTATTTGCCCAGCGCATCATCCAGCGCGGACTGGGTCTGCGGGCTGGGCAGGGTGGATTGGGCGAGGCGCAGGGCCGGGATCATGTCGCGGCCACGGCCTGCGGTTTCGAGCGCGGAGGCCATGAGGGTGAGGGCGGCGGACTGATCGGCCGCCGTGTCGGCCCGCAGGTAGCCGTTGATCGCGGCCATCAGGGCGCGGCGCTGGTACTGGCGGGTCTGCGAGGAGTTCTCGCCCCTGGCCCCGAGGGCATAGCGGGCATAGTCGATCCACTGGTCATCGCGGTCGGCGAGCACCACGGCGGGGCCCATCCATGTCATGGCTTCGCGCGGATTACCGCTTCGGAAAGCCTCCAGCGCCCCGGCCTGAAGGCGCTCCAGCGTCCAGCCGGCGGGCGAGTGCAGGCTGGCCATGTCCTCGGCAAAGGTGCGGGCGGCGTTGAGGTCGCCGGAGCGGAGAAAATCGAGCTCGCCGGCGCGGGTGCCGGCCAGCGCGAGGCGGTCGGCGGGTTCGGTGACGATGGTGGCGGATTGCGCGCCCTGGTAGGGCTCGCGCCGCTCGACCGCCCGCTTGGGGAAGCAGGAGTTGGAGCGGGCGTTGAAGGTGAAGGCGGTGCAGGCGGTATCGGCAAAACAGGCGGCGCGGCAGGCCTCGTAGGAGGTGTCGAAGAGGGCGCGCAGGTCGGCGCCGTAGAAATCGACGTCCTTCTCGGGGAGCAGCCGTCGCTCTGGGATGAGCGCCGGGCCGTCCGGCCCCTGCTGGGCGGCGGCGGGCAGGCCGGTGGAGACGAGGGCGAGCAGGCAGAGAAGGGGCGCGAGAAGGCGACGGCGCATGGAAAATGACCTCGGATCTGAAATGCGGTGAATCCGCGATGATGGTGGCATGGCGCTGCAGCGCGAGTCCAGTGGCGGGGCGTTTTTGTGAACGGCGAATTCACGTTAAGCCGGTTTAAACTCAATACGGGCAAAACCTGTGACAGCGCGCGGGCCGACCGGTGGCTGCACGCGCTCCGAACCACGGGAGCCCTGACGAGATGTCACTGACGGACAAGCTGGCGAGGGAGAGGCGGGGCCGGCTGGCCGCAGAGCGGATGCTGGAGCTGAAGAGCCGCGAGCTGATGGCCGCCAACCGCAAGCTGTCGGATCACGCGCTCAAGCTCTCCGACACGGTGATTGCCCAGCGCGAGGTGGTGGAGACGACCCGCGCGCAGGCCCATGCCCTGAAGGAAGAGGCGGAGACCATGAAGGGCGTGGCGCAGCAGACCCGCGCCAACCTCGAAAAGGCGGAACAGGCTGCCAATATCGCGGAACGGCGGCTGTGGGATTCGGTCGAGACGGTGACGGATGGCTTTGCAGTCTTCGACGCCGAGGACAGGCTGGTTGCGGCCAATTCGGCCTGGCTTTCGCTGTTTACCGAGCTGGACGAGATGGCCCCCGGAATCACCTACATGGACATGTTGCGCCTCGCCGTGGAGGAGGGCTTGGTGGACCCGGGCGATGCCGCGCCGGGCGACTGGATCACCGCCATGCTCGACAGGTGGGACACCGACACCATCCCCGACATGACGATCCGCCTGTTCGACGGGCGCTACCTGCGGCTGCACGACCGCCGCTCGCGCAACGGCGATATGGTGTGCCTCGGGATCGACATCACCGCCAACATGCGCGCCCAACGGGAATTGAAGAACGCCCGCGACGCGGCCGAAACCGCGACCCGGGCAAAGTCGGCCTTTCTGGCGAAGATGAGTCACGAGCTGCGCACCCCGATGAACGGCGTGGTGGGCATGGCGGACCTGCTGCTGGAGACCGAGATCGACGAGGAGCAGGCGTTGTTCATCCGCACCATCCGCAACTCGGGCGAGGCGCTGCTGGACATCATCAACGATGTGCTCGACTTCTCCCGCGCCGAGGCGGAGCGGATGGACCTGTTTCCCGAGCAGGTCGACCTTGAGGCGATGCTCTGCGAGATCGTCACCCTCGCGATCCCGGTGGCGCGCGAGAGCGGGCTGGACCTTGTGCTCGACTATGCTCCGGACGCGCCGGTGGTGGTGACGACCGATCCGAAGCGGCTGCGGCAGGTGGTGGTGAACCTTCTGGGCAATGCGATCAAGTTCACCGAGGAGGGCTTTGTGCGCATCGAGGTGCGGGCCGCGCCGCCGCCGGAAGAGGGCGGGATGTGGAGCCTGCGGATTGCGGTGGAGGATACCGGGATTGGCATACCCGATGAGATGCGCGAGCATATCTTCGGCCAGTTCAACCAGGTGCAGGACGAGGGCAACCGCAAGTTCGAGGGCGCCGGGCTTGGGCTGGCGATCACCCGGCAGCTTGTGGAGCTGATGGGCGGCCAGATCGGGCTGACCTCGGAGCCGGGCAAGGGCACGACCTTCGTGCTCGACCTGCGGCTGGAGGCGGAGACGCCGCAGCTGGTGCGCGGGAGCTGGCCCGAGGGTAAGCGGCCGCGTGTCATCGCGGCCACCGGCTCGCGGGCCGGGGCCATGGCGGCGCGGCGGCGCTCGGAGGTGACGGGGCTCGATATCGAGGTGGCGCGCTCGTGGGAGGTGCTGTGCAGCCTGATCGAAGCCGGGCCGGAGCCGGACCTCGTGGCGCTGGACAGCGGATTTTTTGGCGAGGATCCGGGACCGCTGATGCGCGAGCTGCGCCGCGCCCTGCCCCGCAGCCAGATTGTCTGCGTGCTGCGGCAGGGGCAGCAGGGGATGCGGGCGGTGCTGAGCGAGGCGGGCGTGGATCACGTGCTGTCCTACCCTTACCGCAACGGGGATCTAACGGCGATCTATGCTGCCCTGCCGCCCTCGCCGCTGCGCTTTTCGCCGCCCCCGGGCCGCGCGGAGGCTTCAGCGCCCGAGGGGACGGCGGGCGGCGGGCCGGCCCGGCTCATGCGGGTGCTGGCGGCGGAGGACAACAAGACCAACCGGCTGGTGTTTTCGAGCATGCTGAAGGATCTGAACCTCGAGCTGACCTTTGCCGAGAACGGGCGCGAGGCGGTGCGGTTCTATCGGAGCGAGCGGCCGGACCTCGTGTTCATGGATATCTCGATGCCCGAGATGGACGGCAAGGCCGCCACCCGTGCGATCCGCGAGATGGAAGCCGCAGAGGGCTGGAACCGGGTGCCGGTGGTGGCGATGACGGCCCATGCGCTGCTGGGCGACGGCGAGGCGATTCTGGCGGCGGGGCTCGACCATTACCTGACCAAGCCGCTGAAGAAGAAGCTGATCCACGCCCAGATTGCCCTGCATGCGCCGGAGGGCGCGGAGCCCTTCGGCGATGAGGAGAAGGAGCGCGAGGCGCTGGCCGGATAGGCCGCCGCGCCCGGCCCGGGCCGGTCAGGCGGTGGTGGTGTCGGGGCGCGAGAAGGTGGGGCTGCCGGGCTCGGAGAGATCGGGGCGGAAGCGATAGCCGCCGGTGTCGAAACGCTCCAGCGCGGCGGGGTCCTGCAGGCGGTACTGGATGACGAAACGGGCCATCGCGCCCCGGGCCTGCTTGGCAAAGAAGCTCACCTGCTTGGGGCCGCCGGGCTTTTCTTCGTAGAAGCGGGGGGTCACGACACTCAGCCCGCCCAGAGCCTTGGGGGCAACGGCGCCGAAGTATTCCTGGCTGGCGCAGTTGACGAGGGTGCCGGTGCCCAGCGCCTCGGCCTCCTGAGCCAGACGGGTAGCCAGCCGATCGCCCCAATAGGCATAGAGACTCGCCGCGCGGCCGACCTTGAGGCGCGAACCCATTTCGAGCCGGTAGGGCTGGATGGCATCGCGGGGGCGCAGCAGGCCGTAGAGGCCGGAGAGGATGCGCAGGTGATCCTGTGCCCAGTCCATCTCGTCGGGGTCGAGAGAGGCGGCCTCCAGCCCGGTGTAGGTGTCGCCCGCGAAGGCCAGCGCGGCGGGGCGGGTGGCCTCGGGCTCCGGCTCGGGGGCGTAGGCGCGGAAGCGCTCCTGCGTGAGCTGCGCGAGGTCGGGCGAGAGGGCCATCAGCTTTTGCAGCGCGGGGCGAGAGAGCTTTGCCCCGGCGCGCGCAAGTTTGGCGGCATCCTCGGGGAAGGCCGGGGCGGTGGCGGCGAGGTCACGGGGCTGCCAGTCGAGCCGTTTGGCGGGGGAGATCACAATGAGCATGGCGAGGTTCTAGCGACTGATGCGGGGGAGGGAAACCGGGGGCGGCTACTCGGAGGCGAGCGCGGCGAGGAAGGCCCAGCCGAAGCGGTCGACCCGCTGATCGCTCATGCCCTGCACCCGTCCCATGGCCTCGATGGAAACCGGCTGCGCCTTGACGATGCGGCGCAGCAGGGCGGTGTCGCAGGAAAGCGGCTTTTCGGTGCCGTCCTCGCCCCGGTAGAGCTGTTGCGCCGCCGCCTGAAGCCGGTCGAAGGCCTCGCCCTGCCCCCGCGCGGCCAGTTCGCGGCGCGCCGGGTGCATCTCGGGGGTGTCGGCACCGGTGAGCACGGCGAGGAACTCGGCGCCGTAGCGTTCGAGCTTCTTGGCCCCGACACCGCCGACCTGCGCCATCTGGTCCAGCGTTTCGGGGCGCTTCTCGACCATCTCGATCAGGGTGCGATCGGGAAAGACGACATAGGCGGGCACGCGCTGTGCTTCGGCCAGGGCGCGGCGCTTGGCTTTGAGGGCCGAAAGCAGCGGGGCGTCCTCCTCGCTGACGAGCGCCTTTGCGGCCGGGCGGCGGGCAATGTCGGCGCGGGCGAGGGAATCGCGGCGCAGCGTGATCGAGGCCTCGCCGCGCAGGATGGGCCGGGCGGCCTCGGTCATCCGCAGGGCGCCGTGGCGCTCGGGGTCGGGGCGCATCAGGTCGAGGCCCATCATCTGCCGGAACACCGCCTGCCAGACGCGGCGGCTGTGCTTGGTGCCGACACCGAAGGTGGGCAGCTCGGTGTGATTGCGCTGGCGGACCTTGTCGGTTTCGATTCCGAGCAGGATATCTGTCAGGTGGCCCGCGCCGAACCATTCGCCGGTGCGCAGCGCGGCGGACAGCGCCATGCGGACGGCCTCGGTGCCATCGAAGACCTCGGGCGGCTTTTCGCAGAGGTCGCAATTGCCGCAATCCTCGCTTTCCTCGCCGAAGTAACCAAGCAGCAGCTTGCGGCGGCAGCCTTGTGCCTCGGCCAGCCCGAGCAGGGCGTTGAGGCGGCCATGGTCGGCGGTGCGGCGCTCTGGCGGGGCGAGCGACTCGTCGACCTGGGAGCGGCGCAGGCGGATGTCGTCGGGGCCGTAGAGGGTGAGCGTGTCGGCGGGCAGGCCATCGCGCCCGGCGCGGCCGATCTCCTGGTAGTAGCTCTCGATCGACTTGGGCAGGTCGGCGTGGAGCACCCAGCGGATGTCGGGCTTGTCGACGCCCATGCCGAAGGCGACGGTGGCCACCACGATCAGCCCGTCCTCGGCCTGAAAACGGCGCTCGACCTCGCGGCGCGGCTCGGACTCCATGCCCGCGTGGTAGGCCACGGCGGCGTGGCCCTCGGCGGTGAGGGCGGCGGCGATGCTTTCGGTGCGGGCGCGGGTGCCGCAGTAGATGATGCCGGCCTGCCCGCGCCGGGCGGCGGCGAAGGCGAGCATCTGGCCCCTGGGCTTGTCCTTGGCCTCGAAGGCGAGGCGGATGTTGGGCCGGTCGAAGCCGCGCAGGAAGGCGCGGGGGGCCTTGCCGCCGAAGAGGCGGGTGACGATCTCATCCTGGGTTTCGGCATCGGCGGTGGCGGTGAAGGCTGCGAGGGGCACGCCCATGCGGGCGCAGAGCGGGCCGATCTCGAGATAGTCGGGGCGAAAGTCGTGGCCCCATTGGCTGACGCAATGGGCCTCGTCGACGGCGATGAGCTTGACGCCTGCGCGCTGCAGCAACCGCTCGGTGCCCGAGGAGCGCAGGCGCTCGGGGGCCATGTAGAGGATCTTGAGGGTGCCCTCGTCGATGGCGCGGAACACCGCGTCGGTTTCTTCCTCGGTGTTGGCCGAGCAGAGCGCCCCGGCCTCGACGCCCAGCGCCTGAAGGGCCGCGACCTGGTCGCGCATCAGGGCGATGAGCGGCGAGACCACCAGCGTGGCCCCTTCGCGGCAGAGCGCCGGGAGCTGGTAGCAGAGCGATTTGCCGCCGCCGGTGGGCATGATGGCCAGGGTCGGCTCGCCGGCGAGGACGGAGGATACGATTTCTTCCTGCCCCGGGCGGAACTCGGGGAAGCCGAAGACGGAATGGAGGAGCTCGGCGGGGGCGGACATGCCCCTCCCTTACCCCTGCCCCGTGCCCGGCTTCAAGCCATGGCGCGGGCGCGTGGGGCCACCACGCTGCCAGTCAGCGGTACATGACGGTTTCGGTGGCCAGGTCCCAGCGTCCGACGAGGGTCATTGCGGCGGCGCCACCCCCGAAGCTGATGCCGAGCGAATCCTGCGAGTTGAACACGAAGCCGCCCCAGCCGAAGGCGGTGATGGCCACCACGCCCAAGCCGGCGCCGAGGGAGGCGCCCATGGTGCTGAGGCGCCCGGCGCAGCCGTCGATGTTGTCGGCGGAGAAGTGTCGGTCCTGATACCCCTTGAGGGGCGACCAGTTGAGCCCGCCGGTGAGCAGGTTCGGCGCGGAAGCCCCGCCCGAGGAGCCGCCAACCGCGAGGCCGGCGCCGAGAAAGGTGAAGATACCGCAGAACTTGGCGCGCTCGCTCTTCATCACGAAGCTGAAGGCACCGCCGCCGACGGCCGCACCGCCGCCGCCCTGCATGAGCCCTGCGACTTGCCAGTCATTGGACAGGATGGATGATTTTTTGGACATGATATGCGTTCCCGAATTGATTGATGCAGATATGAATTGACGCAGATGGAACGGCCGAAATTTCCGCTCCTGCCTTATTATATGGGGAAACGCACCGGTTTGGGAACCCGCGGGGCTTTAAAAAGTGACGTAGGGGAAGGCGCTCAGACGAGTTGCTGGA
Organism: Oceanicola sp. 502str15; assembly: GCF_024105635.1. Classification (NCBI taxonomy): domain Bacteria; kingdom Pseudomonadati; phylum Pseudomonadota; class Alphaproteobacteria; order Rhodobacterales; family Roseobacteraceae; genus Oceanicola; species Oceanicola sp. 502str15. Next base: position 2,896,624 of record NZ_WYDQ01000001.1, read on the forward strand.
ACACGCCGGGCAGGATGATGTTGCGCAGGGCGATCACGATGACGAAGGCCACCAGCGGCGCGAGATCGAGCGCGCCGGTGTCGGGCAGCACCTTGCGGATCGGGCGGTAGATCGGCTCGAGCAGGCGATTGAGCCCGTCCCAGAGCTGGTAAACGAAGGGCTGGCGCAGGTTGAGGATCTGGAAGGTGATCAGCCAGCTCATGATGACATGGGCGAGCATGATGAAGAAGACCACGCCGAGCACGAGATCGAGCAGTTGGTAGAGCATCAACATGGGGCGGGTCTCCGTTTGGTCCGGCACAGAGGTATTCATGGGCGGGGAAGGTTGCAACAGGGTTAACCGTGCCGTGACGTCGCGGTTGACGCGCGCGCTGGCGGGCGCAGGTTCCGGCGCATGTACCCATTCATCCGCATGGCCAAGGAGCTTTGGCTCGCCGGCCGCCAGCCCGCCCTGCCCCTCGATGGCACCCATATCAGCCACCACCGGTGCTGGCCGTGGGATCTCGATTTCTGGATGGAGCTGAACAACGGGCGCACGCTGACGCTCTATGACCTTGGCCGCATCCCGCTGGCACGGCGCACCGGGATGATCCCGGTGCTGCGGGGCAACCGCTGGGGGCTGACGATTGCGGGCTCGGTGGTGCGCTATCGCAAGCGGATCACCATGTTTCAGCGGTTCGAGACCCGGAGCCGGATGATCGGCTGGGACCATAGGTTCATATACATCGAGCAGAGCATGTGGCGCGGCGAGACCTGCTGCGGGCAGGCGGTGTTTCGCGGGGCGGTGACGGGGGGTGCGGGCATCGTGCCGCCCGCCGAGGTGATGGCGGCGATGGGGGTGGCGGACCACCCTGCGATGACCCTGCCCCAATGGGTCACGGCCTGGATTGCCGCCGAAGATTCCCGGCCCTGGCCGCCTGAGCGGACTGGCTAGGCCAGACTCGCCCTCCTGCAACCCGGCGCCCCGCAAGGCCGGCGGACCACCGGCCGGCCGGTGCGGGGTGGGCGGGTGGGAGCGCCGGACGGGCGGTGGTCAGTCGGCCTTGCCCGTTGCCGGCATCTCCGCATCGGCGGGTTGCGAGGGGTCTTCGTCTTCGAGCATCCGCACTTCGCGCTGGGGGAAGGGAATGGAAATGTCGTTTTCCTTGAAGGTGTCCCAGAGCGCCAGAAAGACGTTGCCGCGGATGTTGGTCAGCCCCCCCGTCGGGTCTTCGATCCAGAAGCGCAGGATGTAATCGACCGAACTGTCGCCGAAGCCGACGATGTGGCAGACCGGCGGCTTCCAGGTCAGCACGCGGTCGACGCTCTTGGCCGCTTCGATGGCGAGCTTGCGCACCACGTGCGGGTCGTCGTGGTAGGCGGTGCCGAAGAAGATATCGAGCCGCACGAAATCGTTGGAATGCGACCAGTTCACCACCTGCTGGGTGATCAGGTCTTCGTTCGGGATCAGGTATTCCTTGCCGTTGCGCGTGGTGATCGAGACGTAGCGGGCGCCGAGAGAGTTGATCCAGCCGAAGGTTTCGCCAACGGTGATCACGTCGCCCGGCTTGATCGACTTGTCGAGCAGGATGATCACCCCCGACACGAGGTTGGAGACCACCTTCTGCAGGCCGAAGCCGAGGCCGATGCCGATGGCGCCCGAGAGCACGGCAAAGCCGGTGAGGTCGAAGCCCACCGCCTTCAGGCCGAGGAAGAAGGCAGCGCCGAAGAGGATCACCTGCAGGAACTTGATCAGCAGTTCCTGCATCGAGGGCGAGATATCCTTGTTCGTCCGGATCTTGCCCTGTGCGCCCTTCAGGATCACCCGGGCGAAGAAGAACAGCAGGCCGGTGATGATCAGCGCCTTGATCAGCCCGAGGATCGACAGGCGGAACTCGCCCACCTCCAGCGCCACGCTTTCGAGCAGGTCGGAGGTGTCGGCCCAGAGGCCCAGAAAGTAGAGCGTGACCCAGATCCATGCGCCCCAGCGCACGAGGCGGCGGAGGAACTGGTTGCGGATGAAGCGGGTGGCCAGACCGATCAGCAGCCATGCGGTGGCGATGGTTGCGACGATGCCGATGATGTAGCTGCGCGAGGGCCAGGTGGCCTCCTGCATCACGCGGAAGGTGCCCCAGGACAGGATCACGAAGAAGATCAGCGTCAGCCGTTGCTCCAGCACGAGCAGCACCCGGAGCTGCCACTTGGGCCGCCCTTCGAGGGTGCGCATCCAGTCGCGCATCCGGGGCGAGGCCCAGCGGCCGAGCACCCAGGCCACGGCAAGAAGGGCGGCAACGATGGCGAGCTGGTAGAGCCGCCAGGGCTGGAGCATGGAGAGCAGGAAGCTCTCGGCCATGCCGAGGAGGCCGGAGAAATGCGCCTGAAGCGCTTCGATCTGCTGTGCCTGCTCGTCCGGGCCCATGAGGTGCCACCTCCCTGCCGCATCGTGGCATGGCAGGGGAACAGGGGGCAAGTGTCTGGCGACACTCCAAATTTGGCCCGCCACGGCCCGATGCAGCGCGACGGCGCATGCCCCTGCGCTCTTGCGACTCCTCTTGCCGCAAAGGCCGGGCGGGTGTATCTCCCCCGATCATGACAGTGGTTTTCGATATGGACGACCGGGCCCGCCTGCCGTGGCGGTTCTTTGGTGCGACCCTGACGATCCTCGCCTCGCTATGAGGCGCGGCGCCGCCTGAGCGCCCCCCACATTCGAAAATCCATGACTATCAAGGGAGAGGACAGATGTCCCCCAAGACACTCTATGACAAGATCTGGGATGCCCATCTGGCGCATGAAGCCGAGGATGGCACCTGCCTGCTCTATATCGACCGCCACCTGGTGCATGAAGTCACCAGCCCGCAGGCCTTCGAGGGCCTCCGCATGGCCGGCCGCAAGGTGCACGCGCCCGACAAGACCATTGCCGTGCCCGACCACAACGTGCCCACCACAGAGGGCCGCGACGACCCGGCGCAGATGACCGAAGACAGCCGCATCCAGGTGGATGCGCTGGACAAGAACGCCAAGGACTTCGGCGTGCACTACTACCCGGTGAGCGATGTGCGGCAGGGTATCGTGCATATCGTCGGCCCCGAGCAGGGCTGGACCCTTCCGGGGATGACGGTGGTGTGCGGCGACAGCCACACGGCGACCCATGGCGCCTTCGGGGCGCTGGCCCACGGGATCGGCACCTCCGAGGTGGAGCATGTTCTGGCAACGCAGACGCTGATCCAGAAGAAATCGAAGAACATGAAGGTGGAGATCACCGGCAAGCTGCGCCCCGGCGTGACGGCCAAGGACATCACCCTTTCGGTGATCGGCAAGACCGGCACCGCGGGCGGCACCGGCTACGTGATCGAGTATTGCGGCGAGGCGATCCGCGACCTCTCGATGGAAGGCCGGATGACCGTCTGCAACATGGCGATCGAGGGCGGTGCCCGCGCTGGCCTCATCGCGCCTGACGAGACCACCTACGAGTACGTCAAAGGCCGCCCGCATGCGCCCAAGGGTGCCCAGTGGGAAGCCGCGCTGACCTGGTGGAAGACGCTCTACTCCGACGACGATGCGGCCTGGGACAAGGTCATCACCATCGCCGGTGAAGACATTGCCCCCGTGGTCACATGGGGCACCTCGCCCGAGGACGTGCTGCCGATCACCGATGTGGTGCCCGCCCCCGAGAGCTTTTCGGGCGGTAAGGTCGAGGCGGCCAAGCGCGCGATCGAATACATGGGGCTGACGCCGGGCCAGAAGCTGAGCGACATCGAGATCGACACGGTGTTCATCGGCTCCTGCACCAACGGCCGGATCGAAGACCTGCGGGCGGCGGCTGCCATCCTGAAGGGCAAGAAGATCAAGGACGGGATGCGGGCGATGATCGTGCCCGGCTCGGGCCTCGTGCGTGCGCAGGCCGAAGAGGAAGGGCTCGCGGACATCTTCAAGGAAGCCGGCTTCGAGTGGCGCCTTGCGGGCTGCTCGATGTGCCTGGCGATGAACCCCGACCAGCTGGCCGAGGGCGAGCGCTGCGCCTCCACCTCGAACCGCAACTTCGAGGGGCGGCAGGGCTACAAGGGCCGCACCCATCTGGTGAGCCCGGCCATGGCGGCCGCGGCGGCGATCACCGGCAAGCTGACCGACGTTCGGGAGATGATGTGAGCGCCCTCGCTCCGCATAAGGTTGGCCCTTGGGGCGAGCTCAGCGCGCTGGATAATCCCGGCGGGCTGGTGCTCGTGCCCATTCCCTCCTTCGCGGAAGTGATGACCCTCGTGAACAAGGGAGACGGGCCGCTCACGGAAGCCGAGTTCGACACGGCCAAGGCCCGTGCCGTGACCATCGCGCTGCCGCAGGCGGAGGCAGAGGAGTTCCTCGCCCCGCGTGGCCCCGATACTGAAACCTACGGCGATTACCTGGCGGCCCATGCCGCCCGGACCGCCGGATAAGGACGACCGATATGGAAAAATTCGACAAACTCAGCGGGATCGCGGCGCCCATGCCGCTGGTCAACATCGACACCGACATGATCATCCCCAAAGTGTTCCTTAAGACGATCAAGCGCTCGGGGCTTGGCGTGAACCTCTTCGACGAGATGCGCTATGACCGGCAGGGCAACGAGATCGAGGATTTCGTGCTCAACAAGCCGGCTTATCGGGAGAGCAAGATCATCGTGGCGGGCGACAACTTCGGGTGTGGCTCCAGCCGCGAGCACGCGCCCTGGGCGTTGGCCGACTTCGGCATTCGCTGCGTGATCTCCACCAGCTTTGCCGACATCTTCTACAACAACTGCTTCAAGAACGGCATTCTGCCGATCGTTCTGCCGCAGGAAGATGTCGACAAGCTGATGGACGATGCCGAGCGCGGCGCCAATGCGGTGGTGACGGTGGACCTCGAGAAACAGGAGATCACCGGGCCGGATGGCGGCGTGGTGACCTTCGAGCTGGACTCGTTCAAGAAGCACTGCCTGCTGAACGGGCTGGATGACATTGGCCTGACCTTGGAGAAGGCGGCCAGCATCGAGAGCTTCGAGGAAAAGGCTGCGCAGGCCCGTCCCTGGGTTTGAGATTGGTCCGAGAGACATGAAGGAGGCCGTCCGTTCGGGGCGGCCTTTTTCTTTGGGGTGACGATGGCGGCTGCGAGGTTCGGGCCGTTGGCTTGGGGCAAATTATTGAGCCACCACAACATGTTGCGTTTGCCTATTTGATGGCCACCTTTCTGCCTGCAATTTGATGCAAAGCCGCACCACTTGGCCCGCGAAACCGCCCAAATGATTTCGTTAACCTTAACAGAACCTTGTGGCGGCAGATGAAAGACGGCAAAAATTGGGCAAGTTTGAGGCATACCGTCACAATCGGCGGAAATCTGCGGAGAACGGCTTCCGGCTATGTATCGGAACCGGCTGCGGGAAAGGGATCGAGCAGTGATCACCCGGATCACAGGCGCCTTGGTGCGCGCAGGACTTGTGGCGTTGCTGATTGCGACGCCCTCTCTGCTGTTGCCCCGGATCGGCCCGGATGCGGCGCAGGTCACGGCCCTGTTGGCGCTGTTTGCGGCCGGCCTCACGATCTTTGAATACGCGTCGAACTACCCCAGCCTCGTGGAATTCCGCGATGCGCCGCCGTTCAACCGACTGCGCTTCGGCACGCTGTTTGTGACCGTTTTCCTGCTGACCATGCTCTGCCGTGGCCAGGTTGAGGAGAACGGGCTGACGATCTTTACCGAAGCGGTCGGGCGACTCATCGGCGATGCGATCGACTTTCCCTACAGCCCGGTGCAGCTGGTGCTGCTCAGCATGCCCAGCTCGGTGAGCCCGGAGCATCTGGACCTGGTGCGCTCGGCGGCGGGCATTGCCTACCTGACCTCGCTGATCTCGCTGGCGGTCTTCGTGATCTACATCCGCGCCGGGGGCTGGCCCACGCGCTCGGGTGCCTTCAACGTCTGGGTGAACCTGCCCACCTTCGACCCGACCACCGGCGGCGACGTGGTGGACCGGCTGAACCGCGATGCAAGGCTCAACATCACCCTCGGTTTTCTGCTACCCTTCGTGGCACCGGCGGTGGCCAAGATGGCGGCGGTGGTGTTTACGCCGCTGGCCATGGAAGCGCCGCAGACCCTGATCTGGACGATGGCGGCATGGGCCTTTCTTCCTTCCTCGCTGTTCATGCGCGGCATCGCCATGGGGCGGATTGCCTCGATGATCGAGCAGAAGCGCCGTCGCACCAGCGAGGCGAAGGCCGGGGCCGAAGTGACCGACACGCTGGCCGCTGCCTGACGCTTGCGGCGCTGGCCGCGATCTTTCTCACACCAGCCCGGGCCGAAACGGTTCGGGTGGCGACCTTCTCGCCCGAGCTGACCCGCAAGGGACCGGGCCTGCTGCTGCGCGACATTCTCAAGGGCGAGGCGCAGGTTGAGGCGGTGGTGGCCGTGGTGCGCGCGGCCGATGCGGATGTGCTGCTGCTCACCGGGATCGACATGGACATGGAGGGTGCCACGCTGGCGGCGCTCGCGGACCGGCTGGCCGAGGCCGGCGCCCCCTACCCTCACCTTTTCACCGCGCCGGGCAACACCGGCCTGCGCACGGGGCTCGACCTCGATGGCGACGGGCGGCTGGACGAGCCGGAGGATGCGCAGGGGTTCGGCCGCTTTCCCGGTGAGGGCAGCATGGCGGTGCTCAGCCGCTATCCGCTCGGGCCGGTGACGGAGCTGACGTCGCTGCTGTGGCGAGACCTGCCGGGCGGGGCGCCGTGGTTTGCCAGCGAGGCGGCGGCGGGGGTGCAGAGGCTTTCGAGCGTGGCGCATTGGGATCTGCGGGTGGAGGGGCCGGGCGGGCCGCTGCACCTGCTTGCCTTCTCCGCGACGCCGCCGGTCTTCGACGGCGAAGAGGACCGCAACGGGCGGCGGGCTGAGGACGAGCTACGGCTCTGGCAGGCCTACCTCGCGGGCAGGCTGGGCGGGCCGCCGCAGGGGCCTGCCGTGGTGTTGGGCCGGGTGAACGTGGACCCGGTGGATGGCGAGGGGCGGCGCGACGTGCTGGGCGCCCTGCTGGCCGGGCCGTTGCAGGATGTGGCCCCGCTCGGCCCCGGCGGGGCGGCAGAGGCGGATGCGGAGCAGCGCGGCCCGGCCGGGCAGGACACGGTCGATTGGGACGGCCCCGGCAACTTGCGGGTCGACTACGTGCTGCCGCAAGCCGGGTTGGAGGTCTCCGGGGCGGGTGTGCTCTGGCCCGTGGAGGGCCAGCCGCTAGACGGGCTGGACCTTGCGACGGCGCGGGCAGCCTCGCGCCACCGGCTGGTCTGGGTCGATATAGTGATGGATCGCTGAGGCGAGGGCATCGACCAGCGGGGTTGGCCGGAAGTCGGGGAGGTGCGCGGCAAGCGGCGCGGCGTCGAGACCGTGGGGCATGCGCCAGAGGTAGGACATTTCGACGAGATGGCGCGCCATGGGCCAGGCCGGGGCCATCATCCGGAGCGGCCACCATGACATCTGCTGAAGCGAGAGCCGCCCGCCCCAGGCCTTTTCGAGCGCCGCGCGAAGCTCCCTGCCGGTGACGGTGTAGCCCGAGAAAGGGATGTCGGCGAAGGTTGGCAGGGAGTTGCGCTGTGTGGCGAGGGCCACGGCGGCGCGGGCGACATCGGGAAGATAGGCCCATGCATGGGGCACATCGGTAGGGCCGGGATAGGTGAAGCGCCCGGCCTTCAGCTTTGGCGTCATGATCCTGTCGAACCAGTTGCCGGAGGGCTCGGTATCGATGAAATCACCGGCGCGGAGCAGGATGGTTCGCACCCCGGCCTCGGCATAGGCGGCCTCCATCTCGGCGCGCAGGCGGCCGAGGGTGTTGGTGGCGCCATGGGGCGTGGTGGCGGTGAGCTGCGTCGGGGCATCGGGGCCGTAGGGATAGACATTGGCGGGGATCAGCACGGTGGCGCCGGAGGCCTTGGCCACCTCGATGATCTGCGCGGTCTGGCCGGGCAGATCACGCGCCCAGTGCTGATAGGGCGGGTTCCAGGCGTTGACGATCACATCGGCGCCCCATGCGGCATCCCACAGGGTGTCGCGGGAGCGGTCGAAGAGGCGGGTGCGCCAGCCGGCCTCGCAGAAGGCCATGTGGGCGTGGCGACCGAAGCGGCCGCTAGGACCGAGGATGAGAGCTGTTCCGGGCATTGCGCTGTCTCCGGTTGGGGTGTGATGCGGGGAAGATGGGGTATTCATCCGCAAATGTTAATTGCATGAACATGAAGGTCATGTATTCATATCTGAATGGCAAGCCTCCCCTCCTCCCTCGACTGGTCGCGCGTGCAGGCCTTTCTGGCGGTGATCGACGCGGGCTCGCTTTCGGGGGCGGCGCGGAAGCTTGGCACCAGCCAGCCCACGCTGGGCCGACAGGTGAAGGCGCTGGAAGATGCGTTGTCGACGCGGCTTTTCAAGCGCGAACCAAAGGGGCTGGCGCTGACCGAGGCGGGCGCGGCGCTGGTGGAGCCTGCGCGGGCGATGCAGGAGGCGGCGATGCGGATGGAGCTCACCGCTGCGGGCCGGGAGGAGGAGCTTGCTGGCACCGTGCGGATCACCGCGCCAGTCGCCGTCAGCCGCTGGCTCCTGCCCGGGATCATTGCCCGCATCCGGCGTGAGGAGCCGGACATCCAGATCGAGCTGGTGCCCAACGATGCCAGCGACAACCTGCTGTTTCGCGAGGCTGACATTGCGGTGCGGATGTATCAGCCGACCCAGCTAGACATCGTGGCCAAGCGGCTGGGCGACCTGCCGATGGGGCTCTATGGCGCCGAGTGCTACCTTGAGGGGCGGGAGCTACCGGCGACGTTCGACGCGATGATGGAGATGGACCTCGTGGGCAACGACCGCGAGGAGCGGATCATTCTGGGGCTCCGGCGGTTTGGCATGGCGGCCGACCGGCACAGCTTTGCGACGCGGGTGGATGACCAATCGGTTTACTGGGCACTGGTCTGTGCGGGCTGCGGGCTGGGCTTTGCGCCCTGCATGGTGGGCGATGTGGAGCCCGGGGTGGTGGCCCTGCTGCGGGGCGATCCGGTGCCGGCGCTGCCGATGTGGCTGGCCGCCCACGAGGAGCTGCGCCATGTGCCCCGGGTGGCGCGGGTGTGGGGTGTGCTGGCCGAGGCGCTGCCGCCGCTGCTTGACCCTGCTGCACCAAGGGCGTAGGCCCTCGCGCGACCCTATTTTGCAAAGACCTGCGAGGAGACCGCGATGAGCAACCCTTCCCTTCTGATCCTGCCCGGCGATGGCATCGGCCCCGAGGTGATGGCCGAGGTCCGCAAGGTGATCGACTGGTATGGCGAAAAGCGCGACCTCAAGTTCGATGTGTCCGAGGACCTGGTGGGCGGCTGCGCCTATGACAAGCACGGCACGCCCCTGACCGACGAGACCATGGCGAAGGCGCAGGAGGTGGACGCGGTTCTGCTCGGCGCCGTGGGCGGGCCGAAGTACGACAACCTCGATTTCAGCGTGAAGCCCGAGCGGGGCCTGCTGCGGCTGCGCAAGGAGATGGACCTGTTTTCCAACCTGCGCCCGGCGCAGTGCTTCGACGCGCTGGCCGACTTTTCGTCGTTGAAGAAGGACGTGGTGGCGGGCCTCGACATCATGATCATCCGCGAGCTGACGAGCGGTGTGTATTTCGGTGAGCCGCGCGGCATCATCAAGGAAGGCAACGAGCGGGTGGGGATCAACACTCAGCGCTACACCGAGAGCGAGATTGCCCGGGTGGCGCGGTCTGCCTTCGAGCTGGCCAGGAAACGCGGCAACAAGGTCTGCTCGATGGAGAAGGCCAACGTGATGGAGAGCGGCATCCTGTGGCGCGACGTGGTGCAGGAGATCCATGACGCCGAATATCCGGACGTCGAGCTGAGCCACATGTATGCCGACGCGGGCGCGATGCAGCTGACCCGCTGGCCCAAGCAGTTTGACGTGATCGTCACCGACAACCTGTTCGGCGACCTGCTGAGCGACCTCGCGGCGATGCTGACCGGCTCGCTGGGCATGCTGCCTTCGGCTTCGCTCGGTCTGCCGATGGCCAATGGCCGGCCCAAGGCGCTTTACGAGCCGGTCCACGGTTCGGCCCCCGACATCGCGGGCACCGGCAAGGCCAACCCGATCGCCTGCGTGCTGAGCTTTGCGATGGCGCTGCGCTACTCGTTCAGTGAGGGCGCCGAGGCCGACCGGCTGGAAGCGGCGGTGAACGCGGTGCTGGCTAAGGGCCTGCGCACGGCGGACCTGCTCGGCGAGGAGGGCGTGCAGCCGGTGAGCACCGCCGAGATGGGCGATGCGATTGTTGCGGCCCTCGAAGAGTCGCTCTGAGGCCTCTGTTGGAGTGGGGGCGCTGCCCCGTCGCCATTGGGCTCGAACCAATGGCGCCTCAATGGCGACTCCCGGAGATACTTGCAGCAAGAAAATGCAAGTTGGGTGGGGCCAATTTTAGACGAACTGTCCTGTTTCAGATCGGGAAGGCGCTTTCGAATTCGGAGGCGCCTTTTTTGCTGAAGGCGAGGTGGCGGGAGCCTTCGGTTCGGGTGGCCCAGCCTTGGGTGGTGGCGTGGGTGAGGATGGCGGCGCCGAGGCCGCCTGCGAGGTGCGTGCGGCGCTCGGACCAGTCGAGGCAGGCGCGGCAGAGTGGGCGGCGGCGGGCCTTCAGCGGGGCGAGGTCGATGCCCAGCGCGGTGATGCGGGCTTCTCCCGTGGGCGTGAGGGTAATGGCCTCGCGGTTGACGGTGAGGGCACCCGCGGCGGCGAGGCTGTCGAAGATGCGGATGCCGGCCAGCCCGGCGATATGGTCGTAGCAGATGCGGGCGTCGCGCAGCGCCGCGTCGCGCGGGCCGGTGCGGGTGCGCAGGTGGCCGCGCGCTGCGGCGAGCCCGGCGAGGGCTTCCAGCGTGGCGGCGACATCGGGGCCGGCGAGGGCGAAGTAGGCGTGGCGGCCCTGTTTGCGCCGCCAAAGCAGGCCTGCCTCCTCCAGCTTCGACAGATGACCCGAGGCGGTGGGCGGGGTGATGCCGGCCTCCTCCGCCAGCTCACCTGCCGTCAGCGCCTTGCCGGAGAGCAGGGCGGTGAGCATGTTGGCGCGGGCCGGGTCTCCGATGAGGGCGGCGATGCGGGTGATGTCGGGGCCTTCCTTCATGGAGGCAGGGTGAGCGCGGGGCGGCGGCCGGTCAAGCGGGGATGGTTCGTCCGGGGCCGAAGCATCGGCGCGGGCGGACGTGCGAGGAGGGGGCGAAAGGAGACGCCCATGATTACCTGTATCATCCGCTACGAGATCGAGCCCGCCCAGCGCGGGGACTTCGAGCAGTATGCCCGCACCTGGGGCCAGTGCATTCCGCGATGCGGGGCCGATCTGATTGGTTACTTCGCGCCCCATGAGGGATCGTCGACGCTGGCCTATGGGGTGTATTCGCTGCCCTCGCTCGCCGCCTACGAGGCCTATCGCGCCCGGCTGGCCGAGGATCCGCTGGGACGGGAAAATTATGCCTTTGCGCAGGAAAGGCGGTTCATCCGGCGGGAGGATCGGGCATTCTTCAAACTGGCATCAGGGAGGGCGGAATGATTGCAGTGATCTTCGAGGTGGAGCCGGCCGAGGGGCGGCGCGGGGAGTACCTTGACCATGCGGCGGCGCTAAAGGCGAGCCTGGAGGGGCATCCGGGGTTCATCTCGGTCGAGCGGTTCGAGAGCCTGACCACGCCCGGCAAGATGCTGTCGCTGAGCTTCTTCGAGGACGAGGACGCGGTACGGGCCTGGCGCAACCGGGCCGACCACCGGGCGCGGCAGGCCGCCGGGCGGAGGGGCGTGTTTGCCGGGTATCGGCTGCGGGTGGCGCAGGTGATCCGTGACTACGGGATGACCGACCGGGCGGAGGCGCCGGACGACAGCCGCGCCCTGCACGATTCCGCCCCCGATTGACGCCGCGCCGCAGCATGCTAGCAAGGGGAAACCCTCAGCGCGAATGCGGCCGATGACAGATCAGAGTCCGAACAACACCAAGGGCGCGCTTCTGGCGCTGCTGGCCTATGCGATCTTTTCCACCCACGACGTGGTGGTGAAGTACCTCGGCGAGAGCTACAGCCCGTTTCAGATCGTGTTCTTCTCGACGCTGATCGGCTTTCCGTTGGCCGTGTTCATGCTGATGCGCGACGCGAGCGACGGCAACCTGCGCCCCAAGCACCCGTGGTGGGTGGCGCTGCGCACGGTGTCGACGGTGGTGACGGGGGTGACGGTGTTCTACGCCTTCTCGGTGCTGCCGATGGCGCAGACCTATGCGATTCTCTTTGCCTCGCCGCTGCTCATCACCATCCTGGCGATTCCGATCCTTGGCGAGACGGTGCGGTTCCGTCGCTGGGCGGCGGTGATCGTCGGGCTCTGCGGGGTGATGGTGGTGCTGCGTCCGGGCAGCACGCCGCTGGACCTCGGCCACCTTGCGGCGATCGTGGGAGCGCTGTTTCATGCGCTGTCGTCCATCGTCGTGCGCAAGATCGGGCAGGACGAGCGCAGCGTGGTGATCCTGCTCTACCCGATGATGGCGAACTTCGTGGTGATGGCCTGCGCGATGCCGTTCTTCTACGAGCCGATGCCGGCGATCGACCTTGGCGGGCTTGGCGTGATCGCCGTTTTCGCCTTTGTGGCGACCGGGATCATGATCGTGGCCTACAAGGTCGGCGAAGCGGTGATCGTGGCGCCGATGCACTACAGCCAGATCATCTGGGCGGCGATCTTCGGCTATTTCATCTTTGGCGAGAGCCTCGATCGCTGGACGGTGGTGGGCACGCTGATCATCATGGCCTCGGGCCTCTACATCGTGCTGCGCGAGGGCCGTTCGACCGCTTCGGAGAACACCCCGGTTCTGCGCACCCGCACCCGCCACGACACCGGCACCTCGCTCCGCCTCGGCCCGCTGCTGCGGCGGTCGCAGAAATCGCCTTCGGCGGGCTGAAGGGGCCTTGCCAAAGCGGCGAAACGTGGTGTAACCCGCAGCCTCACGGTCGGAGTGTAGCTCAGCCTGGTAGAGCACTGTCTTCGGGAGGCAGGGGTCGGAGGTTCGAATCCTCTCACTCCGACCAATTTTCAGAGAGTTTTGGCGCGGTAGAGACAGTGAACAGGGGTTCACTGGAGCTTTTTGGCTGCGATGTTCGCTGCCGTGGGGCGGTGAGGCGGCGGTGCGGTGCGCTTGGCAGGTTCTCGGAGTTCGGGCAGCAGGATGCCGGCCTTTTGGCCTAGACCAGTTCGTAGATGTTCACGGTCTTCTGCCGCACCATGTCTGCTACAGCGACATCGAAGGCCTTGCAGTGCGGGGTTTCGACGTGTGCGGCGAAGGCGACCTCGTCGGTGTAGAGTTCGTATAGGAACACGCTGTTGCGGTCGGCGGAGAGGCAGACGTCGAACCGGTGGCATCCGGGTTCGTCCCCGAGGGAGCGGCGGGCGTTGTCCAGCATGAGGGGCAGGAAGGCGTCCATCTGGCCGGGGTGGGGTTCGAAGGTGACGGTGACGACGTACATGGGGCGTCCTTTCAGGATGTATGGGGGATTTCGGAGCGAGGCCGGGCGTGTGGATTGGCTGCAGTGGCGGGGTGTTCGGCCTGGCTCATGGCAGCATCCTCAGGGCGTCTTCGAAGAAGGTCTCTTTGCCGAAGTTGCCCGATTTGAGCGCGAGGGCCGTGGGTGCGCGCCCGAGTGTTTCGGTCCATGGCACTCCCGGGGCGATCTGGGGGCCGATCCTGAGGGCTTTGACGCCGAGGGCGGTGACCACCGCGCCGGAGGTTTCACCGCCGGCGACGACGATGCGGTGGAAGCCTTCGGCGTTGAGGGCCTGAGCGACGCTGGCGAGCGTGGTTTCCATGAGCGCTCCAGCGCGCGTGGCGCCAATGCGGGCCTGGGTGCGCGCGACTTCGGCGGGATCGGAAGATCCGTAGATCAGAACGGGTGCCCCGGCGGGTTGGCTGCGCGCCCAAGCGATAAGCGCTTCGGCCTCCGCTGCGCCTTCGACGGCGCGGGTCAGGTCGACCTTGCGGGCGGGCCAGAGGGAAGCGGCGCGGGCCACCTGGGCGCGGGTCGCCTGTGAGCAGCTGCCGGAAATGACCAGCGCGCGACCGTTTGCGGTGGGCAGGGCCGGGGCTGCGCCGGGCGCAAGGGTGCCGCGGGATCGGTGATAGTCCGGGAGGCCGAGGGCGATGCCGGAGCCGCCGGTGATCAGGCGGTGGCCGCCGATGGCTGTGCCGATGGTGCGCAAGTCCTCATCGGTCAGGGCATCGATCACGCCGTAACGGGCGCCCTCTGCCCGCAGGGTGGCGGTGTGCTCGGCTATCGCCTCTGCGCCTTGGCGGACGTGCTTGTGGGGGATCAGCCCGGTTTTGTGCCTGCTCTGCCGGTCCATCAGGCGGATCAGGCTGGAGTCGCGCATTGGCGTGAGGGGGTGATCCTTCATCGAGCTTTCGGCAAGGGGCACGTCACCGACGAAGAGGGTTCCCTTGTAGACCGTCCGGCCGTTGGCGGGGAAGGCAGGGCAGAGAATGGCGAAGGGCGCGCCGAGGTGGTCGAGCAGCGCGTCGGCCACCGGGCCGATGTTGCCCTCCGGGGTGGAATCGAAGGTGGAGCAGTATTTGAACAGGATCTGAACGGCGCCCTGTGACAGCAGCCAGTCGGCGGCGGCGCGGGACTGCGCTATCGCCTCGGCCTTGGGCGCGGTGCGGGTCTTGAGGGCCACGACGACGGCGTCGGCGCCTTGGGTCAGGGTCGAGGCGTCGGGCACGCCGATCACCTGAACGACCGACATGCCCTCCCGCGCAAGGGTGTTGGCAAGGTCGGTCGCGCCGGTGAAATCATCGGCAATGGCACCAAGGATGATGCCCATGGCTCAGCCCAGAAGGTCCAGCAACTCTCTGGTGACCGCGATGGTGCCCATATCGCCGCCAAACTCCATCGGCCGGAGGCGGTTGGCCTCGAAACCGTCCTGCACCGCGGTCTCGACCAGCTCGGCAGCCTCGGCCCAGCGGTCGTTGCCGGTGCGTTCGGCAAGGTAGTCGAGCATCAGCGCGCCGGAGAGCACGGCGGCCAGCGGGTTGGCCTTGTCCTGCCCCATGATGTCGGGCGCGGATCCGTGGGCAGGCTGGAACAGGCCGACCTCGTCACCGATTTCGGCGCAGGCCGCCATGCCCATGCCGCCGACAAGGCCGCCGCCCAGATCGGAGAGGATGTCGCCGAACATGTTTTCCATCACCATCACGTCGAAGTCCCAAGGCTTGCGGATCAGGTCCAGCGCCTGTGCGTCGACATAATTATGGGTGGCCTCGACCTCGGGATATTGCGGCGAGACCTCGTCGAAGATCTTGCGGAAGAAGGCCATGGAATTGAAAACATTGGCCTTGTCGACACAGGTCAGCTTGCCGAGACGGCCGCGAGCCTTGCGCTTTTCGGCGAGGCGGAAGCCGAAGTGAAACAGCTTTTCCGTCGTCGGGCGGGTGATGCGGAGCGTGTCGCGCACCTCGTCATCGCTGGAGAAATTGGGGCGCCCGTGCGTGGCGGCAGAGAAGAACAGGCCCTCGGTGGATTCGCGCAGGATCACCATGTCGATCCCGGCGGCGCGCGGGTCGGCCAGCCTTTGCGGGGCATTGGGATAGGCCTTGATCGGGCGGACCCCGGCATAGAGGCCGTAGCGGTCGCGCAGGCGGAGGTGGGGGGCAATCTCGGTGCCGTCTTCGTGGCGCACCGAGGGCAGGCCGATGGCGCCGAGGAAGATGGCGTCGAGTTCACCGGCGCGGGCCTCTCCTCCGGGCTCGATATCGCGCCCGCTCTCCTTGTAGTAGCCGGCCCCGGCGTTGATCTCTTCATAGGTCAGTGCAGGCAATCCGGCCTTGGCCACGGCGGCATCGACGACCTCGATTGCCGCGTTTGCGACGTCCACACCTATCCCGTCGCCCCGGATGAGGGCGATGCTCAGCTTCTCTGACATGATGTTCCTTCCGACCTAGAGCTGGCCCAGCTTGAATTTTTCCAGAATGGCCAGCAGTTCTTCGGCGGACCTCGTGCGGTGTTGCTTGAACAGGCGCCGCACCGACTCGCCGTCGCCTGCCCGCAAGTAATTGAGAATTTCGCGATGTTCCTGCGTGGACCGATGGGGCGGGCCGCGCATGCGCATGGTCACGACGCGGGCCCGGTGGGCCTGATCGTAGAGTGCGCGGACAAAGTCCTTCAGGCGGCGGTTTCCCTGCAGGTCGAGCAGGATCTGGTGAAAGCGATCGTCGGCTTCCGCCCAGGTGTCGAGATCCTCGCTCTCGAGCGCGGCCTCCATGTCGGCTGTCGCCTGCTCCAACGGCGCGAGCTCGGCCTCGCCGGGATTGGTTTCGGCGTAGCGGGCGGCGGCATCGGGTTCGAGCGAGGTGAGGATCTGGTAGATCTCGCGCATGTCCTCGGCGCGGATCGGCAGAACCCGCACGCCGCGGCGCGGGATCAGCTCGACAAGGCCCTCCCCCTCCAGACGGATCAGGGCCTCGCGCACCGGGGTGCGACTCATGCCGAGGCGCAGGGCGATTTCGGGCTCGGGTGCCTGAAAGCCCGGCGGCATCCGGTTGGTCCGGATCTCCTCCTTCAACAGCCCGTAGGCGGTTTCGACACGTGTTGACTTGGCGGCCTCTGCCATCCGGGAGATCCTCTCATTTCGGCAACAATTGCATCTCGCGTGGACGTCGTCAAATAAATTAATGCATACATTGACGAATGCAAAGCAAAATGCCTTAGTGTCCGAACTTGCCGGTGCTCCGGCGCAGAAATTGCCCAACCGTGGGCGGGAGGAGGAAAGATGAAACAGATGATTCTGACGGCGGCGGCCCTGTCGCTCGCCGCCACGGCGGCCAGTTCGGAAACGGTTCTCAAGATCCAGTCGTCGGCGCAGAGTGGCGCCTATGAATACAGCTACCTCGAAGACGAATGGGGCAAACGCCTTGCCGCCATGACCGGCGGCGAAGTGACCGTCGAGTTCTTCCCGATCAACGCCATCGTCGATCGCAACGAAACCCCCGAGGCGGTGATGGCCGGGGTGCTCAGCGGCGATCTGAACTCGGTGGCCTATTTCACCGGGCGCAACCCGGCCTTCGCGATCATGGGCGACCTGATCGCCGGTTACGACTCGCCCGAGCAGGTGCAAACCTTCTGCCGCCACGGCGGCGGGCGCGAGGCGCTTCAAGACCTCTGGGAGTCGGTGCTGCCCGGCGCGATGCACGTGGTCGGCTGCGGGGCGGTGTCCAAGGAGGCGCTGGTCTCCTCGGTCGAGATCCGCGGCGTGGACGACCTGAAAGGCGTCAAGATCCGCTCGCCCTCCGGCCTTGCCGCAACCGTGTTCCAGAAGGCGGGGGCCGCACCTGTGTCGATGTCGATCAGCGATGTGTTCACCTCGCTGGAGAAGGGCGTGATCGACGACGCCGACGCCTCGGCCTACATCAACAACTCCACCAGCGGCTTCCATCAGGTGGCCAAGTTCCCGCTCTATCCGGGCATCCACTCCATGGCGATGCGCCAGTTTGTCATCAATCAGGGCGTCTGGGACGGCATGACGGAAGATCAGCAGCTCTCCGTGGAAACATGGTTCTACGCCGCCTATGACGACCTGCGCCGCCAGCTCGACCTTCAGGACAAGCAGCAGGTGCAGGCCGATGAGGCCGGTGGCGAGATCACCGTGGTCGACTGGAGCCAGGAAGAGCGCGACAAGTTCCGCGTTCTGGCCGCGCAGGCCTGGGAGGAGACGGCAGAAAAGTCGCCCGAGGCCCGCAAGGCGCTCGATGCCCACTATGCCTTCATGAAGCAGATCGGCCTTCTGAAGCAGTAACAGCAGCACGACAGGAAGGGGCCGGCCACGCTGCGGGCCCCTTCAGCCACCGGGGAGGGGCAGGGATGCAGGCATATGTAACGATCATGGGGAAGGTCTCGGTCTTTCTCGGCAAGGTCTGCGGGGTGTTCTACCTCGCGGCCGTGGCGCTTTCGCTCTACGAGGTCTTCATGCGCTACGTGATGGGCGCGCCAACCTCCTGGACCTCCGAAACCATCATGGTTCTGGTGGCCACCGCCTGGATGCTCTGCGTCGGCGCGGTCACACAGCAGCGCCGCCACATCACCGTCACCACCATGGAAATCCTCGTCGGTGAGGCGCTTTGGAACCGGATGAAGAAAATCGCGATCCTTCTGTCCATGATCGGCGTGGCCGGGCTCGTGATCATGCTCTGGGAGCCGATGGTGAAGGTGCTCCGCGCGCCCCAGACCACCGGCAGCGCCTTCGATCCCTATACGCCGACCTACATCAAGCCAATGCTTCTGGCCTCAGCGGTGCTCTACTTCCTGCAACTGCTCGCAAACCTCCTGACACCAGCGCACCAGCGCCCCGCTCCCGCCGGCCTTGGAGTTGAATGATGGGCATCGAACTTGTCACCCTCTGCATCGTCTCGGCGCTGTTCATCCTCATGGCCATCGGGGTGCCGCTCGGCGCCTCGACCCTGCTGATCTCGGTCGCCACCGCCTACCTCGCCTACGGCAGCAACGGCTTTATCCTCGTCACCTCCGCCGTCACCAAGGTGATGGACAAGCAGACCCTCGTGGCGGTGCCCTTCTTCGTCTTCATGGCCAATATCATGGAGCGATCAGGGGTCGCGAAAGAGCTGTTCAACTCCATGGCCGTGCTCGGCGGCCGGATGAAAGGCGGCGTCGCGGTGCAAACCTGCCTCGTGGCCGTGGTGCTGGCGGCCATGTCGGGGATCGTGGGCGGCGAGATCGTGCTGCTCGGGCTCATCGCCCTGCCGCAGATGTTCCGTCTCGGGTATGACCGCAAGCTCTCCATCGGGGTGCTCTGCGCCTCGGGCTCGCTGGCCACGCTCATCCCGCCCAGCGTGGTGCTGATCGTCTATGGCGCCGAGGCCGGGGTGTCTGTGCGCGACCTGTTCACGGCGGGCGTTGGCCCCGGCGTGCTGCTGGCGTCGCTCTACATTGCCTATGTGCTGTTCCGGGTAAAGATGAGCCCCGCCATGGGCCCCGCCTATGACGCGCCCGAGGCCCACCTGCCGTTCTTCGAGCGGCTCGCCTACCTCAAGGGGCTTGTCCTGCCCTTCCTGCTGATCTTCGGCGTGCTCGGCTCGATCTACGGCGGCATCGCCACCGTCACCGAATCCGCGGCCATCGGCGCGGTCGGCTCGCTGATCGTGGCCGCCGCCCGGCGGGAGCTGACCACCAAGGGCGTGCGCGAGGCGCTCTGGGCGACGACGCTCACCACCGGCTCGATTCTCTGGCTCATCATCGGGGCCGTCAGCCTCGTGGGCATCTACAACCTGATGGGCGGCACCCGCTTTCTGAGCGGCATCCTCACCGGCCTCGACATGGCCCCGATCATGGTCATCATCGTGATGATGCTGATCATCTTCTTTCTGGGCACCTTCCTGGAGTGGATCGCCATCGTCTTCATCACCGTCCCGGTCTTTGCGCCGGTGGTGGTGCAGCTCGGATATGACCCGGTCTGGTTCGGCATCCTCTTTGCCATGAACATCCAGATCTATATGCTCTCGCCGCCCTTCGGCCCGGCGTGCTTCTACCTCAAGAGCGTGGCGCCCAAGGATGTGACGTTGCAGGAAATCTTCCTTGCCGTGCTGCCCTTCATCGGGCTCCAGATCATCGGGCTGGCGCTGGTCATGGCCTTCCCGCAGATCGCGCTCTGGCTGCCGGGCCTCTAGAAAGGACACCATCATGGATACCAATGACGAAGACCACGAGGTTTACGAGTTCGGCTGGTGGCCCGAGATCGTCGGCGCGATCGGCGTGGTGGTGCTGGTCTGGGCGCTGATCGCCCTCGCGCGGGGGGCGATCTAGCGCGGCGCGGGCGGGCGGCCCTAGCGGGTGCTCGCGTCAGCGAAGCTGTCGAACAGGTCAGCCGCGCCCATCTGGCCACCCTTGAGCATCACCCGCATGCCATTCCTGCCGGGGTCCGCGTGGCGGCCGGAGCAGATGCAGGCGCCCTGCCCCATGTCTGCAAGGTAGTCGAGCGCCGTGAACCCGAGACGGGCAACGATGCGGCTGGAGGTATCTCCGCCGGCGAGACCGAGGGCCCGGAGCGGCGACAGGGCCGCGATCCGGGCGACGACCCCGGCGCAGATGTCGGCGAGGGCGTCGGGGCCGTGGCGATAGTCGGCCTCCGGGTCGAGGTGCAGCAGCAGGGGGCGGTCGGCAGACATGCTTTCTGCGAGCCGGGCGGGGGTTTGCGGGTCGTCGAGCATTGCCGGGGTGAGTTCCACACGCTGGTAGGCCCGGGCCGTCGCGACCTGCGCGGCCGTGACCGAAGACCGCGACCCGGCAAAGGTGAGCAGCCCCCCCGGCGGTGGCGCGGGGGCGGATATGGTTGCGGGCTCCATCCCGGTGGCGAGGATCTCGGCAATCGAGCTTGCACCAATGAGAAGCTGACGCCCGCCTGCCTGCGCGAGCGCCTCGCCGATCCTTGGCAGGTCATCGGCGCTCATGACGTCGATCAGGGCGGGGCCTGCGCGCAGGATCTGGGCCACCTGATCGGTGTCATGCAGGCCGGGGAGGGTGATGCGCGTCAGCGGAGCGAGGCCCTGAGCCTCGAGGTGGCGGCCCAGATCGGCCTCCTGCATGGGCGTGACCGGATGGTGGGACATCACCGGGTGCCGGTCGATCCGATGCACCGCCCCGTCAGGCCCGCGTGCGAACAGCGTGCCGAAGGCGCAGTAACGCCCGAGGCTCGGCTGGCCCCCGATCACCGCCGTCACGTCCGGTTTGAACAGCGCGATGAGCTGACGTGCCACCGCGCCGATGCTGCCGACCTGTGGCGCGGAGTCAAAGGTGGAGCAGGTCTTTAGGTGAAGCACGTCTGGCGCCTCGCGGGAGATCATCGGCCATAGTGCCTCCACGACCTGCTCGGCGCGCGATGGTTGCAGGGAGCGGAGATCGGTTGCGATGCCGAGCACGTCGAGGCCATTTTCCGGCGCAGCATCACCGGTGACGAGGCGCGTGGCGAGCCCGCCGCGGGCATAGGTGGCGAGGCTGTCGGAGGCGCCGGTGAAATCGTCGCCGAGAAAGACGATCCGCGCGCCCATCAGCGGCTGCCGAAGAAGTCGAGGGCGGCAGCGAGGGCCGGCCGGTTGGCGGCTGCTTGGGCGAGGCTTTCTCCTTCGGAGAGCGCCTCGTAGGCGTCCCGCAGCGAGGCGATGCCCGCCGCCGGGCCACCCGGATGGGCGAGGATGCCGCCGCCGCACATGAACATCAGGTCCGCCGATCCCGCCGCCTCCAGCGCGGAGCCAAGCGTGCCGGCCCATTGGCCGGAGGAGAAGGCGGGCATGACCGCGTCGTCGGCGCCCTCGGCCAGTGGAGCGAGGCAGGCGCGGGCGGCCTCGGTGACTTCCTCGGCGCTGTCGACGAACTTGCCGCCGATCCCGTGGACATGCATGTGATCCACCCCGGCCAGCCGGTAGAGCGCCTGGTAGGCGGGGAAGGCCATGCCGAGCGCCGGGTGGCGGCTCATGGCGCCGAAGCCGTTGCGGTGGCCGTGGATCGCCAGCGGGGTGTGGGCGCGGAGGGTTTCCATTGCCGAGAGGCCGCACCAGTTGAGCGAGGCCATCACGCAGGTCCCGCCGTGCTGCGCCACGAGGTCGGCATGGCGGCGCATCGCGTCTGTCTCGTCGGTGATGTTGAAGGCCATCATGACGCGGCGGCCTGATGTGTCCTCCGCGCGCTTGATCGCTTCCATCACCAGCGGCACTCGTTGCGCAAGTGGGGCAACATCGGGGTTGGCGCAGATCTCGTCATCCTTGATGAAGTCGACACCGGCGGCACAGAGATCGGCCACGAGCGCGGCAATCGCCTCGGGGGTCATGCCGACGTTGGGCTTGATGATGGTGCCGAAGATCGGGCGGCCCTGCACGCCGAGGCTGGAGCGGGTGCCGGCGATGCCCTGCGCGGGCCGCGGGTAGCGGGCGCGGTATTCGGCTGGGATGGTGACATTGAGCAGCTTCAGCCCAGTGACTTCGCCCAAGTCGTAGAGGTTGCCTGAAACGGTGGCCGCCAGCGTTGGCAGGTTCTTCCCGATGTTGCCGACCGGAAAGGCAATGCGCACCCTTGCCCGGCGATACGGCCCCGGCGCGCCCTTGCGGGCGATATAGGCCGAGGTGAGCGAAGGTTCCTCCACCTCGCCCAGATCCTCGATGTCAAGCACCTGCGCCGCCGAGCGGGCGCGCAGCTCATCGGTTTCGCCAGCCACGCGAACGAAGGTGCCCGACGATTGCTCGCCTGCCATCATCGCCGCCACATCCTCCAGCGGAAACGGCGTTTCGATCAGGTAGTCGGCGGTGACGCGCTCCATCAGATCGCGGAGAGGTCGGGGAAGGGGCGCACGGGATCGCTGCCATCCCAGCCCACGGCGGCCTCGCGGATCATGTCGAACATCCGCCCCTTCGGCCCCATCACCTCGGAAAGCTCGATACAGGTGCCCGGATGATGCTCCTGCTCGAAATACACGAACCGCCCGTTCTGCCCCACGGTGCCAGACATCTTCACCGTGAAGCCCCGCGCCTCCATCATCGCCAGATCGTCGTCAAACTGCGTGGTCCAGAAGGCCACATGCTGCA
Organism: Oceanicola sp. 502str15; assembly: GCF_024105635.1. Taxonomy (NCBI): domain Bacteria; kingdom Pseudomonadati; phylum Pseudomonadota; class Alphaproteobacteria; order Rhodobacterales; family Roseobacteraceae; genus Oceanicola; species Oceanicola sp. 502str15. The sequence continues at coordinate 2,919,200 of NZ_WYDQ01000001.1, forward strand.
AACCGCGCAGCCCCTTCTGCATGTAATCGCGATACATCGAGGGCACGTCATTGCGGGTCTGGATCAGCTCCACCTGCATCTCGCCCGAGTTCGCCAGCGCCACGGAGTTGTGCGGCACATAGCTCTCACCCCCGTAGGTGTAATTCTCGATCGGCACCTGCGGATTGTAGAACCACGGGCCAACGCCCATGACCTCCGACCAGTGCTTCATGCCGGCTTCGATATCGTCCACGACGATGCCGAGCTGTCGGATCGGGCCGAGTAGGTTGCTCATGGGCGCCTCATCTTGTCAGGGGGTGTTCATCAGGGTTTCGGGCAGCCAGGTCGACAGCGCCGGAACGGCGGAGACGACCAGCAGCGAAAGCAGAAGCGGGATGAAGAAGGGCATCACCCCGGCAATCACGCGGGTCACGGGCATCTTGGTGATGATCGTGATCATATAAAGGCTCATGCCCACCGGCGGCGTCAGCAGGCCGATCATCAGGTTGAGCACGAAGACAATGCCAAGCTGCAACGGGTCCACCCCGGCCATGGTGAGGGCAGGGGCGATGATCGGCGCGATGATCAGGATCGCGGCGATGCTCTCCAGCACCATGCCGACCACGAGCAGCAGGATATTGACCAGCAACAGCAGCAGCAGCGGGTTTTCGGTAAGCCCGAGCAGCAGGGCCGAGACCTTCATCGGCACCTGATCCAGCGTCAGCACCCAGGCGAAAAGCGCTGCGGTGGCCACGACGAATAGGATGTTGGCGGTGGCGGTGGTGGTGTCTTTCAGCGCCTCGAACAGCCCGCGCAGGGTGAGCGAGCGATAGATGAAGATGCCGATGAACAGCGCATAGGCCACGGTCACGCCCGCCACCTCGGTCGGCCCGAAGTAGCCCGACATCAGCCCGCCGATCAGCAGCACCGGGGCCAGCAGCGCCGGAAAGGAGATGGCGGCCTTGCGGGCCACGTCGGCGGGGCGGGCGGCGATGGTGTCGCGCGGCAGCGATTTGACCCGCGCCAGCACGGCGACCTGCACCATCAAAAGCGCGGTCAGCAGCAGCGCGGGCACGATCCCGGCCAGCAGCAGTTGCACCGCAGAGACATTCGCCACCGAGGCATAGATGATGATCGGGATCGAGGGCGGAAAGATCGGGCCGATGGTGGCGGCGGCCACGGTAAGGCCCGCGGCGAACTCGGGGCGGTAGCCCTGCCGCGTCATCTGGTCGATCTGGATCTTGCCGAGCGCGCCGATGTCGGCCAGCGCCGCGCCGCTCACGCCGGAAAAGATGAGCGAAACGAGGATCGAAACCTGCGCCACCGCGCCCCGGATGCGGCCCAGCACCATGCGTACAAGATCGAAGAGGTGAGTGGTGACTCCGGTCGCATTCAGCAGCGAGGCCGCGAAGATGAACAGCGGCACCGCCAGCAGCGGCGAGCTGTCGAGCGCGTTGAGGCTGCGCTGCGCCAGCACCGAAACCGGCAGCCCCTCGCTCACGATCACCACGGCGGCGGAAAGGCCGAGGCACACGGCAACCGGGGCGCCCGCGATCAGCAGAACGAAGAAGATGGTCAGCAGCAGGGCGGTCATGCGGTTTTCAGCGCCTCTTCCGCGCCCGCCTCGCCATAGGGGGCGGTCGGATTTTTGCCGCGCAGGGTGGCCGCGATCCGATCGAGCGCCACAAGCGCCAGAAACAGCGAGCCGGTCAGCGCGAGCGAATAGTAAAACCAGTTGGGCACCCGCATCGCCGGGGTCAGGAATTTGCCCGCTCGCGGCAGGAACTCGGCAAAGCTCCAGAGCAGCAGCGCGGCGAAGACCAGCGTGGCGATATCCGCCAGCAGTTGCAGCAGGCGGGCGGCGCGCCCGCCGAGCAGGTCGGGCAGCATGGTGACAGCCACCAGCGATTGCCGCCCCGCCAGCGCGGGCACCGACAGAAACACCAGCCCGATGCCGCTGAACCGGGCCAGCTCGTCGGCCCATGGCAGGCCGATATCAAGGAAGTTCCGGGCCGCGACCTGCGCCACCACCAGCACCGCCATCAGGGCGAGAAGGGTGAGGCCAAGCCCCACCCCCCAATTTGCCACGCGGGCGATCATGCTGCTGATGCGGCGCATTCCGGCGGGCTCAGATCGCGGCGATCTTGGCGTAGAGATCGCCGTATTCGGCGCCGAAACGTTCGTCGACCAGCTTCGACACGCTCTCGCGGAAGCCCGCCAGATCAAGCCCGTCTTCCTCGCCGATCACCGTCATGCCGAGATCGCGCAGCTGCTGGGTCTCGCCCTCCTCGTTGTCGAGAATGGCCTTGGTGGCCTTTTCGCGGGTCTGGGTCGAGGCTTCGCGCACGGCCTCTTTCTGGGCATCGGGCAGGCCCTGCCATACGTCCTCGTTCATCACCACGACCTCGGCGTTGCTCATATGGCCGGTCAGCATCAGGTGGCTCTGCACCTCGTAGAGCTTGACGTTGAGCACCACGTTCACCGGGTTCTCCTGCCCCTGCACCACGCCGGTGGCCAGCGCCGTGGGCACCTCCGACCAGTCGACCGGCACGGCAACGGCGCCCATGCCCTCTACGGCGGTGGTGTAGATCGGGAAGGGCACGGCGCGGATCTTCACGCCCTCAAGGTCCGCCGGGCCCATGACCGCCTTGTTGCAGGTCAGGTTGCGGCGGCCGAAGTAGTGGGCATAGATCACCCGCACGTTGGCGGCGGCGATCAGGCCCTCGTTCAGCTCCTGCATGACCGGGCTTTCCACGTCGGTCACCGCCATCAGGTGGTCGATGTCGCGGTAAAGATAAGGCGTGTCGAGCGCGGCGAAGGGCTGGTAGAGCGAGCCGAGCGCGCCGGCGGTGTTATGCGAGAAGGCGATTGTGCCGAGCGAAACCGCCTCGGCCAGCTCCTGCAACTTGCCCAGTTGGCTGTTGGGGAAGACCTGCACCTCAAGCTCGCCGCCCGAGGTCTGGCCGAGGGCTTCGGCAAACCAGTCGGCCTGCGCGCCGGCGACCGAGGCGACCTCGTTGTTGTGGCCATAGCGCAGGCTGGTGGCCGCAAAGGCGGGCCGCGCGACGAGCGGGGCCGCCAGCGCGGCGCCACCGAGGGCCAATACGGAGCGGCGGTTCAAACCGTTGAAGTGTGTCATCTCTCTCCTCCCGAGATTTCTGATGTATTCTGAGGCACAGGGCCGCAATCGCAAACGGCAAATCCTCAGGAAATCGTGTCTTTGACATAGGGTAGGGAATTGAACCATGATTGGTCCAGCAGATAAGATTGATGTATTTTGAGGGGTCTTGCCAGATGGCAACCAAAGCAGATCGCCCGCTTCTGACCGATATCGCCACGCGGGCCGGGGTTTCGATGGCCACGGTGGACCGGGTGGTGAACCGGCGAAAGGGCGTGTCGGAGCGCACCCGGCTGAGGGTTCTGGAGGCGGCGCGGGCCGTTGGCTACCTCGGGGATGAGGAAGCGGCGCATATCGGGGCGCAGCGGGCGATGAACATCACCGTGCTGTTGCCTGCGGGCACCAACCCCTACCTGCGGCTGCTGGGTGACAGGGTGCGGGCGCGGATTGGAGAGCGCGAGGCCAGCGCGCCCTTTTTGCGTTGTTTCTTCATCGAAAGCTTCAACGCCCCCGCTCTGGCGGCGGCCCTGCGCCGGGCGGCGGACTGGTCCGACGGGGTGGCGTTCTTTGCCATCGAACACCCGGAAGTGCGCGCCGCAGCGGCGGAGGTGGCGGCACAGGGGGTGCGGCTGGTGACACTGGTGTCCAACCACGGGGATCGCGCCGGGGTGGCGCACATCGGGCTCGACAACCACGCCGTCGGCCGCACGGCGGGGCTGCTGCTCGGGCGCCTTGCCGGACGGCGCGAGGGGGCCGTGGCGCTGGTGGCCGGGTCGCGGAACTACCGGGCGCACAGCGAGAGGGAGGCCGGGTTTCTGAGCCTGCTCGACGAGATGTTTCCGGCCCTCAGCCTCGTCGGCTTACGGGAAGGGCATGACGATGCCGCCCAGAACTATCGGCACACGTTGGCGCTGCTCGATCAGCAGCCGGATCTCGTGGGGATCTACAACGTTGGCGGCTCGTCGGGCGGAATCACCCGCGCCCTGCGGGAGCGCGGGCGCGAGGAGGTCGTGTTCATCGGTCACGGGCTTACCGCCGACACCCGCCGCGCCCTGCTAGATGGAACCATGGATGCGGTTTTCGATCAGGACCCGGACCTGCTGCTCGACCGCGCCCTGGCCGCGCTCGCCCGGGCGCAGGCCCCCCAGGGGGCGCTGAAGCTCGATATCTACTTTCGTGAGAACCTGCCCTGACGGCCGGGGGCCTCAGCCCATGCCCAGCAGCCAGAGCACCAGCGGGATCGTGGCCACGGCGGCGAGGGTCTGGGATGTGACGAGGCCCGCCATCAGCGTGCCGTCGCCGCCGAGCTGGCGGGTAAGGACGTAGGCGGTGGGGGCGACGGGAATGGCGGAGAAGACCACCATCACGAGCGCCTCGGTTCCGGTGAGGCCCATCGCGCCCGCGATGAAGGCGGCGAAGAGGGGCATGGCGATGAGGCGCAGGGCGCCGATGCCGACCAGGGGCAGGAAGTCCTGGCGCAGCGCCTCGGGGCGCAGGGCGGCGCCGACGCAGAGCAGGCCGAGGGGCAGGCTGGCGCGGCCCATCAGGTCGAGAAAGCGGTCGGTGCCGAGCGGCAGGCCGATGCCGGAAAGCGTCAGGGCGATACCGGCGAGGCAAGCGAGGATCAGCGGGTTGGTCAGGATGCTGCGTGCCATGGCGGGGGCCGCGCGCAGGCCGGTCTGCTCCGAGAGCGCCATGATAGAGAGCACGTTGACGAAGGGCACCGCGATGGCGAGGTAGACCGCCGCCTGCCCCAGCCCCGCCGTGCCCGTGAGCCCGGCCGTGACCGCGAGGCCGATATAGGTGTTGAACCGCACCACCCCCTGGAAGGCCGGGCCGTAGCGCGCCGGTCTTGCAGGCAGCACGAAGCGGCGCAGGGCCCAGAGCGCGAGCGCCGCGAGCGAGATGGCGACGAGCGCCGCCCCGCCCATGCGCAAGATCGCCGGATCGGTCAGCGGTGCATTGGCAAGGCTCGAGACCAGCAGGGCCGGAAACAGGAGGAAGTAGTTCAGCTTCTCGGCGGCGGGCCAGAAGCCCGGATCGGGCCAGCCCCTGCGGGAGAGCAGGAAGCCGAGGCAGATCAGGGCAAAGAGCGGCCAGATGGTGAGGATGAGCATGGGCGGTTTTCCGGTGTCGGCCCACGTGGGTTACGGCGTGGTGCTCCCGGGGGCAAGCGGTTGGGCCGATCGCCGGGCGCGCTGCACCGTCAGCAGGAAGGCCACGATGAAGCAGAGGGTCATGGCCAGCACGATGGTGGGGGCCGGGGCCGAATTGAGCCAGAAGCTGGCGTAGGTTCCCGCAAGGGCGCAGCCCAGCGCGAGGCCGACGGAGACCATCAGCATGGCATGGAACCGCCGGGTCAGCAGGAAGGCCGTGGCTCCCGGCGCGATCAGCAGGGCGATGGCGAGGATGATGCCCACCGCCTTCAGCGCCGCGACAATGGTGAGGGAGAGCGCCACCAGCAGCCCGTAGTGCAGCCAGCCCACCGGTAGCCCCGAGGCCTTGGCCTGGGTCGGGTCGAAGGCGTGGAGCAGCAGGTCTTTCCACTTCACGGCGAGGGCAAGGGCGACGGCGCCACCGATGATCCCGGCTTCCCAGAGGTCGGCAGGCCCGATGCCGAGGATGTCGCCGAAGAGGATGTGATCGAGGTGCACATCGGAGGCGATGGCGGTGTAGATCACGAGGCCGAGCGCGAACATGCCGGAGAAGACCACGCCCATCACCGTGTCCTGCTTGATGCGGGAATTCTCCTGCAGGTAGCCGGTGGCCAACGCGCAGCCCATCCCGGCGAGGAAGGCCCCGATGCCGAGGGGGAGGCCGACGATATAGGCCAGCACCACGCCGGGAAGGACGGCGTGAGAAACCGCATCGCCCATCAGCGACCAGCCCTTCAGAACGAGGAAGCAGGAGAGCATCGCCGCCGGCACCGAGATAAGCGCAGCCACGGCGAGGGCGTACTGCATGAACGGCAGTTGGAACGGCAGCAGCAGCTCTTCGATCATTGCAGGGCCTCCCGGGCGCGGCGGCGGGCCGCCAGCATGCCGTGGGTGGGGGCAAGGAAGAAGGCCACGAGGAAGAGGCCAACCTGCAGCAGCACGATCACCCCGCCGGTGGCGCCGTTGAGGAAGTAGCTGATGTAGGCCCCGAAGAAGCCCGTGCCCGCGCCGATCGCCACCGAGAGCCAGATCAGGCGGTGGAAGCGGTCTGTCAGCAGGTAGGCGGTGGCGCCGGGGGTAACGACCATGGAGATGACGAGGAAGGCTCCCACGGTCTGCAGCGCGGCCACGGTGGAGGCGGCGAGCAGGGTGAAGAAGAGGATGCGCAGCCCATTGGTGTTGAGGCCGATGGAGCGGGCGTGGCTTTCGTCGAAGAAGGTCACCATCAGGTCGCGCCACTTGGCGGTGAGAATCACCAGCGTCACCACCGCGATGATGACGAGTTGCAGCGTGTCACCGGGCGTGATGGCGAGGATGTTGCCAAGGGTGATGGTCTGGATGTTCACCGGCACGGGGGAGACCGAGACCATGAAGAGGCCGAGGCCGAAGAAGCTGGTGAAGATCAGCCCGATGATCGCGTCTTCCTTCAGGCCCGTGCGCTGGTTGAGAAACAGCATCGCCCCTGCGGCCAGCCCGCCTGAGAGAAAGGCGCCCAGCGCGAAGGGCAGGCCGAGCATGTAGGCCCCGGCCACGCCCGGCACGATGGCATGGGAGAGCGCATCGCCGATGAGCGACCAGCCCTTGAGCATCAGGAAGGCGGAGAGGAAGGCGCAGACGCAGCCGACCAGGGCCGAGACCCACATGGCGTTGGTCATGTAGGCATAGGAGAAGGGTTCGAGGAGGATCATTCCCAGTCCTCGTCTTCTTCCGGGTCGGCGGGATCCTTGTGCTCTTGGTACATGACGAAGGGGCGTTCGTCGTCGGTGATGACGGTGATGCTGCGCGCGTCTTCGTCATCGTGCAGGTCGGCCCCGCCGAGGACGAAGTGGCGGAGCACGCCGCCGAAGGCCTCTTCGAGGTTTTCGCGGGTGAAGGTCTGGGAGGTGGGGCCGTAAGCGAGCACGGTGCCTTTCACCAGCACCGTCCTGTCGCAGAACTCGGGCACGGAGCCGAGGTTGTGGGTAGAAACCAGCATCACCCGGCCCTCGTCGCGCAGCTCGCGCAGGAGCTTGATGATCTCTTCCTCGGTGGTCACGTCGACGCCGGTGAAGGGCTCGTCGAGCAGGATCACCCTGCCCTCCTGCGCAAGGGCACGGGCGAGGAACACCCGCTTGCGCTGCCCGCCCGAAAGCTCGCCGATCTGACGGTGGCGGAAGTCGGACATGCCGACGCGGGCGAGCGAGGCCGTCACCGCCTCGCGGTCGGCGGCGCGGGGGCGGCGCAGAAAGCCCATGTGCCCGTAGCGGCCCATCATCACCACGTCTTCCACCAGAACCGGAAAGGCCCAGTCGACCTCCTCGGCCTGGGGGACATAGGCAACGAGGTTCTTCTTGAGCGCCTCGCGCACCGGAAGGCCGAGCACGCGGATATCGCCCGCCGCCACGTTCAGGAAACCCATGATGGCCTTGAACAGTGTGGATTTGCCCGCGCCGTTCACGCCTACGAGCGCGGTGATCGTGCCCTTCGGGATCTCGAAGCTGGCGTGGCTCAGCGCGGTGTGGCCGTTGCGGTAGGTGACGGTGATGTCATCCACCAGCACGCCGCCCCCTGCTGCGGGGGTGCCGGGCTCGTGGTGTTCCAGCGGATCGGGGGCGAGGCTCATTGCGCGGCCCCGGTCAGCCCGTCGAGGATGGTCTGGGAGGTCACGCGCAGCAGGTCGAGGTAGGTGGGCACCGGGCCGTCCGCTTCGGTCAGGCTGTCGACGTAGAGCACGCCGCCATAGGCCGCGCCGGTCTCGCGGGCGACCTGGCGGGCCGGTTTGTCGGAGATGGTGCTTTCGGAGAAGACCACCTTGATGTCGTGCTCGCGGATCGCGTCGATCACGCCGCGCACCTGTTGCGGTGTGCCCTGCTGGTCGGCGTTGATCGGCCAGAGAAACAGCTCTTTCAGCCCGTAGTCGCGGGCGAGGTAGGAGAAGGCCCCCTCGGAGGTGACGAGCCAGCGCTCCTCCTCGGGCAGGGCGAGGATGGCATCGCGGATCGGCGCGATGGTGGCGGCGATTTCGGCCTTGTAGGCCTCTGCATTGGCCATGTAGGTCGCCGCGTTATCCGGGTCGTGCTCGGCCATGGCGGCGGCGATGTTGTTTACGTAGATCTCGGCCGAGGTCAACCCCATCCAGGCGTGGGGATTGGGCTTGCCGTCATAGGGGCCGGAGGTGATGGACATCGGCTCCACCCCCTCACTGACCACGGCAGAGGGCACCCCGCCGAGGTTGCGGAAGAACTTTTCGAACCAGAGCTCGAGGTTGAGGCCGTTCCACAGGATCAGGTCGGCATCACGCGCGGCCAGAATGTCGCGCGGGGCGGGGGCGTAATTGTGGATCTCGGCACCGGGCGGCGTGACCGAAACCACCTCGGCGGTCTCCCCGGCCACGTTGCGGGCCATGTCGGCAATCACGGTGAAGGTTGTGGCGACCCGGAACTTCTCGGCCCAGCCGGCGGCGGGCCAGAGGGCGAGGGTGGCGAGAAGGAGGGCGGTGAGGCTGCGCATGAGCTTTCCTGCTTGGCTGTTCGGGAGGAGGATATGTCGGGCGAGGGCCGAGTCAATGCAAATGCGAATGAGTTGCAATTAAATGTGCAGGTGCAGCATCAGGGGTGGCCTCCCCTGCCCGGCCAGAAAAGCCTTCACATCCACGAAACCCTGCTTCTAAGATGATCGCGATCTGTGGCCGCGCCGTGGAACCGTATTCCGCCAAGCGAAAGAGCCGCCGACAACTGGGAGAGAGATATGCACATGATGACTAAGGTGGCCGTGGCCGCCCTGATGACCGCCGGAATCGCCGGGGAAGCTGCTGCCACCGAATGGAACGTTTCGGTCTGGGGCAAGCGCCGGGCCTTTACCGAGCACGTGGAGAAGATGGCCGAGCTGGTGAGCGAGAAGACCGGCGGCGAATTTACCATGAACATCAGCTACGGCGGGCTTTCGAAGAACACCGAGAACCTTGATGGCATCGAGATCGGCGCCTTCGAGATGGCGCAGATCTGCGCCGGCTATCACCCCGACAAGAACCCCTCGCTCACTGTGCTCGAGCTGCCCTTCCTTGGCGTCGACACGCTCGACAAGGAAGTCGAGGTAAGCTTTGCGCTCTATGAGCATCCGGCGGTGAAGGAAGACCTCGCACGCTGGAACGCCACCCTGCTGATGCCCTCGCCGATGCCGCAATACAACATCGCCGGCGTGGGCGATGCGCCCAAGACGCTGGAAGACTACTCCGGCCTCACCGTGCGGGCGACCGGCGGGATCGGCCGGGCGATGGAGACCGTGGGCGCGGTGCCGACTTCGGTGACATCTTCCGAAGCTCGCCAAGCACTGGATTCGGGCGTGGTGAAGGGCGTGGCCTTTGCGCCCCATGCCCACATGAGCTTTGGCACCATCGAAGGCGCCAAGTGGTGGACGACCAACCTCAACCCCGGCACGGTGCAATGCCCGATCGTGGTGAACACCGATGCGCTGAACGCGCTGAGCGATTCCGAGCGCGAGGCGCTGATGGGTTCGGTCGACGAGGCGATCCAGCACTATGTCGACAACTACAACGGCGCAACCATGTCGAAGTGGGGCCCGCTGCTGGAGGAAAAGGGCATTGAGCAGGTGACCTATTCCGACGAGGCGCTGCAGGCCTTCCGCGATCAGGCCGCCGGCCCGATTGCCGCAGCCTGGGTCGAGGACAATGCGGCCAAGGGGCTTCCGGCGCAGGAGCTGCTGGACCTCGTGCAGGGCGTCATCGGCGGCGACAGCTGATACGACGCGCAATCTGAAGACACGGCGGGCCGGGGTGCACCCCTGGCCCGCCGTTCTGCAAAAAGGGGGCATGTCGTGGCAGGCGCATCGAACGTTATCGAGGATGACAGCACGCTCAGTCGGATCGACCGGGCGCTGTTTCGGGTGGAGACGCTGCTGGCGCTGATCGGCGGGATCGTGGTTTTTTCGCTGATGCTGCTGGCGGTCGGCTCGGTGGGCGGGCGCAAGCTGTTCAACCAGCCGCTGCCCGGCTACGTCGACTGGATCCAGTTCCTGATGCCCTTCATTGCCATTCTCGGGGTGAGCTACTGCCATCGGCTGGGCGGGCACATCCGGATGGATATTCTGGTGGGCCGCCTGAAGGGCCGGGCGCTGTGGCTGTTCGAGCTGTTGTCGACCCTGCTGGTTCTGGCGCTGATGCTGCTGCTTCTCTGGGGGAGCTGGTCGCATTTCGGGCGTTCGTTCGACTTTGGCCGACCGCTCTGGAGCGCCGACAGCTCGATCGACATCGGTCTTCCACTCTGGCCCGCCAAGCTTGTGGTTCCGCTGGCCTTCGGGGTGCTCTGCCTGCGGCTCTGCCTGCATGTCTGCGCTTACGGAAAGGCGCTGATCGAAGGGGCCGAGGCGCCGGTGGCCGTGCCGTTGATCGAGGATGCCGCCACACAGGCCGCCCATGAGGCCGAAACCGTATCCGGCTTCGAGGAGGACGCGCGATGACCTCCATCGAGATCGGGCTCTGGGTCACCGCCGGCCTTCTGGTGATGGTGCTGATCGGCACGAGGGTTGCCTTTGCCGCCGCGATTGCGGGGCTGGTGGGGCTGCTTTGGATCTTCTGGTCGAAGAAGGGCTATGACCCCGCGCAGTTCGGCTGGGCGCTTGGCGTTGCGGTGAAGACCGCCGGGCAGGTGCCGCATTCCAAGGTGTCGAGCCATGCGCTGTCGCTGATCCCCACCTTCATCCTGATCGGCTATCTGGCCTATTACGCCGGGCTGACCAAGGCGCTGTTCACCGCCGCAAAACGCTGGGTGGGCTGGCTGCCGGGGGGCCTCGGTGTTTCGACCGTCTTCGCCACCGCAGGTTTTGCCGCCGTCTCGGGCGCAAGCGTGGCGACCTCGGCGGTCTTCGCCCGCATCGCCATTCCGGAGATGCTGGCGGAGGGTTACGACAAGCGCTTTGCGGCGGGCGTCGTGGCGGCGGCCGGCACGCTGGCCTCGCTGATCCCGCCTTCGGCCATCCTGGTGATCTACGCGATCATCGTGGAGCAGGACGTGGGCGCGCTGCTGCTGGCAGGCTTCATCCCCGGCGCCTTCTCGGCGCTGATCTACGGCGGGATGGTCGTGGGCATGGCGATGGTCTGGAAGAAGCTGGGGCCGCCGGTGACGGGCTTCACCTGGGGCCAGCGCTTTGCATCGCTGCCGGGGGCCCTTCCGATCCTCTTCGTGGTGCTCATCATCATCTTCTTCATCTACAACCCCTTCGGCGGCGACGCCTGGGGCACGCCCACCGAGGGCGGCGCGCTCGGGGCCTTCGTGGTCTTCCTGATCGCGCTGTTCCGGGGCATGCGCTGGCCGGAACTGAAGAACGCGCTGCTGGAAACCGCCAAGCTCTCGGTGATGATCTTCACCATCATCTGGGGCGTGCTGATCTACGTGCGCTTCCTCGGGTTCGCCGACTTGCCCGGCGCCTTTTCCGACTGGATCAGCACGCTCGACCAGTCGCCCATGATCACCCTGCTGATGATCCTCTGCGCCTACGCGGTGCTCGGCATGTTCATGGACGCCATCGGAATGCTGCTGCTCACCCTGCCCATCGTCTACCCGGCTGTGATTGCGCTGAACGGCGGAGAGGCGGTGACGGCGGCGGATTCGGCCTTCGGAATGAACGCGACGGGCTGCGCGATCTGGTTCGGGATCATCGTGGTGAAGATGGCCGAGCTGTGCCTGATCACGCCCCCCATCGGGCTGAACTGCTTCGTGGTTGCCGGGGTGCGCCCCGAGCTTTCCGTGCAAGACGTGTTCCGGGGCGCGGCGCCGTTCTTCGTGGCCGACGCGCTCACCATCGCGGGGCTGGTCGCCTTTCCGGCCATCGTGCTCTACCTCCCCGGGCTCCTGCTGGGGTTGTAGGTCGTGACGCTACGTCACGAAGGCCCGCTGTGAAGAAAATCACCGGGGGTAGCCGCATTCTTGCAGTTCGAGAGGGCGGCGCCCTGCCACTTGTGGCGAGTCGGCGGGGAAAATTCTCCGGGTCAAGCGGCGAAACGCGATCTTATCAGTTATTTTATTGCGCCCTGAAGTTGGGCGTGTGCTCAACTTCAGGGTGTTGCACGCTCCGGGCCGCCCCGAAACTGGCGGCGCGGCCTGTGGATAACTTCGTGGATACTCAGGCGACGTCGTCCAGCCCGCGCCCCTTAAGCAGCGCCTCCACCCCCGGCAGACGGCCCCGGAAGGCGGTATAGAGCGCCTCAGGCTCCTGCGTGCCGCCGGCGGAGAGGATATTGGCCTCGAGGCTCTTGGCCATCTCCGGGTCGAACGGGCCACCGGCCTCCTCGAAGGCGGCGAAGGCATCGGCATCCATCACCTCGGACCACATGTAGCTGTAGTAGGCGGAGGCATAGCCGCCCGAGAAGATGTGGGCGAAATGCGGGGTCGCATGGCGCATGCGGATGGCGCGGGGCATGCCGATCTCTTCCAGCACCTCGGCCTGCTTCTGCATCGGGTCGGCGGGCGGCGGGCCGGCGTGGAACTCGAGGTCTACCAGCGCGGAGCCGATGAACTCGCAGGTGGAAAAGCCCATGTCGTAGGTTGCCGCATTGAGCACGCGTTGCAGCAGATCGTCGGGCATCGGCTTGCCGGTCTCGGCATGGAGGGCGAATTCCTGCAGCACCTCGGGCACCTCGAGCCAGTGCTCGTAGAGCTGTGACGGCAGCTCCACGAAATCGCGGCTGACCGAGGTGCCGGAAATGCTCGAATAGGTCACATCCGAGAGCATCTGGTGCAGGGCGTGGCCGAACTCGTGAAACAGCGTGCGGGCATCGTCGTAGCTGAGGAGCGCAGGCTGCCCGGCGGGCGGCTTGGCGAAGTTGCAGACGTTGATGACGTGGGGGCGGATGTCTCCGGCGAGTTTCTGCTGCGAACGGAGTGCAGAGCACCACGCGCCCGAGCGCTTGCCGCCGCGTGCGAAGTAATCACCGATGAAGACCGCGATATGTTCACCATCCCGCGTGACCTCCCAGGCGCGGGCATCGGGGTGGTGGAGCGGCAGGTCGAGGGGTGCAAACTCCAGCCCGAAGAGGCGGGAGGCGCAGGCGAAGGCAGCCTCGATCATCTTGTCGAGCTGGAAGAAGGGTTTCAGCGCGGCCTCGTCCAGCGCGTGCTCTTCCTTGCGGCGGGCCTCGGAATAGTAGTGCCAGTCCCAGGGTTCCAGCGGGCCGTCGAACCCGTCGGCGTGGAGGCGGCGCTCGAGAACCTTGGCATCCGCCTCGGCCTTGGCGCGGGCCGGAGACCAGACCGCCTGAAGCAGGTTGCGCACGGCATCGGGTGTCTTGGCCATTTCGGTTTCGAGCCGGTAGTCGGCGAAGCTGTCGTAGCCCAGCAGCCCGGCCCGCTCGGCGCGCAGGGCCAGCATCTCGGCGGCGAGGGCGCGGTTGTCGGTCTTGCCACCCCCGGCGCCGCGCGAGGTCCATGCCTCGTAGGCTTTGCGCCGCTGCTCGCGGTTGGGGGAGAATTGCAGGAAGGGCACGACCAGCGAGCGCGAGAGGGTCACGACCGGAGTGTCGCTGCCCTTTTCCTCGGCAGCGGATTTCATCGCGTTCACCAGAAACTCGGGCAGGCCCGTCAGGTCGGAAACCGGCATGACCCACTCGCGCTCGTCGGCCAGCAGGTTGAGCCCGAAGGCGGTGCTTTTCTCGGAGAGGGCAGTGTTGATCTGCTTCAGCCGCGCGCGGCCGGCTTCGTCCAGCCCGGCACCGGAGCGGCGGAAGCTGCGGTGGGTGAGGTAAAGAACGCGGCTCTGCTCTTCGGTCAGGTCGAGGCTGTCGCGGCCCTCCCAGAGCGTGTTGACCCGCTCAAAGAGCGCGGTGCTGAGGGAGATGTCGGAGTTCAGCGCGGAAAGGCGGGGCGAGAAGGCGCGTTGCAGCTTTTCGCGCTCGGGCGTCGAGGAGACGGCGGCGAGCAGGAAGAAGGGGCCGAGCACGTCGTTCAGCGGTTTGTCGGCCAGCTCCAGCGCCTCGATGGTGTTGGCGAAGCTGGGGGCCTCGGGGTTGGCCTCGATCTCGGCAATGGTGGCGCGGGTCTCGGACTCGGCGGCATCGAGTGCGGGGGAGAAGTGCTCATCCGTGATGGCGGCGAATTCGGGCAGATCGAAGGGCTGATCGGAGGGGGTGAGAAGCGGGTTGGTCATGGGGCGCGGTCTCCTTTGGGAGGGAACATAGGGGCTGGCCGGGAGAAGGCGAAGGGGGGTGCGCTCATCCGTCCTTTGGGGTTGGGGCGGCTTGGGCTGTCCCGCAGGTCGGGCAGGCATCACGGCGCTTGAGCCTGATCTTGCGGGTTTCGCTCCAGAGCGCGTCATAGATCAGCATCTCCCCGCGCAGGGGGCTGCCCGCGCCGGTGATGATCTTGACCGCCTCCGCCGCCATCATCGCGCCGACGACGCCCGGCAGCGGCCCCATCACGCCGGCCTCGGCGCAGGAGGGCGCAAGGCCGGGCGCGGGCGGGTCGGGGAAGATGCAGCGGTAGCAGGGCGCGCCCTGCGCGGGGTCGAACACCGAGAGCTGGCCTTCCCATTGCGAGAGGGCGCCGGAGATGAGCGGGATTCGGGCGGCCACGGCGAGGTCGTTGGCCAAATAGCGGGTGGCGAAGTTGTCGGTGCCGTCGAGGATCATGTCGGCCGAGACCACGATGTCGGGGCCGTTCTCGAGGGTGAGCCGGGTGGCGAGGGGTGTGACCTCCACATGCGGGTTGAGCGCGGCCATGGCCTGCGCGGCGCTCTCGGCCTTGTTCGTGCCCTGCCCATCGGTGCGATGGATCACCTGACGTTGGAGGTTGGAGGCATCCACCGTGTCGTCATCGAGCACGGTCACACGGCCGACCCCGGCGGCGGCGAGGTAGAGCAAGGCGGGCGAGCCGAGGCCCCCTGCCCCGATGACCAGCACATGGGCGGCCTTCAGCTTCTTCTGCCCCGTGCCGCCGATCTCGCGCAGCACGATATGGCGGGCGTAGCGGGTGAGTTCTTCTCCGGTGAGCCTTGATGGGTCCGCAGTGGGGGCGGGCGGGGGCATTGGGGCCGGGTCATCAGCCTGCACCGGGGCTTCGCGCGACAGGGCGATGGAGCGAAGCCAGTTGACCAGCGTGCCATAGAGCACCGCGATGGAGCCCAGCACCAGCACGAGCGCCCAGAACTGGGGGTAGCGCCCGGTGATTTCGCGCACGGCGTGTCCGGCGGGCAGGATGAGGTTGAGGCCCAGCGCCACGAGGATGATGACGACGAGGGCCGCCTGCCGCTCGACTTTCCGCCAGCCCAGCCATTCGCCCCCCCACCAAGCGAGCGCCATCAGCGCGTAGACGAGGATCATCAGCCGCGGCCCGTGGAGCCGAAGCCACCTGCGCCGCGGAGGGTGTCGGTGAGGGTTTCGGCGGCTGTGAAGCGCGCCTGCACCACCGGGGCGACGACGAGTTGGGCGATCCGGTCGCCGTGGGCGACGGTGAAGGGCTCGGTGCCGTGGTTGATCATCAGGATCCCGAGGGGGCCGCGATAGTCGCTGTCGATGGTGCCGGGGGTGTTGACGAGGGTTACGCCATGCTTGGCGGCGAGGCCGGAGCGCGGGCGGACCTGAATCTCGAAGCCCTGCGGGATCTCGACGCGCAGGCCGGAGGGCACGATGGCGCGGGCGCCGGGGGCGAGGGTGAGACCGCTGGTGCGCTGCGCTTCGGGAAAGTTGGCCCGCACGTCGGCCCCGGCGGCGCCGGGGGTTTCGTAGGACGGGAGGGGCAGAGCCGGGTCGGCCCCCTCGTCGCGGGTGCAGAGGATCTGCGGCGTCATGTCAGGGCCTCGGCAATGCGGGCGGCAAGCTGCTGGGCGACCTGGTCTTTGGACATGCGGGGCAGCGCATCGGCCCCCGCGGCGGTGAGGATCGTCACCGCGTTTTCCGACCCGCCCATGATGCCGGTTTCTGGCGAGACATCATTGGCGATGATCCAGTCGCAGCCCTTGCGTGCAAGCTTGGCCTCGGCGTGCTTGAGCAGGTCGTCGGTTTCGGCGGCGAAGCCGATGACGAGGCCCGGGCGTTGGGGTGCACTGGAGACTTCGGCGAGGATGTCGGGGTTTTCGGTGAAATTCAGCGGGGCGATCTTGCCGGTGCCGTCCTTCTTGATCTTGGAGCCGGAAGCCGCGACGACCCGCCAATCGGCCACGGCGGCGGCGAAAATGGCGGCGTCGGCGGGGAGCGCCTTGAAGACGGCCTCGTGCATCTGCGCGGCAGTCTCGACCTGCACCACCTTCGCTCCCTGCGGCGGCGGGACGGTGGCCGGGCCGGTGACGAAGGTGACGGAGGCGCCGAGGCCCATCAGCGAGCGGGCGAGCGCGGTGCCCTGTGCACCCGAGGAGCGGTTGGCGATGTAGCGCACCGGGTCGATCGGCTCGTGGGTGGGGCCGGAGGTGATTACGATGTGCTTGCCCTTGAGGGGGCCGTCGGCCAGCGCCTCGGACACCGCCTCGGCAATTTCATGGGCTTCGGACATCCGGCCCGGCCCGTATTCGCCGCAGGCCATCTCGCCCTCTGCCGGGCCGCTGAAGTGCACCCCGTCGGCGCGCAACTGGGCCACGTTGCGCTGGGTCGCGGGGTGCAGCCACATGCGAACGTTCATCGCCGGGGCGATCAGCACCGGCTTGTCGGTGGCCATCAGCAGGGTGGAGGCGAGGTCGTCGGCCAGCCCGCCCGCCATCTTGCCGATGAGGTTGGCGGTGGCCGGGGCGACGACCAGAAGGTCCGCCGCGCGGGACAGCTCGATATGGCCCATCTCGCGCTCGTCGGTCAGGTCGAACAGCTCGCGGTAGACCTTGTTGCCGGTCAGCACGGAGACGGTCAGCGGGGTGACGAACTCTTCTGCCGCGGCGGTGAGAACCGACGTGACCTCGGCGCCCTGTTCCCGGAGCCGCCGGATCAGGTCGAGCGACTTGAAGGCGGCGATGCCCCCGGCGATGACGAGTAGGATTTTCTTGCCTGCCAACATGGGTTTGGCCCTCCGCTTGGCTCTGTTGTAGGGCGCGGCGGTGCGGGCGGCAACTGTTGGCAGTGGGGGCGCTGCCCCCACACCCCCGGAGATATTTGCAGCAAGAAAATGAAGCCCGGCGGGATTTGGGGCCGAGGTGGCGACCTGCGTGGGGCGGGGCGTCGTGCGACAGGAAAGGGCCGCGTGTTACCGCGGCCCTTTCGATCTCTGCAAAGGCATTCTGGGCTCAGGAGATGAGCGCCAGCACTTCGTCCGACTGGTTCTCGAGCGAGCGGCGCATCTTCTGGAACGCCGCCGCCTCGAGCTGGCGCACCCGCTCCTTGGATAGCCCCAGCTCTTCGCCAAGGCTTTCGAGGGTGCGTTTCTCGCGGGCCAGCCGGCGCTCGCGGATGATGAACTGCTCGCGGTCGTTCAGCGCGGCCATGGCCTCGGCCAGCCAGTCGCGGAGCTGGGCCTTGTCATGCTCGACCTCCACCTGTTCGGCGGCCTGCGGGCCGTCGTCCTCGAGGGCATCGATCCACTGGCGGCCATCGTCTTCGGACGACTGGGTGACGTTGAGCGAGAAGTCGGAGCCCGACAGGCGGCCTTCCATCATCTCGACATCGGCCAGCGGCACGCCGACCTCCACCGCGATCTTCTGGCGGAGCTGCTGGCTGTCGAGCCGCTCGCCGGCCGCGGCCGCCTCGCGTTCGAGCTGGGCCTGCACCCGGCGCATGTTGAAGAACAGCGACTTCTGCGACGAGGTGGAGCCGGTGCGCACCATGGACCAGTTGCGCATCACGAACTCCTGCACGGAGGCCTTGATCCACCACATCGCATAGGTGGAAAACCGCACGCCGCGCTCGGGGTCGAACTTGTCGGCGGCCTTCATCAACCCAAGTGAGGCTTCCTGGATGAGGTCGTTCATCGGAGCGCCGTAGCGCTTGTATTTCGCGGCCATGGAGATGGCGAGCCGCATGTAGGCACTTATGAGCCGGTGCAGGGCCTGTTCGTCGCGGTGATCGCGCCAGGCCCGGGCCAGCTGTTGTTCGGTTTCGGCGTCAAGCAGTTCTGCCTGACGCGCGTGGCGGGACATTGAGGTATCGATATCGCCGTCCAAAGGCATGGGATGCTCCTTTTCGCGGACCGGGGCACCTGCCGTCAGGCACCATGGGATGTATGTTATACGCACATTAGAACCGTTCGGTTCAAAATAAAGTGTCAAAGATGCAAAAACCGCTTCTCATCAAGATTCGTGATGAGCTTCGGTGCGAAAATGCGTTGGTCAGCGGGGCATGTCTGTGCGTAGCGTCACAGGTATGACCAATACACTCTACATCGGCGATCCCGCCTACTCTTCGTGGTCCCTTCGGGGCTGGCTCCTGTTCGAGAGATTCGGGCTGGAGCGGCAGACCGTCTGGGTCGATTTTGCCAACCGTGACGTGGCCGCGCAACTGGCCGCAATCGCCCCGGCCCGCACCGTGCCGGCGGTCGTGACCGATGAGGGCGCTGTGCTGGGCGAGAGTCTGGCGATTGCCGAGGAGCTTGCGAGCCGCTTTCCCGAGGCGGGGATCTGGCCGGAAGCCCCGAAGGCGCGCGCGCTGGCGCGGGCACTGGCCTGCGAGATGCATGCCGGGTTCGGGGCGCTGCGCTCGGCCTGCCCGATGGCGCTGCGGGTGGCCTATGATGGGTTTGTGCCCTCCGAGGAGGTGCTGGCCGACCTGGCACGGCTCGATCTGATCTGGGCCCATGCGCGGGAGACGCTTGGCGTCGAGGGGCCGTGGCTGTGTGGCGACTATTCCGCGGCAGATGCGTTCTATGCCCCGGTGGCAGCCCGGATCGCGACCTATGGCCTGCCGGTTTCGGAGGCCTCTGCCGCCTATGTCGCCGCCCACCTCGCCGATCCGGCGTTTCGGCGCTGGCGCGGGATGGGCTTTGCCAGAGGCGAGGATTTGCCGTGGTATGCCAAGGACTTGCCGAAGCGCGAGTGGCCCGGCGCCGCGCCGCTGGCGGCGGAGGCGGTGGCGGATGGCCCCTCTGTCAACGAGGCCTGCCCTTACTCGGGCAAGCCGGTGACGCATTTCATGCAGGCCGGTGGCAAGGTCTGGGGCTTCTGCAACGCGTTCTGCCGCGACAAGACCGTGCCCGATCCGCTGGCCTGGCCGAAGTTCGCGGCGCTCTACGAGGCGCATTAACTATTCGATAACCATCTCGCGCTAGCGTTTCCCAAGGTGTGTTTGCCCTGGGGATGCTGTGATGCTGGACGGGAGCGGAGGATTGCTTGCGGCGGCCTACACGGTGGCCTTCGACGGCATCGAGGCGCGGCCCGTGGAGGTGCAATGCGCCGTGTCGCCCGGGATGCCGCACTTCGCCATTGTAGGCCTGCCCGACAAGGCGGTGAGCGAGGCTCGCGAGCGGGTGCGGGCAGCGCTGGGCGCCCTGGCGATTGCGCTGCCCTCAAGGAAGATCACGGTGAACCTCTCGCCTGCGGATCTGCCCAAGGAAGGCTCGCACTTCGATCTGCCGATTGCTCTGGCCCTGCTGGCGGCCATCGAGATCCTGCCGCGCGAGGAGGTGGCGCAGGTGGTGGCGCTCGGGGAGCTGTCGCTCGACGGCAAGCTGATTGCCGTGCAGGGCGCCCTGCCCGCCGCCATGGCCGCTGCCGAACAGGAGCGACGGCTGCTCTGCCCCAAGGCCTGCGGGGCCGAGGCGGCTTGGGTCGGCGCGGCGGAGGTGATTGCGGCCCCGAGTCTTGCAGCGGTAATTCGGCATTACACCGGCGAGGCACCGATAGAGCCCTCGCGCCCGGGCGAGGTGCAGGGCCACGCGGGCGGCAAGGACTTGCGCGACGTGAAGGGGCAAGAGCGGGCCAAGCGGGCGCTGGAGGTGGCCGCTGCCGGGCGCCATCACCTGCTGATGGTCGGCCCGCCCGGCTCCGGCAAGTCGATGCTGGCGGCCCGCCTGCCCGGCATCCTACCGCCGCTCAGCCCGCGTGAGGCACTGGCCACCTCGACGGTACATTCGCTCGCGGGCCTGCTGAAGGAAGGCGGGATCAGCCGGGCCGCGCCCTATCGCGCGCCGCATCACACCGCCTCGATGGCGGCCGTGGTGGGCGGGGGACGGCAGGCCAAACCGGGAGAGGTTTCGCTTGCCCACAACGGGGTGCTTTTCATGGACGAGTTCCCGGAGTTCCCCCGCACCGTGCTCGAAACCCTGCGCCAGCCGATCGAGACCGGCGAGATCATGGTGAGCCGGGCCAATGCGCATGTGGCCTACCCCTGCCGCTTCATGCTGGTGGCGGCCGCCAACCCCTGCAAATGCGGCCACCTGACCGACCCGGCCCGCGCCTGCTCGCGCGCCCCGAACTGCGGGGAGGATTACCTTGGCCGCATTTCCGGCCCGCTGCTCGACCGGTTCGACCTGCGGCTCGAAGTGCCGCCGGTGGCCTACACTGACCTCGACCTGCCGCCGGCCGAAGAGGGCTCGGCGGAAGTGGCGGCGCGGGTGGCGGCGGCGCGGGATGTGCAAAGGGCGCGGTTCGAGGCACTGGGCGTTGAGGCCACGACGAATGCCGATATCGAAGGCGAGCTGCTCGACGAAGTGGCCCGCCCAGACGAGGCCGGGCTGGAGCTGCTGCAGAAGGTGGCGAAGCGCTTCGGGCTTTCGGCACGGGGCTATCACCGGGTGATGCGGGTGGCCCGC
Organism: Oceanicola sp. 502str15; assembly: GCF_024105635.1. Classification (NCBI taxonomy): domain Bacteria; kingdom Pseudomonadati; phylum Pseudomonadota; class Alphaproteobacteria; order Rhodobacterales; family Roseobacteraceae; genus Oceanicola; species Oceanicola sp. 502str15. Next base: position 2,940,097 of record NZ_WYDQ01000001.1, read on the forward strand.
ACCATCGCGGATCTCGACGGCGATGCGCGGGTGGAGCGGCCCCATGTGGCGGAGGCGGTTGGCTACCGACTGGTGAAGAGCGCGTGAGCGACGACGGACGGTCAGGCGGTGGGCGCGGCGCGGCCCTCGACCTGCAGGGCGAAATCGGCCATCCGGCGACGGAGCGACTGGGTGAGGCTGGCCCGGCGCAGGCGCAGCGACTGCACCAGCACGCGCGACGTGATTGTGCGCGGCATCAGCTCGATATCGAGGTTCATCCGGGTGCGCATCCGCGACAGCTCGATCAGGTCGACTTTCACCACCGCGTCCAGCCCGCCGATGGTGACATCGAGCACCACGTGCTCGGGCTGATCGAAGGTGGAGACCTTGGCCGTCAGGTCGCGCATCTGGCCACGGATCGGAAAGCGCATCTTCCAGCCCATGCCCACGCCCGGCGCAGTCAGCGTGTCGGTTCGCGAGATCTCGTGGCCGCGCCGCATGACCTGCTTCTCGAAAGCCTCATGATCGGTGATTGCCGCGAAGACCTCGTCGATGGGCTTTTCGATATCTTCCTTGCCGGTGAAGTTCATTCAGCCGCTGCCCTTTTCTTTCGCCCGCCCCAGCTTGGGTTTTACGCGTCAATCGAGCCTGTCCGCAAGCCAGTTGGACAGGAGGAACTGCGCAATGGCGCCGCGCCGGGCGGGCTTCATCGCGGGATTGTTGCCCGCGAAAACATCGAGCATCTCCTCACGACTGACCCAGCGGGCATCTTCCAGCTCTTTGGGATCGAGCGTGATGTCGGTGGCGGTGGCCTCGCCGTGGCAGCCGATCATCAGGGAAGCCGGGAAGGGCCAGGGCTGGGAGGCGAGGTAGCGAACCGGGCCGACCGGCACGCCCGACTCTTCGAACACCTCCCGGCGCACGGCGGCCTCTATGGTCTCGCCTGGCTCCATGAAGCCCGCGAGAAGCGAGAACATGCCTTCCGGCCAGATCGGGGAGCGGCCCATCAGCACCGAGTTGCCATGGGTGATGAGCATGATCACCACCGGGTCGGTGCGCGGAAAGTGATGCGCCCCGCAGGCCGCGCAGTGGCGCTCCCACCCGGCCTGGGCCGCAACGCTGGCCGCGCCGCATTTGGCGCAGAAGCCATGGGTCGCGTGCCAGCCGGTGATCGCCCGGGCAGAGGCGGCTATCTCGGCGTCCAGCGGTGTCATCTGGGCCATGGCGGCCCGCAGCTCGATGAAGCGGGCCTCCTCCAGCCCGGGGTAGATCTGCTCGGAGCGGTCCAGAAAACTGTCGGGCGCTTCGAGGATCTCGTTGGGCTGCCATGGGGTTATGTCATGGGCGAACCAGAAGGCGCCATCGGGGGCCTCGCCGAGAAACACGTTCATCAACGCGTGTTCGAGCGCCGGAGACGACAGCGGCTGAGGGGCGAGGGTCGGCGCATCTTCCGGTCCCTGCATCAGCACCTTGCCGCGCCAGATCGGCAGGTGCCGCGCCATAGGGCCGCGTGCCAAGGCGTCCAGCGCCGCCGCGTCGGCGCGCAGATCGCCGCGCCTGTTCAGCCCGCCGCCGCCGAATGTGACCTCTTCCGCGTGCCGCATCTTCGCTCTCCCGTTGCCTGTATCCTCACCCTGCCCGTCTTCTGGCACGGGCCGCAGCACAGCGCAAACTCACGCAACCCTGACTTGCGTGCCGAATTGACATTCGCGCCTGTCGTGCATTTGGTGCCGCTTCGGCTTCAGACCTGAACAGTTCATGCAATTGCAGACGCCCCAGATGACGGTAACGGCAGACCAGAACGACGCGCCCCGACCGACGACGCATGTGCACCTGCGCCTTCTGGCCACGTCAGACCTGCATATGCACCTGCTGCCTTACGACTATCACGCCGACGCTCCGAGCGACGCGGTAGGCCTGTCGCGCGTGGCCAGCCTGATCGCAGAAGCCCGTGCGGAGGTGCCCGGGGCCCTGCTGCTCGACAATGGCGACTTTCTGCAGGGCACGCCGCTGGGTGATCACGCCGCCGCGCAGGCCGCATCGGCCGGTGGGCATCCGATGATCGGGGCGATGAATGCGCTGGGCTATGACGCAGTGACATTGGGCAACCACGAGTTCGATTTCGGGCTGGAGGTGCTGGAGGCGGCGCTGGCGGATGCGCGGTTTCCGGTGGTGTCGGCCAATGCATTGCGGCGGCGCGGCGCTGCGCCGCTGGAGGACGTGGGACTGGTGCTGCCCCGCGTGATCCTAAAGCGACGCCTGAGCGACGGGGCGGGGCATCTGCACGACATTCGCATCGGTGTTCTGGGGGTGCTGCCGCCGCAGGTGGTGCATTGGGACAGGGAGCGGCTGGAGGGCCGGATCGAGGTGCGCTGCATGATCGATGCCGCCCGCGCCCATGTTGCCGCGCTTTGCGATGAGGGGGCGGATGTTGTGATTCTGCTGGCGCATTGCGGCCCGAGCGACAGGCCCGTGCAGGCGGGGATGGAGAATGCGTTGGTGCCGCTTGCAGGGATCGAGGGGGTGGATGCGCTGGTGGCCGGGCATGTTCATCGGCTCATTCCGGGGCCACACTTCACAGGCCTGCCCGGATTGGATGCCGAGGCGGGGCGCGTGCAGGGGAAGCCGGTGGTGATGCCGGGGATCGCGGGCAGCCATCTTGGGGTGCTCGACCTCTGGCTTGCCCCCGACGCGGAGGGCTGGCGGCCCGCCGCCGCCCATACCGCGCTGCGCCCGATTGCCCGGCGCGGGGCCCATGGCCCGGAGCCGCTGGTCGAGGACGCGCCGGAGGTGGTTGCCGAGGTCGCAAAAGCACATGCCGCCACGCTTGCCAGCATGCGCCGCCCGATCGGCCGGAGCGAGATTGCGCTGCACAGCTTCACCAGCTTCGCCGCCCCCTGCCCCGTCATCCACGCGATCAACGCGGCGCAGCGCTGGTATGTGACGCAGGCGCTTGGCCCCGTGGCCGAGCCCGTCCTGGCTGCCGCGGCCCCTTTCAAGACCGGCGGGCCCTCGGGCGCAGAGGCCTTCACCAACATCGCCGCCGGCACCCTGAGCTACCGTGACCTTTCCGCGCTCTACCCCTTTCCCAACACACTGCGCGCAATCCGCGTGACCGGCGCGGAGCTGCGCGACTGGCTCGAACGCGCTGCGGCGGCATTCAACCGGATCGTGCCGGGTGCGGCCAATCAGGCGCTGCTGAACCCAGCCTTTCCCGGCTACGATTTTGACGTGATCGCCGGGATCGAATGGCAGCTCGACCTCTCGTGCCCCGCACTCTGGAGCCACGATGGCCTGCCCCTCGGCCCCGGGCCGGGCCGGGTGCGCGGGCTGCGCCATGGCGGCGAGGCGGTGGAAGACGACGACCGTTTCATCGTTGCCACCAACAGCTACAGGATTGGTGGCACGGGCCTTTACGCGCCGCTGGCGGAAGCCGAGGTTGTGCTGTCGGAGCAGATCCAGAATCGCGAGGTGCTGGCCCGATACCTGGCGCAGAAAGCCAGCTTTGACGGCCCGGTTGCGGAGTGCTGGCGCTTTGCCCCGATGGACGGCGCCACGGTGCATTTTGACAGCGGGCGGGGTGTTTTGCACCATCTGCCCGGCATCAGGGCCGAGGGAGGGGAAGCGATGGAGCCGGCCGGGCTGACGACCGACGGATTTCAACGGCTGCGGCTCACCATCTGAGCCTCTGGCTTTGGCGCGTGGGCCGCGCTAGGGAGTGCCAGCAGCACCATGGAGCAGCATATGCGCAAGATCATCTGGCTCATCGCCATCCTCGCCATCGCCGGGCTGGCCGCCGCCTTTACCAAGCCGAGCGAGGCCGATGTGGAAGCCGAGCTGAAAGCCCTGTTTCTTCAGCGCCTAGCCTCCACCAACCCCAGCGCACAGCAGGACGGGGGCGCCTTTGCGCTGACGCTGATGTGCAAGGCAGACCAGGACGCCTGCTACGAGATCGTGCGGGCCGGGCTGGATGTGAATTACGACGACCGGACGCTCTATGCCGCGATAGATGTCTCTGGTTTTGGCGAGGATATCCGCTGCTACGGTGCCTTCACCCGGTTCTTCTGCGACGGCGACATTCCGGTGCAGAAGCGCTGACCTTGCGAATCCCGCGCACCGCCACTAGATAACGCCCTGAGAGGTTGGCGCGGGCGAGCGCCTCGCCAACCCGGTCAGATCCGGAAGGAAGCAGCCGTAACGAGCCCCGCTTGGGTCGTTGTCCAGCCTCTCACCCCAAGCGTTTTCGCTCTGCGAAAACGCGGGGGCACCTCGAGCGTATCGCGCAGCGATATGCCGAGAGTGCCCAAGCGCCTCCCGCACACCGACACCCGCGAAGCGAGGCCGGCGCCCACCCTGCCCTAGAGATTGTCCACCACCCGCTCCGGATCTGCCTCGGCATAGTCCGCCAGAACGCCCGCAATCTCTTCATTGCCGGTAAACACCAGGTATCCGCGATACAGGGGTAGCCCTGCCTCCAGCGCCAGCCGAACGCAGCCCAGATGGTCGCGGCTTTCGCGGTCGGGTGCGTTGGCCGCGCCATGCAGCGTGGTGCCCAGCAGGTCGCCGCCGTAGCTGTTGAGGTGGCCAAGGTTCGGCCCGAGCGCCAGAAGGAATGCCATGATGTCCGACAGGCCCTCCCAGCCGGCAATCTGCACCGGCGGCACGCCCATGCCATCAGGCCGGTCCCACTCCATCCCGGCGGCCACCAGCGCCTTGACCCGTGGCAGGGCGCCAGGCAGATGGATGATGCCGCGCAGCATGTCGCGGGTCTCGTCCGAGAGGTCTTGGGGCACGATCCGGCCATCGGGCACACGCCCCTCGGCGGCGGCGGCCAGCCGGGCGTCCTGCCCCGCCAGCACCGTCTCCCCGCCCGCATCGGCGATGACACGCGCCACCTCGGCATTGCCGAAGATCCGGGCGGTGGCATAGGGGCTGCGCCCGTCCCACTGGGCAGTGAGCGAGGCCCCGGCGGCAATCAGGAGCTGCGCCGTTTCGCCCGAGCGCATCCGGCGCGCGGCCTGATGAAGGGCGGTTGCCTTCATGGCGGGCTGGCCGGATGGGTGATCTGCCACACCTTCGTCGGGATCAGCCCCGGCCTCCAGCAACATCTGCACCGCATTCAGATCGTCGAAGTCGAGCGCCCGCAACAGGGCATTGGTTCCGGCCGGGTCAGCGCCCGCCTCCAGCAGCATCCGCAGGCCCTCGCAGTGGCCCAGTTCGCAGGCGTGGTAGAGCGACTCGCCATCGTCGGGGTTCGCCCCGTGATCGAGCAGCCAGCGGCCCAGCGCCATGTTGTTGGAGTGCCCGATGGCTCCGTAGAGCGGTGAGAGCATGTGCCCCGATCCACCCGGCTCGGGCTTGCCGGCGTTGACATCGGCGCCGTGGGCGAGGAGCAGCTTGGCCAGCCGCAGCATGTCCTGCTCGGTGCCATCGCCATGGATCCAACGGGAAAATGCCAGATGGCAGAGGGGCGGCGCGCCCTCGATTTCTGCCGTTGCCGCGCCGGGGTCGACCGCAATGGCAGCTTCCAAGGCCTCCACGTCGTAAAGCGCTGCCGCCACGCCAAGGTCGGCGCGGGCAAGGTCGGGGGCGACGGCCAGCACCTCGCGCACGGCCCAGTGAAACCCGTTCTCCAGCGCCTCGCGCAGTCGCCGCAGGCGCTGCTCGGGTGAGGCGGCTTTCAGCTCGGTGCGCAGCTTGAGGCAGGGCCAGCTTTCGGCCCCTTCCTCGCGGGCGACAATGTGCAGGGCATCGACGTGGCGCAGGGGTGCGCGGCGTTCTGGCGGCAGGTGCGCGGCGGCCCTTGCCAACGCCTCGGGCTCGCCGGAGGCATGGGCCTTCTTCAGCCGTTTGGCGGCGCGGCGATAGCGATCAATCTCGGAGGTCATCTGTCAGGTTTCCCTTGTCGGGGCCCGTTGGTCCGCCCGGGTGGGCCACAAGAAAAACCGAAATCTCGGCTGTGGATTCTCAAGGTGCCTTGCAGCTTTCCGCGGACCGGGGGTGCCGCCCTGTGCGGCAGGGAAAGGCTATCTCGCGTCCTGCGACATAGGCAAGAGGCTGCAATGCGCCTAGGGTGCCACCATGCAGGATGGATGCCCCGAAGACCCCGACACCAAGACCGAATGGGCCGAAAGCCGCACGGATTGGGCCGAGGACCGCACGCTTCAGGCCAACGAGCGCACCTTTGCCGGATGGATGCGGACCGGCCTTGGGGCGGTGGCGGTGGCGATCGGGCTGAAGGCGGTGTTCGGCGACTTCGATCCGACATGGGCCGCCAAGGCGGTGGCCTCGCTGTTCATCCTTGCTGCACTGGTGATTTTCTGGTTCGCGCAGCGCAATGCGCGGCGCACTCACCACCGGCTGGAGGACCACGCGGCCGAACCCATGGGCCACACGCATTTTACCCTCGTCGCTGCCATCTTCGCCTTTGCGAGCGCGGCCGTCGGCTTCGTGCTCTGGTCGCTTTGAGCCATGGACCTTGGGCGGGTCAGCCCCTAGATTGGGCGTAACCCACCGCTTTGAGGCCCCATGAGCGAAACCGCCAAATCCGGCTACCAGGTTCTTGCCCGCAAGTACCGCCCGCAGACCTTTGCCGACCTCGTCGGGCAAGAGGTGATGGTGCGCACGCTGAAGAACGCCTTTGCGGCGGACCGGATCGCGCAGGCCTTCATCATGACCGGCATCCGCGGCACCGGGAAGACGACCACGGCCCGGATCATCGCCAAGGGACTGAACTGCGAGCAAGGCCCCACGACCGACCCCTGCGGCACCTGCGCCGCCTGCACCGCGATTGCCGAGGGGCGGCACGTGGACGTGATCGAGATGGACGCCGCGAGCAACACCGGCATCGACGATATCCGCGCCGAAGTGCTTGATACCGTTCACTATGCGCCGGCGTCGAGCCGCTACAAGGTTTACATCATCGACGAGGTTCACATGCTGTCGAAGAGCGCGTTCAACGCGCTCCTGAAGACGCTGGAAGAGCCGCCCGCCCACGCCAAGTTCATCTTTGCCACCACCGAGATCCGCAAGGTGCCGGTGACGGTTCTGAGCCGCTGCCAGCGGTTCGATCTGCGCCGGATCGAGCCGGAGGACATGATTGCGCTGATGCGCCGGATTGCCGAGGCCGAGGGCGGCAAGATCACCGACGATGCGCTGGCGCTGCTGGCGCGGGCTTCGGAAGGCTCGGCGCGGGATGCGACCTCGCTGCTCGACCAGGCGCTGGGACAAGGTGGCGAGGAAGCGAGCGCCGAGACGGTGCGCGCCATGCTCGGGCTGGCCGACAGGGGCCGGGTGCTGGACCTGTTCGAGATGGTGCTGCGCGGCGATGCGCCCGGTGCTCTGGGCGAGTTGGCGCAGCAATATGCCGAGGGCGCAGACCCGATGGCGGTGCTGCGCGACCTGGCCGAAGTGACCCATTGGGTCTCTGTCACCCAGATCACGCCGGATGCGGGCGACGACCCCACCGTCTCGCCCGACGAGCGCGACAGGGGCCGGGCGCTTGCCGAGGCGATCAGCATGCGGGTGTTGTCGCGGATGTGGCAGATGCTGCTGAAATCGCTGGAAGAAGTGAGCCAGGCGCCGAATGCGATGATGGCCGCCGAAATGGCGATCATCCGGCTGACCCATGTGTCGGAACTGCCGACGCCCGACGAGCTGATCCGCAAGTTGCAGGACATGCCCCCGCCTCCGCCGGGTGGTGGTGGCGGCGGCGGGAATGGCGTGGCAGCCCCCTCGCAGGGTGCCGCGCCCGTGAGCCGGGGCGCCGCGCCGGCCGTGTCCGCCTCTGCGGGAACGCCACATGGCACCGCAACGGCTCTGGCAATGGAGCCCGAGGTGGCGCTGGCCCGCTATGCGCGGTTCGAGGACATGGTGGAGCTGATCCGCCACCACCGCGACGTGAAGCTGCTGGTCGAGGTGGAAACCACCCTGCGGCTGGCTCGCTACCAGCCCGGCCGGATCGAGTTTGAACCCACCGACGATGCCGCCCCCGACCTTGCCTCCCGGCTTGGCGCGAGGTTGCAGACCTGGACGGGCGTGCGCTGGGGCGTGTCGGTCGTGGGCTCCGGCGGTGGCGAGACGATTGCCGAGGTGCGCGATGCCGAACGGCTGGCGCTGGAGGCCGAAGCGATGCAGCACCCGCTGGTGCAATCGGTGCTGATGCAATTTCCCGGTGCGAAGATCCGCGAGATCCGCACCGTGAAGGAGATCGAAGCGGAGGCCGCCGCGGAGGCGCTTCCGGAAGTGGACGACGAATGGGACCCCTTTGAAGAGGACTGATCCCTTCTACACGCGAAAGGTTACGACATGCTTAAAGGACTGGGCCAGCTGGGCGATATGGCCAAGATGATGAAGGCCGCTCAGGAGATGCAGGGCAAGATGGCGGCGCTCCAGGAGGAGTTGGCCGAGATGACCGTGGAGGGCGAAAGCGGCGCCGGGCTGGTGAAGGCCCGCTGCACCGCCAAGGGCGTGCTCAACGGGCTGGATATCGACCCCTCGATCTTCAACCCCGAGGAAAAGGAAGTGGTCGAAGACCTCATCCTCGCCGCGATCAAGGACGCCCAGGCCAAGGCCCAGGTGAAGGCGCGGCAGGAGATGGAAAAGATCACCCGCGAGATGGGCCTGCCCGAGGGGATGGACCTGCCGATCTGAGGCGGGCCAGCGCATGGCAGGGGATCAGGAAGAGATCGAAGGGCTGATCGCGCTGATGGCGCGGCTGCCCGGGCTCGGGCCGCGCTCGGCCCGGCGGGCGGTGCTTCAGCTCATCAAGAAGCGCGGCCAGCTCCTGATGCCGCTGGCCGACGCCATGCGCCAAGTCGCTGAAACCGCGAGAGAATGCCTGCGCTGCGGCAATGTGGGCACCGCCGACATCTGCTCGATCTGCCTCAGCGAGAAACGCGGCACGGGCGAGCTTTGCGTGGTGGAAGACGTGGCCGACCTTTGGGCGATGGAGCGGGCGGGCGTGTTCAAGGGGCGCTACCACGTGCTGGGTGGCGTACTTTCGGCGCTGGACGCCGTGGGGCCGGAAGAGCTGCGGATTCCGCGGTTGGCGGAGCGGGTGCGCGACGAGGGCATCCGCGAGGTGATCCTTGCGCTGAACGCCACCGTCGACGGCCAGACCACGGCGCATTACATCGCGGACCAGCTCGAGGACATGGGCGTTGCCATCACCTCGCTGGCGCAGGGCGTGCCGGTGGGCGGCGAGCTGGATTACCTTGACGACGGCACCATCGGCGCGGCGCTCAGGGCCCGCAAGGCGCTTTAGCCCGCGAGGCCTTCGCACACCTCAGGGCCCCAGTCGATCACGGTCCAGCCTGCCTTGCGGAAGACCCCGTTGTCGAACACCTGCCCGTAATCCCAATCCTGCCCTTCGGCCTGTTCCATGGCGTGGGCGAACAGCACCACATCCCCCGGCTCCAGCACGAAAAGCGTTTCGGCAGAGATGCTTGTGCCCGCACGCAGGCTCACCGGGCCGCCCTTCCAGCCGATGCAGCCGGACTCGCCGATCGTGCGGATCGGCAGGAGCGAGAGCCTGCGGCGGATGTCGAGATCGGGGATGTCGAGGCTGCGGCGGCTGGTGTCGATGGTGCAGCCCTCCTCCTCGGCCTTTATCCGCGCCAGCCGGGCCTTTTGGTCCGCGCTCAGGGCAGGGGTCTTGGTGGTGCAGCCGTCATTGCCGAAGATCGCCTCGCCGAGCGGCGAGCCGAAGCAGTAGCCCGCCTCATGGAAGATCGCGTTGCGGGTGAACCAGAGCTCGTCGCAGGTTCCGTCTCCGGCGAGGGCGGGGCTGGCGAGGAGCAGGAGGGCTGTGGCGAGGCGCATGGCAAAGAAAATCCCGGCAGAGTGAACTGCCGGGATGGTCCTGTGTCCGGTCCCGCAAATCAAGGGGCGGGTTGGCGGGAGATCCTCGGGGCAGGCCCGAGGATGGCAGCCATCTGCCCGCGCGGGCGTGCCCGATCAGGGCTGCTCGTCGTCGGAGCCGCTCTCGTCATCGGGGAGGTTGAAGAAGCTGTCGGCGTCGAGCACCTTGTCTTCCTTCTTGTCCTCGTCGTCGTCATTGCCGGAGAGCGTGAAGGTCTCCAGCCCGGAAATGGAGGAGGGGATCTTGGGCTCGGGCTCGGCCACGAGGCTCTGCTCGGTGGAGAGCAGCTTGCGGCGCTCGTCGTCCGACATCGCCTCGCCTTCGCGGGCCTTCTTGGCGGCGGCCTTCTGCACGGCGGCGTCCAGCTCGGTCTGCTTGCAGAGGCCGAGGGCGACCGGGTCAATCGGTTGAATGTTCTGGATATTCCAGTGCGTACGCTCGCGGATCGCCTGAATGGTCGGCTTGGTGGTGCCCACCAGTTTGCCGATCTGCCCGTCGGTCAGCTCGGGGTGGAACTTGACCAGCCAGAGGATCGAGGCGGGGCGGTCCTGACGCTTGGAGAGCGGCGTGTAGCGCGGCCCGCGGCGCTTCTCTTCGCCCACGGCGGCCTGGTTGAACTTGAGCTTCAGCCGGTGGCCCGCGTCCTTCTCGGCAGCGTCGATCTCGTCCTGCGTGAGCTGGTTGTTGGCGATGGGATCGAAGCCCTTCACACCGGCGGCCACGTCGCCATCGGCGATGCCTTGAACCTCAAGCTCGTGGAGGCCGCAGAACTCGGCGATCTGGGTGAAACTGAGGGTGGTGTTGTCCACCAGCCAGACGGCGGTGGCCTTTGCCATGAGCGGTTTGTTCATTGGTAGAAACTCCTTGAGCACGACTTTCCCGACGCCGGAAAGGCGACCCCGGGTTTTGGCGGGGTGAGTTCACATTGTCGGGGAACTTGGGGGGCTATATAGGGAAAAGCGGCGAGGAAAGGAAGGGCAAATGCGGGCTTGGATTGCGGCGATACTGATCGGGCTGGCCGGGCCGGCGTGGGCCGAGGGCGAGCCGGCGGGGGCGTTTGACTACTACGTGATGAGCCTGTCGTGGTCGCCCAACTGGTGCGCGCTGGAGGGCGAGGCCAAGGGCTCGCCGCAGTGCGACAGGGGCCGGGGCTTTGGCTGGGTGCTGCACGGGCTCTGGCCGCAGTACGAGCGCGGGTGGCCGAGCTACTGCCGCACCCGGGAGCGCGACCCGAGCCGGAGCGAGACGGCGCAGATGGCTGATATCATGGGAACTTCCGGCCTCGCCTGGTATCAGTGGAAGAAGCACGGACGCTGCGCGGGCCTGTCCAGCGCGGCCTATTTCGACACTGCCCGGGAGGCCTATGGCAGCGTTGTGCGCCCGCAGGTGTTTCGCAAGCTGAAAGACCCGATCACCCTGCCCGCTTCGGTGGTCGAGGAGGCATGGTTGAAGGACAACCCGGGCCTGAGCGCCGACATGCTGACCGTCACCTGCAAGGACGGGCATATTCAGGAGGTGCGTATCTGCCTGACGAAAGATCTCGAGCCGCGGGTCTGCGGCGCCGACACGGTGCGCGATTGCCGGATGCGGGACGCCGCCTTCGAGCCTTTGCGCTAGTTGGTTAATCGGCCTCGGGTGAGTCGAAAAACGGGAGTCACATCCCGTGCACAACCCGTACACAACCTGTACATACGCGTTTTCGGGTTTTTGTAGATCGGCCGGACGTTGCAACAACGCGCGGCGGGGCAAGGGCCTGTTCACCCCTGCCCGCGCCGCAGCGGCCCCTCAGGAGGCGGATTCGACCACGCCGCCATCGACCCGCAGCGCCGCCCCGGTGGTGCCGGAGGCGGCGGGGGTGCAGGCGTAGACCACCATGGCGGCCACCTCCTCGGGCGTGGTCGGGCGGCCGAGGATCGAGCTGGGGCGGGCCTCCTTGACGAAGCCGATCGCCGCGGCCTCGAAGCTCTCGCCGGTCTCGGCGGTGCGCGTCTCGATCATCTCGACGAAGCCCTCGGAGCTGGTCGGGCCGGGCAGCACGGCGTTGACCGTCACCCCGCTTTCGCGCAGCCGCTTGGCCAGCCCGCGCGACAGGGCGAGGAGGGCGGTCTTGGTGAGGCCGTAGTGGATCATGTCATCGGGGATGTTTACCGCCGACTCGGAGGAGAGAAACACGATGCGGCCCCAGCCCTTGGTGACCATTGCAGGCGCGAGGGCGCGGGAGAGGCGGACGGCGGACATGATGTTGGTGTCGAAGTAGCTCTGCCAGGTGTCGTCGCTTGTTTCGAAGAAATCTTCGGGGCCGTAGATGCCGAGGTTGTTCACGAGAATATCCACCTGCCCCAGTGCGGATACGGCCTCGTCGACGCCGGCGGCGGTGGAGAGATCGGCGGGCAGGCCCGAGACCCGCGCGTCGGGTAGGGCCTCGCGCAGGCGGGCGGTGGCGGCCTCGGTGCTCTTGGCGCTGCGACCGTTGAGCACCACGCACGCCCCGCGCTCGGCCAGCCCCTTGGCGGTGGCAAAGCCGATGCCGGCGGTGGAGCCGGAGATGAAGGCGGTTTTTCCGGTGAGATCATGGGTCATGGAATGCTCCTTTTGCCATATCACCTGAGGCACCGGCCCTGCTCTGCCAGTGTAGGCAGGGTTGCGGGCCGTGCATGGCGCCGGTCAGACCGGCAGGGAGCCGTCGATGGGGGGATCGGCCCTGGCGGAGGCGGAGGGGTCGTTCTCGGTGATCCAGGTCTCCTCCGCGCGGCGCTGGGAGAGCGTGAACACCCGCAGCGGCGCGGCGATCAGGGGCGCGAAGAGGCGGACGGCATGGGAGACCCAGCCTGCATCCGTCACCACGGCGATGCGGGAGAAGTCGTGCAGGTGGCTCATGCCCAGCCGGGCATCGCTCACGGCGGCCCCTGCGGTGAAGCCCTCGAAGCTTTCGTCGAGAATGTAGAGCAGGCGGATATCGGCATGGCGGCGCAGCTTGTCGTTGAGGGCCGGGCGCAGCACATCTTCATAGGCGGAGGCGTCGATGGTGCCCTGTCCGGTGACGGCGAGCACGTCGGGCGGGAAATCGGGGAGGAGTGTGAAGCCATTGGTCATTGGAGACCTCCTTTCGGCAGGTCAACGCGGGGGCTCGGGTGCAGGTTTCGGCACGGGAAGAAAACCCGCACAGACCCCCTTGCAATGGCAGGTCGGGGCGGTTAGATCACGGCTCCACGCGCTGGTAGCTCAGTTGGATAGAGTACTTGACTACGAATCAAGGGGTCGGGGGTTCGAATCCTCCCCAGCGCGCCACTTCTCCCCAAGATCCGACTGAGACCTGACAGGCGCCTTTGCGGGCGCCTTTTTGCGTTCTGCGCGGCGGGTTCAGCCGCCCTGCCCTCGCCTCCCCTAGCCTGCCCTCAGCATCATCTCGGCGGCCTTCTCGGCGATCATCGTCACCGGGGCGTGGGTGTTGCCCGAGGGGATGGTGGGCATGATGGAGGCGTCGGCGATGCGCAGGTTGGAGAGGCCGTTGAGGCGCAGTTCGGGGTCGACCACGGCGCCCGGGTCGGCGCCCATGCGGGCGGTGCCGACGGGGTGGAAGATGGTGGTGCCGAGGTCGCCCGCCGCCTTCAGCATCTCTTCCTCGCTGCGGACCTGCGCGCCGGGTTTGACCTCGCGCGGCTGAAGCCCGGCGAGCCCTTCGCTGGCCATCAGCCGCCGCGCGTGGCGCAGGCTGTCGACGGCGACGCGCTGGTCGGCGCGGGCGGTGAGGTAGTTGGGGCGGATCTCGGGGGCGGTGTCGGCGCTGGGCGCGGTAATGTGGATCGTGCCGCGGCTCTCGGGGCGCAGGTTGCAGACCGAGATCGTCACCCCCGGCTCGCGGTCAAGCGGCTGGCCGAAGGCTTCGAGCGAAAGCGGCTGGACGTGGTACTCGATATTGGCGCGCTCGAAGTCGGGCGAGGAGCGGGTGAAGATGCCGAGCTGACTGGGCGCCATCGACATCGGGCCAGAGCGGCGCAGGGCGTATTCCAGCGCGACGCGGGCCTTGCCGAGGAGGGTGCTCATCCGGTCGTTGAGGGTGAGCGCGCCGGTGATGCGGAAGACGGTGCGGATCTGGAGGTGGTCTTGCAGGTTCTCGCCCACGGCGGGCAGGTCAAGCGCCACCGGAAGACCGAGCGACTGCAACAGGTCGGGGTTGCCGATGCCTGACAGTTCGAGCAGTTGCGGGGTGTTCACCGCGCCTGCGGCCAGCACCACCTCGCCGGAGCAGCGGGCCTGTTTGAGCTGGCCGTTCTGGCGGTAGATCACCGCCTCGGCGCGCCCCTCCGACAGGGCGAGGCGCTGGGCGTGGGCGTGGGTTTCGATGCACAGGTTGGGGCGGTTGCGCGCGGGCTTGAGGAAGGCCTTGCGGGCGTTCCATCGCCAGCCGCCGCGCTGGTTGACCGGAAAGTAGCCGACCCCCTCGTTATCGCCATCGTTGAAGTCGGCGCAGGCCGGGATGCCCATGGTCCGGGCGGCCTCGGAGACGGCATCGAGCACCGGCCAGTGAAGGCGCTGCTCGGCCACGTCGAGTTCGCCACCCTTGCCGTGGGCCTCACTGGCGGGGCCGTAGTGGTTTTCGGATTTGCGGAAGAGGGGCAGCACGTCGTCCCAGCCCCAGCCGGTGCAGCCGGACTGGCGCCACTGGTCGTAGTCGGCCGCCTGCCCGCGCATGTAGATCATGCCGTTGATCGAGGAGCAGCCGCCCAGCACCTTGCCGCGCGGGTAGGCGAGGGAGCGCCCGTTGAGCCCCGCCTCTTCCGCCGTGCGATAGCACCAGTCGAGCCGGGGGTTGCCCATGGCGTAGAGGTAGCCGACCGGGATGTGCACCCAGTGGTGATTGTCCCGCCCGCCGGCCTCCAGCAGCAGCACCCTGTTGGCGGGGTTGGCCGACAGCCGGTTGGCCAGAACGCAGCCGGCAGAGCCCGCGCCGACGACGATGTAGTCGTAGCTGCCCGCATCTGTTGGTGCTTCGGTCATGGTTCCTCCCCCGGGGTGCCGTCGGGGGGCATTACGGCAGAGGACGGGAGGTTTGGCCAGAGGGGTGGCGGGACAAGTCCCGCCCTACGCCAGGGCGGCGAGGATGGCATCGAGCCCGTCGGTCAGGGCGGCCGGGCCGGGCTGGAGGATGATCGGTGACTTGATCTCGTGGATGCGCTGGTTGGCGACGGCGGGGATGGCGCCCCAGCCGGGGCGGGAGGTGATGCGCTCGGGGCGGACCTTCTTGCCGCACCAGGAGGCGAGGATCACGTCGGGGGCGGCTTCGATCACCTGCTCGGGGGTGATGATGCGGTTCTTGGCTGCCTGTTCGGTGGCCAGATGGGCGAAGCTGTCGGTGGCGCCGGTGGCCTCGATCAGTTCGGAGACCCAGCCGATGCCGGAGATCATGGGCTCGTCCCACTCCTCGAAATAGACCTTGAGGCCGCGGGCCGGGGCCTTGGCGCGCAGGTGATCGAGACGGGCGCGGTAGCTGGCGGTCAGGGCCGCGGCCTTGTCTTCGCAAGCCGTGAGGGCGCCGAGGGTTTGGATCATGTCGAAAATGCCGGCGAGGCCGCGCTGGTTGAAGCCGTAGACCGCCACGCCTTCGCGCAGGAGGGCGGCGGCGATATCGGCCTGAAGGTCGGAGAAGGTGAGCACGAGGTCGGGGCGCAGGGCCATGACCTTGGGGATGTCGGCGGAGGTGAAGGCGGAGACGCGGGGCTTTTGCTGGCGCACGCCGGGGGGGCGGACGGCATAGCCGGAGACGCCGACGATGCGATCCTGCTGGCCGAGGAGGTAGAGGGTTTCGACGGTTTCTTCGGTCAGGCAGACGATGCGTTCGGGGGGGAAGGGCATGGGTCAGGTCAGTCCGGTTGGCTGGAACAGGGGGCCGTGGTCGGTGAAGATGAAGCTGCCGGTGATCTGGAAGACATCGGCCAGCAGGGCGGCCTTGAGCACCTGTTCGGGCGGGCCGTCGGCGGCGATGCGGCCCTCGTGCAGCACCACGAGGCGGGTGCAGTAACGGGCGGCGAGGGAGAGATCGTGCAGCGCGGCCACCACGGCGCGGCCCTCTGCGGCGAGGCGCGCGAAGAGCTGCATGGTGGCGATCTGGGCCGCAGGGTCGAGCCCGGCGATGGGCTCGTCGGCCAGCAGCAGCGGCGTTTGCTGGGCGAGGGTGCGGGCGATCAGGGCGCGGGCCTGCTCGCCGCCCGAGAGGTTGGTGGCGCGGCGGTGGGCCAGCGCGGTGAGGTTCATCTGGGCGATGGCCTCGGTGACGGCGGCGCGATCGGCCTCGGAGGGCGGATGCGGGGTGCGGCCGAGGGTGACGAGGGTTTCGACCGTCAGATCCCAGGCGATCTCGCGGGACTGGGGCAGGAAGGCGGCGGCGCGGGCGCGGGCGGCGGGAGAGAGCGCCGCGAGCGAGGAGGTGCCGGTGGCGGGCAGCAGGCCGAGGGCGGCGCGCAGCAGGGTGGTCTTGCCTGCGCCGTTGGGGCCGATGAGGCCGATGAACTCGCCGGGGGCCACGTTGAAGGAGACGTCGCGCAGGGTGTTGCGCCCGTTCTTGCGGGTGACGGAGAGGTTTTGGGTGCTGAGGCTCATAGCCGCCCCCGCAGGCGCCAGACGAGGTGGAAGAAGAAGGGCGCGCCGACCAGCGCGGTGACGACGCCGAGCTTGAGGTCGCGGGCGGGCAGGATCAGCCGGGTGGCGGTGTCTGCCGCAAGCAGCATGGCCGCGCCGCCCAGCGCCGAGGCGATCAGCAGGGTCGAGGGGCGGTGGCCGGTGAGCGGGCGTAGCAGGTGGGGCACGACGAGGCCGACGAAGCCCACGGCCCCGGCGACGGCGGTGCCCGCGCCGACGCAGGCGGCGACCCCGAGGATCAGCGCGAGGCGCAGGCGGGCGAGGCGGATGCCCATGGAGGCGGCGGCGTCTTCGCCCAGCGAGAGGGCATCAAGCCCGCGCCCGAGCGGCAGGATCAGCGCCGCGCCTGCGAGGATGAAGGGGGCTGCAAGGGCGACGTGGGTCATCGAGCGGTCGGCCAGTGAGCCCATCATCCAGAACACGATTTCCGCTGCCGCGTAGGGCGAGGGCGAGAGGTTGAGCACGAGGGAGGTGAGCGCCCCGGCCAGCGCCGAAAGCGCCACACCGGCGAGGATGAGGGTGAGCGCGGTGCCGCGCGGGCCGGCGAGGGCGAAGATTGCCAGCACGGCGATGCCCGCCCCGGCGAGCGCCATGAAGGGCAGCGCGAGGGCGGCGGCATAGGCAAGGCCGGTCTGGATGGCGATGACCGCGCCGAGGGCGGCGGAGGACGAAACGCCGATCAGCCCCGGCTCAGCCAGCGGGTTGCGCAGGTAGCCCTGCATCGCGGCGCCGCAGAGGCCGAGCGCGCCGCCGATGAGCAGGCCGAGCAGGGCGCGGGGCAGACGGATTTCGCGCATGACCATGGTGGCCGGGCCGTCGGATTGGGTGACGAGGGCGGAGAGCGCCTCGGTGAAGGGCAGCGCGGCGGGGCCGATGGTGAGGGAGGCGGTGAAGAGCGCCGCGGTGAGCGCGCCGAGCAGCGCGTAGAGGCGGGCCGGGGTCATGGCTGCACCGGGAGGGGCGCGCGCGGCGCGAAGGCGGGACGGCGGGACAAGTCCCGCCCTACGGGGCCGGTCATTCCATCGTCTCCCGGATGGCGGCCAGCCGCTCGACGGTGCCGAGCACGGCGGGGGTGCCGCAGGTCCAGTCGCTGTCGTGCAGGGTGTCGGTGGGCACCCGCGCGCGCAGGGCCTCGACGACCGGGTGGGCGAGGATCTCTTCGGCGCGGCTTTTCGGGGCGCCGGGGCGGGCGGCGACGAGGAGGTCGGGATTGGCAGTGGCGAGGGTTTCGAGCGGCACCACGCCACCGTAGGGCAGCCCCAGCTTTTCGGCCAGCAGAGCAAAGCCCGCGGATTTGACGATCTGGCCCGGCAGGGTGGATTGCCCGGCGGAATAGCCGTTGGCGGCATAGAGCGCGGCGAGCGGGGCCGGGCCGGGCGGCATGGGGATGGCGGCGAGGCGGGCGTCGAAGGCGGCGACTTCCTGCGCGGCCTCGGCCTCGCGCCCGAGCAGGCGGCCCATGCGGAGAATGTTGGCGCGGATGTCGTCGAGCGTTTCGGCGGGGGTGAAGACGGCGACCTCGAGCCCGAGCCGCTCCAACATCCGCAGGGTGTCGGGCGCGGTGAAGCTGCCGGCGATCACCAGATCGGGTGCGAGCAGGTAGACCTCCTCGGCGCGGGCGGAATTGCCCGGCAGGGCGCGGGCGGCTTCGGCCAGCGGCGAGTCGTCGGCCTGAAGCATCCGGGTGACCGAGACGAGCTGGCCCGGCGCGGCGATGGCCAGCGCAAGCTGGTCGGTGCAGAGGTTGATGGACACCACCCTCTCGGGCGGTGCGGCGAGGGCCGGACAGGCCCCCGCCAGACAGAGCGCGAGCGCTCCGAGGAGGTTAGAACCTGGCACGGAGCCCAACGTAGAAGGCCCTGTCGGACTGGCCGTAGCCGTTGACGGTTTGATATTCGACATCGCCAATGTTCTCGATCCGGAAGTAGGCTTCGGCACTGTCGTTGATCTGGTAGGTGACCATCGTGTTGACGATGGTGTAGGCATCCATCTCGACGGGGCCAACGTCTAGCATATCGGAAACGTGCTGGAGCTCGGCCCGGGCCACCCAGCGCGGCGCGATGTCGGCATCGACGCCCAGCACAAGGTTATGGCGCGGCACGCGAAGCACCCGCGCGCCGTCTTCACCCTCGCTCTCGGTGTAGGTGTAGTTGCCGAACAGCGAGACCCGGTCGGAGAGCGCCTTTTGCCCGGAAAGCTCGATGCCCTTGGCGATGGAGGTGCCCTCGGCCTGAATATTCGGCGAGGGGTAGGTCGGCCCGAAGGTGATGCGATCCTCGACTTCGGTGTAGAACAGCGTGGCCTTGATGAAGTCTTCCCCGCCGAGGCGCTTTTCGATGCCGAGTTCGGCGCTGAAGCTGGTTTCGGGGGTGAGATCGGGGTTGCCCGTGCCCGGAGCATAAAGCTCAAAGAGCGAGGGCGCGCGGAAGCCGGTGGCCAGCGAGCCGCGCAGGATCAGATCTTCCTGCGGGCGGTAGGCCAGGGCAACGCGGCCGGTGGTGTATCCGCCGAACTCCTCGTGCTCGTCATGGCGGATGGCTGCCACGACATCGAGCTGTGCGGTGGGCGACCAATTCAACTCGGCAAAGACGCCGGTGTTGGTCACATCGCCCTCGGCGGCGGTGCCGAAGGCGAAGGAGGCAAAGCTCTCGTCGCTGTAGTCGAAGCCGAAGTTGAGCCGCGTGGTGGGCGACAGAGTGGCCTGGCCGAGATAGGCCAGCGTCCGGCGCTCGCCCTCGTAGGTGCTGCCGCTGCTGGTTTCGCGGTTGAAGTCGAAGCTTGTGGCCGAGAACTCGTGGGTCACGCTCGCACCCTCGTAGCGGGCGAAGAGGCGCAGGCCGTTGGAAGTGTTCTCGATGGTCTCGTCGGTGTCGCCAAGAGGGAAGCCGCCGTCGATATCGTAGTCGCTCTTCTCGGAAAAGCCGCTGAGGCCGATGGTCAGGGCCTCGGTTAGGGCATACTCGCCGTTGAACGACAGGCGGATGGTTGAGAGGCTGTCTTCCTCGGTGTTGCCATCTTCCTCGTCGGCAGCCGAGAACCCGCCGAACTCCAGCCGCGACAGGGTCACGGCGAAGTTGTGGCGATCACCCTTGCTGGTGACGGTGGCGTTGGCATCGAAGCTGTCATAGCTGCCGACCTCGCCCTCAAGGTAAACGTGGGTGCCCTCTTCGGTGGCGCGGCGGCTGTTGATCGAAACCACGCCGCCCACGGCAGCGGAGCCGTATTGCGCCGATTGGGAGCCTTTCAGCACTTCGATGCGGCCGATCCCGCCGGTGGTGAGCGTGCCGAAGTTGTAGGCGGGGTTGGTGGCGGAGAGGTCGAGCACGTTGATGCCGTCGATCAGCACCGAGGTGTAGCGCTGGTGCAGGCCACGGATGCGGATGTCGGCGGTGCCGCCGGGGCCGCCGGTCATGACCATCGACAGGCCCGGCTGGCGGGAGAGATAGGTGGCGACGCTGTTGTCGCCCGCCTTTTCGAGATCGTCGCGGGTGGTCACTTCGACGGTGGCGCCGCTTTGGGCGGTGTCGGTGGCGTCCGAGAGGTCGGCGGTGACGGTGATGGTGTCGAGGTCGTAGACCTGTTGCGCGGCGAGGGGGGTGGCGGTGGCCAATGCGAGGGTCGCACCGGTGGCGAGAAGACGGTTCATGGCGTCCAAAGTCCCTATGGTTCGGCCCTGTTGACGGGCCGTTGACGTGGAATGTCTTTGGAAAACCGGGGGGCGTTCCGCAGACGGTGCTTTCGTCACCGCTACGGAATAGACCGTTGACGCCGCGCCCCTCGCACGGGTTCAGGGTGATCGCCTCGGCAGGTCTCCTGACTTGCGGGTCATTGCGAGATGGCCGGCCTTCCCGGGGGATGCTCCCCCAGTGGCACACAGGCCTCGCTCTCCGCTCACAGTTGCGGGGGCAGTCGTGGCATTGGGGATTCTCCCCGCACCACGTTCCCTTTTGCTCCGGGCTTTCGCCCGAACCGAAGCAAGGGGCGGCGTAGCGCAGGTGGGGCGGTTAACGCAAGGGATTCGTTATCCGCCCCGACCGGGATGGAGGCCTGACGCTATTCGGCCACCCGCTCGGCGGCGCCGGGCTGGTTGAGGGCCTCGGGGACCTCCGCCTCGCCAGGCCGAGTGGCCGCGCGCAGCACGAGGAAGCCGATCACGGCCGAGACGCCGGAGCCGAGCAGCACGCCGAGGCGAACCTCGTTCATCAGCGCCGCATCGGAGAACGACAGCGAGCCGATGAAGAGCGACATGGTGAAGCCGATCCCCGCAAGACAGGCGAGCCCGTAGATATGGGCCCATGTCACCCCGAAGGGCAGCTTGGCCAGGCCGGTCTTGACCATCAGCCAGGTGGTGCCGAAGACCCCCACCTGCTTGCCCACGATCAGCCCGAGCGCCACGCCCAGCGGCACCGGATCGAGCAGCGACGACAGCGACATGCCCTGAAGCACCACGCCGGCGTTGGCGAAGGCGAAGAGCGGGACGATGATATAGAGCACATAGGGCGCGAGGCCGTGCTCGATGGAGTGCAGGGGAGACTTGTTCCACTTGTCCTTCAGCGGGATGCAGAAGGCGGTGACCACCCCGGCCAGCGTGGCGTGGACGCCGGATTTGAGCACCAGCACCCAGAGCACCACCCCGAGCAGCAGGATCGGGGCCACCCGGTGCGCCCCGCGCATGTTGCGCCAGATCATCAGCGCCAGCGGGATGCAGGCGAGGAAGAGGTAATCGACCTTCAGCTCGGCGGTGTAGAACAGCGCGATGATGAGGATCGCGCCCATGTCATCGAGGATCGCCAGCGTCAGCAGGAAGATCTTGAGCGAGGGGGGCACGCGGCTGCCCAGAAGGGCCAGCACGCCGAGGGCGAAGGCGATGTCGGTGGCCGCCGGGATGGCCCAGCCATGAACGGTGGCCGCATTGCCCCAGTTGAACACCAGGTAGACCAGCGCCGGCACGACCATGCCGCCCACCGCCGCCATGCCGGGCAGCACCACGTCGGCGGGGTTCTTCAGCTTGCCCTCCATCAGCTCGCGCTTCAGTTCGAGCCCGATGAGGAAGAAGAAGATCGCCATGAGGCCATCGTTGATCCAGAGCAGGGCCGGTTTTTCGATGCCCTCGCCGTTGACGGTGACGCCGATATAGGCCCCGAGAAACTCCTGATACTCGGGGTTGAGCGAGGAGTTCGCCACCATCATGGCGGCCACGGCGGAGAGCATCAGAACGATGCCGCCGGCGGCATCGGAGCTGAAGAATTCGTCGAGTTTTCTGCGGAGCATTCCCTGTCCCTGTTATCACGTGGTTATCCTTAGGTAACGAGATGTGAACCCCGGGCCGCAGGTTCAACCGCCTGAGGCGGGAGGTCGCAGGGAAAAGTTCAGGTTCGGGTGAACACAGCCACGGAAAATTCGGCGCGGATGGCAAATCCGAGGCTCTGATAGAGCGAAATGGCCGCCGCGTTGGCGGCGAAGGCATGCAGGAAGGGGATGGCGCCGGTTGCGGCAATGGCGCAGGCGGCATGGGCGGAGAGGGCGCGGGCCAACCCCTGCCCCCGGGCCTCGGGCGCGGTGCAGACGCCGGAGACCTCGGTGAACCCCGGCGCCGCCATGCGGGTGCCGGCCATGGCAATGAGCTCCCCCTCTTGGCGCACGCCCCAGAATGGCCCCAGCTCCAACGCCCGCAGGGTGAAGGGGCCGGGCTTGGTTGCCTCTGCAAGGGCCAGCATATCGGCGGCATCTTCGGGACCAAGGGGCAGGACGCGCGGGTCATCGGGTGCGGGGGGCAGACTGTGACTGATGAGCTGCACGGCCTCGGCGCGAAGGGTTTCAGAAAAGCCGGGAAGGGTTTGGACCCTTTCGGTTTGCAGGAACACGGCCAGTTCGCCCGGTGCCGCGAGGGCGGAGAGGTGCTCGGGGTGGTCCGGGTCGATGGCGGCGAAGGGGATCAGGCCGGGATCGTAGCGCAGGGCGGCGCCATGGCTTTGGGCCAGTGGCGCATGGGGGCCGGTGAGGGCGGCGCGGGCGGGGCAATCGAGCGGGTGGGCAGTCATGGGCGGTCTTTCAGGGGTTTGGCGTCGAGCCGGGTTTCGAGCGTGTCGAGCATCTCCAGCAGCTCGGGGCCGAAGGGGGCGCAGAGGTCTGTCACGGCGGCGCGGGTGCGGGGCCAGGCGGTTGCCCGGGCACGCGCAAGCAGCGCATGACCTTCGGGGGTGAGCGAAACGAGGCGGAGGCGGGCGTCATCCGGGCAGGTGGCGCTCACCGTGAGCCCGAGGCCGG
The DNA here is from genome assembly GCF_024105635.1 of Oceanicola sp. 502str15. Classification (NCBI taxonomy): domain Bacteria; kingdom Pseudomonadati; phylum Pseudomonadota; class Alphaproteobacteria; order Rhodobacterales; family Roseobacteraceae; genus Oceanicola; species Oceanicola sp. 502str15. Next base: position 2,962,841 of record NZ_WYDQ01000001.1, read on the forward strand.
TGAGCCGGGTCACGGTACGGGTCACGCCGGGCTGGGCGGTGCCGAGGGCCTGGGCAATGTCACCAATGGGGCGCGGCTCGGGGGTGTCGAGGCAGGCAAGCAGGGGGTAGCTGGCGGCGGGCACGCGCGGGTCGATCTCGTTGAGAATTTCCTGCGTATGGGCCTGGAGGCGCTCCCCGAGACGGCGCAGGCGGGAGCCGAGGGAGGTGAGGCCGTGGGAGCGGAGGGCGTCTGATTCATGCATGGGTATATATGTGGATATGGATTTGGGGATGTCAATGGTTCGGTGGCCGCGTTCGGGGGGCGGAAAGTCGGGACAGGTCCCGACCTACGGGTGGTTTTGCCGGGGAGCTTCGGCAAAAGTCCCGCCCCAGAAACAACAAACCCCCGGGCGTCAGCCTCGGGGGTCGTCGTAGGCGGGGGCCGAGACCCTCGCCGTTCGTGTATCGACGGGATGAGTTACATCATCCCTTCGCGCTGGGCCTTTTTCCGAGCCAGCTTCCGCGCACGGCGGATCGCTTCGGCCTTTTCACGGGCTTTCTTCTCGGACGGCTTCTCGAAGTGTTGCTTGAGTTTCATCTCACGAAACACACCCTCGCGCTGAAGTTTCTTCTTCAGAGCACGAAGCGCCTGATCGACGTTGTTGTCACGAACGCTTACCTGCATGTGGTTGTCACCACCTTTCTGATTAGAGTTGCAAGAATTTGCAGGAGGGCGCCGTATAGCAAAGGCTCGAGCATCTGTCTACACTCGCTGAAAAATCGCCCTAGATAGGCTGAGATGATGGAAAACACCGCCGAAACCCCCGAAAAAGCCGCCATTCTGGATGCGGCCCTGCCCAATGTGGCCTTCGATGGCTGGTCTGACGAAACCCTGAAACGGGCTGCCGAGGGCGCCGGGGTGAGTCTGGCCGAGGCGAAGGCGCTGTTTCCGCGCGGGGCGGTGGACCTGGCGCTGGCCTTTCATGCGCGGGGCGATGCCAGGATGCTGGCGGCGCTGGGCGAGGCCGAGCTGGAGGCGATGCGATTCTCTGACCGGATCGCCCATGCGGTGCGGCTGCGGCTGGAGGCGATCGAGGGCGAGAAGGAGGCGGTGCGCCGCGCGGCCTCGCTGATGGCCCTGCCGCAGAATGCCGCCGCCGGGGCCGGCGCCGTCTGGGGCACCGCCGATGCGATCTGGCGGGCGCTGGGCGACGAGAGCGAGGATCTCAACTGGTATTCGAAGCGGGCGACGCTTTCGGCGGTTTATTCGGCCACGCTGCTCTACTGGCTGGGCGACGAGAGCGCCGGGCATGAGGCGACACGGGCGTTTCTGGAGCGGCGGATTGCCGATGTGATGCAGATCGAGAAGCTGAAGGCCGGGCTGCGGAAGAACCCGCTGACCAAGGGGCTGATGGCCGGGCCGGAGTGGCTGGCCGCCCGGGTGCGCGCGCCGCGAAGCACCCCGCCCGCCGATATGCCCGGACATGTGAGCAAACCGTAGGGCGGGACTTGTCCCGCCTTCCCGAAGGACCACCAGAAGGACCACCAATGACCCTGCCCGAGACGATGAAGGCCGTGGAAATCAGCAAACCCGGCGCACCGGATGTGCTGCAACTGACCGAAGTGCCGGTGCCGCAGCCCGGCGCGGGGGAGATCGTGATCAAGGTGGCCTTCGCCGGGGTGAACCGCCCCGATGCGCTGCAACGTGCCGGGGCCTATGACCCGCCGCCCGATGCCTCTCCCCTGCCCGGCCTCGAGTGCTCGGGCGAGGTGGTGGCCGTGGGCGAGGGCGCGGGCTGGGCGGTGGGCGACAAGGTTTGCGCCCTGCTGCCGGGCGGAGGCTACGCCGAATACGTGAAATGCCCCGCCCCCCACGCCCTGCCGGTGCCCGAGGGCATGGGGATGAAGGAGGCGGCCTGCCTGCCGGAAACCTTCTATACCGTTTATTCCAACGTCTTCATGCGCGGCGGGCTGAAGGCGGGCGAGGTGTTTCTGATCCACGGCGGCTCGTCGGGGATTGGCACCACGGCGATTCAGCTCGCCACGGCCTTTGGCGCGCGGGTCTTTGCGACCGCCGGGTCGAAGGAGAAGTGCGACGCCTGCCTCGAACTGGGCGCGGAGCGGGCGATCAACTACCGCGAAGAGGATTTCGTGGAGGTGATGAAGGGTGAGGGCGGGGCGAACCTGATCCTCGACATGGTGGGCGGTAAGTACATTCCGCGCAACGTGCAGGCGCTGGCAATGGAAGGGCGGATGGTGCATATCGCCTTCCTCGGCGGGCCGAAGGCGGAGCTGAACTTTGCGCAGGTCATGGCGCGGCGGCTCACCATCACCGGCTCCACGCTCAGGCCCCAGTCGGTGGCCGCCAAGGCGGAGATCGCGGCCGAGCTGAAGGAGAAGGTCTGGCCGCTGCTCGCCTCGGGCCGTGTGGCGCCGGTGATGGATTCGACCTTTGCGCTGGCCGAGGCCGCCAAGGCCCACGCCCGGATGGAAAGCTCGGAGCATATCGGCAAGATTGTTCTGGAGGTGGCCGGCGGGTGATGCCGGCCTGATGCCGACTCAGCCGAACGGCCCCCGATCATAAGGTGGCATGTCGCGCATCCGACGGTAGAGCCAGAGCAGATGCTCGAAGACGCGTGGGTTGTCATTGCGCATCTTTCGGATCGGCGCGGCGTAGGTATTGACGATTGCGATGATCGTGCCGCGCAGGGTTTGCCGGACAATCAGGTAATCTATCGCGCCGGAGCGGACCCCGGCGGCGAGAAATTCGTATTGGTTGAGCAGGAAGCGGGACGCATCAAAGAAGCTCGGATCGTCGATGGAGGACTTTCCGGAATCGTCCCAGAAGGCTGCCAACTGGTCGCTTGAGAGGGCCCTGCCGAGTGGCATGGCCCGATTTCGGACCACATAGGCGTTGATGAGGTATTCGCGGTCAGTGCGGAGGGTCTGGAGCGTGTCGAGCGCGTGGGCGACGGCGGCGCTGCGCCAACCGATCCAGGCATTGGCAAAAATCGCCATTGCAGCAACCGCCACACCGCCAAGCAGAACCCAAGCGTTGGGCAGCACATCAGGTTGACTGGCCAGCCATGCTCCAATCAGGGCCATGCCCAAGGCCAGCGCGATTATCAGAAAATAGACAAGCCAATAGCGCCTGAATGGGGGCATTCTGGCGTTTTCCCGAACTTAGGGGCTTATATGATGCCGACGGTTTCGCGTGTCATGGCCCTTATATACGCGTTCCATGCCCAAAAATCAACTGACGAGAGGTTAACGCGCCGACACCGATCTGCGCATCGCCTTGCCCCTACTCTGCGGCCTTTCGGGGCATGGGCTCGGGGGCCTCTGCGAACTCGCGCGGCAGGACGATGGCGAACTTGGTGCCCTCGGGGCCGGTTTTCAGCAGGTCGAGCCGCCCGCCGTGGCCGCGGATCAGCTCTGCCGAGATCGCCAGCCCGAGGCCGCTGCCGCCCTTGCGGAAACCGCCCTGAAACGGCTGGAACAGGTGTTCCTGCGCCTTGGGGGGCAGGCCGGGGCCGGTGTCGGTGACGGTTATGGTCCAGCCCTCGTCATCCTCGTGGGAGGACAGGCAGATTTCGCCGGGTTTGCCGGTGGCCACGATGGCCTGGCGGGCGTTGCGCACGAGATTGGTGAGCACGCGGAAGAGCTGCTCGGCGTCGGCGCGCATGGTCAGGCCGGCGGGAATATCTTCGGCATAGGAGATGTCGTGCTCGCCCGCCGCCAGCCGCTCGCTGTCGATCACGTCGCCCACCACGGGGGCGAGGGCGAAGCGGGAGAGCTTGGGCGGCGGCTCTTCGGCGCGGCCGAAGGCAAGGGTGCTTTCGCAGAGGTTCACGGCGCGGGAGATGGAGTTGACCAGCTTGGGCGCGGCGCGGGCGACGGCGGGATCCTTGGAGCTTTCCATCCGGTCGGCGAAGAGCTGGGCGGTGGTGAGGATGTTGCGCAGGTCGTGGCTGATGCGCGCCACGGCGCCGCCGAGCTGGGCGAGCCGCTCTTTCTGCTTCAGCGCGGTGGTGAGCTGGGTCTGCATCTCGGCCAGCCCCTCCTCGGCCTCGCGCAGCTCGACCGCCCCGGCGGAGGGCTCGATGATGCGGCGGGCATCTTCGGGGGCCTTGGCATAGCTCGCCATGGCGTCCACCACCCGGTGGATCGGGCCGACGATGAAGATTCGCACGGCAACGAAGAGCAGCAGCGCGGTGAGCGCGGAGATGGCCGCCGAGAGCCAGAGGATGCGCAGGCCATAGTCGATCATCGCCATGCGCAGTTCGGCGGTGTCCATTGTCACCTCGATCAGCAGCCCGGCCTGCTCGACCGGATCGCCGATCACCCGGATCAGCTCGGGCTCGGCCACCCAGAGCCGCCGGATCGCGTCCATCATCAGAACCGAGGCGCCGGGGTCGCGCAGGTCGTAGGTTTGCGTCACCGGCTGGATGATCGGCGAGGACAGGATCAGCTCGCGCATCTCGTTGCGTCGCAGAACCACGTTCTTGACGCCCGCGTTCTGGAGCAGCTCGGCCTCGAGGTTGGCGTCGATCACCTCGTCGGTGGCCAGCAACGCCAGCGAGGCGATCTGGGCCCGTTCGAGGCGGGAGAGCAGGAAATCCTCGCGATAGCGCGCGATGGAGGGCACGAAGATCAGCACTTCGGCCAGCATGACGAAGGCAATCGTCAGCATCAGGAAGCGGCCGGAGAGCGTATTCAGAAACATTTCTAGCGCGTTATACCATTTCCGCGCGGGGCGCCGCTAGGGCTGGCGCGCCAAGGCTAGGGCAGAAAGCGTTGCACCAGCCCGACGACCCGCTTGACCATTGGGCTTTCGAACAGCTTGGGGGAGAAATAGGCACCGGCGGCGCGTTTGTTAAGCTCTTGCAGCGTGGGATAGGGCAAAACGGTGTTGGCGAGCGTTGTCAGCTTGTGACCGTTGGCGATGGCGGTGGCCCATGCGGCGATGAGTTCGCCCGCCTGCGGCCCGGCGATGGTGGCGCCCACCGGCTTGCCGCCGGAGACCATCACCTTCAGCCGCCCGTCGAGCCGCATGGCGCGGGCACGATCGCTGTCGTTGTAGGTGAGGGTGATCACGTCGAGGTTGCCGCCGAATTTCTCGCGGGCCTGCGCTTCGGTGAGGCCGACCTGGGCCAGCTCGGGGTCGGTGTAGGTGACCCATGGGATATGGTTGGTTTTTGCCTTGGCGGGCAGGCCGAACATGGCGGAGCGGATGACCACTCCCGCGTGGTAGCCCGCGACATGGGTGAATTGCAGGCCGCCCGCCGCATCGCCGATGGCATAGACGCGCTTGTTGGAGGTGGAGCGGAGGCGCGCATCGACCTTTACGGCGCGGTCGTGGTCGACGTTGGCGACGTTGAGGTTGAGCCTGTCGATGTTCACCTGCCGCCCGACGGCGACCAGAAGGTGCGAGCCGGTGACGGGGCCTTGCGGGGTTTCGACGGTGATGCCGCCTTCTGCCGTGACCTTCTCGGCGGCGGTTTCTTCCATGATCTCGATGCCCTCGGCGCGCAGCTTGCCGAGCACGAAGGCGGCCATTTCGGGGTCGTCCTTGCCCAGCGCCTTCTGGGCCTCGATCACGGTGACCTTGCATCCGAGGCGGGCGTGGGCCTGGGCCATTTCCAGCCCGATGGGGCCGCCGCCGATGATGATGAGGTGCTCAGGGCGTTCGCGCAGCTCGAAGATGGTTTCGTTGGTGTGATAGGGCACCCCGTCCAGCCCTTCGATCGGCGGCACGAAGGGGCGGGAGCCGGTGGCGATGACGAAGCGGCGGGCGGTGATGGTGTGCGCACCGGCGCGGAGTTCGGTGGGGGAGATGAAGCTGCCCCAGTCGCGGATGACCTGCACGCCGAGCCCCTCGAAGCGCTCCTGGCTGTCGTGCGGCTCGATTCCGGCGATGACCTCGGCCACGTGATCCTTGGCGCGGGCGTAGTCGATTTGCGGCTCTGCCGGGGCGATGCCGAAGGGGGCGCCCGTGGTCATGGCGTGGGCGTGGTGGGCCGCGGAGAGCAGCGCCTTGGAGGGCACGCAGCCGTAGTTCAGGCAGTCGCCGCCCATCTTGTGGCCTTCGACGAGCACCGTTTTCGCGCCCATCTGGGCTGCGCCGGAAGCCACGGAGAGGCCGCCGGAGCCTGCGCCGATGATGCAGATATCTGCCTTGATCGTGGACATTCAGAGGCCTTTCTTGCCGCGCACGGCCTTGAGGACGATGGGGAGGGCGGCAAGGGCGCAGAGGCCGAGGATCGGCAGCAGGATGTGCGGCTCGAAGATGATGCCGAGGTTGGGGGTTTCGCCGCGGGCGAAGACCTCGCCAAGCCCGGCGCCGACCGAGGTGTAGACCACCGCTCCGGGGATGATGCCGAGGAAGGTGGTGATGGCGAAGCGCGACAGCGGCACGCCGACGAAGGCGGGCACGAGGTTGGCGACGAAGAAGGGCACGGCCGGCACGAGCCGGATGAGAAAGAGCATTTCCCACTGGTTGGCGTCGATGCCTGCCTTGATTTTGGCGACGACCCCGCCCGAGCCTTCGAGCTTTTCGGAGAGCTTGTCGCCCAGCCCGAGGCGGGCGGCCTGGAAGATCAGGCAGGCGCCGATGGTGGCGGCGGTGACGTTGAAGAGCGCGCCGGGGAAGGTGGCGAAGAGGAAGCCGCCGGTGAGCGTGGCCACGGTGGCGCCGGGCAGCGAGAAGGCGACGATGACGACATAGATGGCGATGAACCCGGCGACGGTGGCGAGGTAGTTGGCATCGCGGAAGGCGATCAGCGCTTCGCGGTTCTCGGCCAGGGTTTCGAAGGAGAGGTAGTCGCGCAGGTAGAACGCCCCGCCCAGCGCAACGGCGAGGATCGCCATCAGCGGCAGGCGTTTGAGCCATGGGTTCTTGGCTTGTGTCTCTGTCATCTGTGTCATCTGTCCGGTTTCCCCTCGTCGAGTCATGACAGAAGATACGGCCCCGCCCCATCGCGCACCGGGCAGATCACGCCCGGTTGATGCGGGGTGAGCACATGGCGGCGGATCGGCCCCGGGAGGCGGGGTTTTGTTACAGGGGGAGGGGCGGACTCCCGGAAATGTTGCAAGATTCCGGTGCGGATCAATTGACAGGCCCCCATGTGGACCCTATTGAGCGGCTTCTAACACAACCGGCAGCCCGAATCCGATCGCGGCGGCCTGAACCGATCCGAACCGGAGCAAGCGCCATGAAACGCACTTTCCAGCCTTCCAACCTCGTCCGCAAGCGGCGTCACGGGTTTCGCGCACGGATGGCCACCAAGGCCGGCCGCAAGATTCTCAACGCCCGCCGCGCCCGCGGCCGGAAGAGCCTGAGCGCCTGAGGCGCAGCGGGGCAGAGATGCCCGGCGTAATGGCTGAGGTTGACAAGACCGCCGGGGGCGAGAGCCCTGCGGCGGTTTTCGCTTGTCTCGAGATCATGAAGAAGCGGGCCGACTTTCTGGCCTGCGCCAGGGGGCGGCGGGCGCATTGCCCGGGGTTCGTGGTGCAGGGGCGGAAGCGCGGCGAGGGCGACGGGGCCGAGGGCACCGACGCTGTGCGCGTGGGTTTCACCTGCTCCAAGAAGGTGGGCAACGCGGTGGCGCGGAACCGGGCCAAGCGGCGGCTGCGCGAGGTGGCGCGGGCGGTGCTGCCCGAGGCCGGACGGCCCGGCTGGGATTACGTGCTGATCGGGCGGGCCGAAGCAACGGCGGCGCGCGACCTTGCCACCATGCAGGACGAGCTGCGGGAGGCTCTGGAGACCCTGCATGGGTAGCGCCGGGCCGCTCCCTGCCCCGATGCGCCTGCGACGGAGCGGGCCATGACCCTGCTTGCCCGTCTCTTTGCCCTGCCCGTCCGCGGCTACCGGCTGATCTTTTCGCCCTGGGTCGGGCACAGTTGCCGCTTTCATCCCACCTGCTCGGCCTATGCGCTCGAGGCGCTGGAGCGGCATGGCGGGCTGAAGGGCGGTTGGCTGACCTTGCGGCGCATCGCGCGGTGCAACCCCTGGGGCGGGTCGGGCATCGACAATGTGCCGGATTGACCCGACGCGCCCCCAGCGGCGATGCTGACACCAGTGCCAGACCTGCCAGACCGGAGATCTTGATGACCCGCCGATTGTTTCTTGCCCTTGCCACGCTGCTTGCGCTCGCCCTGCCCGCCGCCGCGCAGACGCTCTACGTGCAGGAAAGCGACGACGGCTACCTGAACCTGCGCAACGGCCCCGGCACCCGCCACGAGATCCTGATGCGACTGACCTCGGGCACGGCGGTGGAGGTGACCGACAGCAGGGGCAATTGGCGGCAGGTGATCCTGCCCGATGGCACCCGGGGCTGGGCGCACCGGCGCTACATGGCGCCGCAATACATTGCCACGCAGCCTTATTCCTTTGCCGTGCTTCCCACGGATGACGGATTTCTGAACCTGCGCCGCGGCCCCGGGGTGAGGTTCGATGTGATCCGCCGCCTCTATGCCGGGCAGATGCTGCATTGGGACGACGGGCGCGAGGGCTCGTGGGTGCAACTGCGCCTGCCCGATGGCACCGTGGGCTGGGCCAGCATGACCTATCTGACGGCGGTGAACTGAGGGCGCAGCGCCCGGCGCGCCGCCGCTTTCTCCAACACTCCCGGCTTTGCCTCCCGCCCCGTGCGGGCGGGCGCGAACCGCAGCCGTGACGGCGGTAGATGCGCCCCGCGCCTCGCAATGCGGCGCGGTGGTGCCCGGAAATGTCGCAGGTTGGCCAGCCCGCGCGGGAAACCTGCGCCTAGGCTAGAAGAAACCGAGCTGTGGAGGGAGGCCGCGCCATGCCCGATGATCTGTCTGCCGTGATGCGCCCGATCGGGGCCGCGAGAGGCCTGCCCAACGCCCATTACACCGACCCCGCCACCCATGAGGCCGAGCGCGATGCGCTGCTCTGGGGCGGCTGGGCCGGGATCGGGGTGGGTGCCGATGTGCCCGAACCGGGCGATGCGAAGCCGCTGGAGTTCCTTGGTCTTCCGCTCCTCATGCTGCGCGGGCGCGATGGGGTGCTGCGGGTGTTTCGCAACACCTGCCGCCACCGGGGGATGATCCTTGTCGATGCGCCGCGCCGGATCGAGGGGGCGATCCGCTGCCCCTATCACTCGTGGTGCTATGCCCATGATGGCCGCCTCGTGGCCACGCCCCATGTGGGCGGGCCGGGGATGAACCGGGCGGAGGGGGTGAACAACGACGAGCTGGGGCTGGTTGAGGTGGCCAGCCATATTTGGCGCGACGTGGTGTTTGTGGATGTCAGCGGCAAGGCGGGCCCGTTCGAGCAGGCCCACGCCGCGCTGCTTGCCCGCTGGGCCGAGGTGGATGCGCCGGTGCACCATGGCGGGCCAGACAGCCGTTTTGTGCTGGAGGTGGCCTGCAACTGGAAGCTCGCGGTGGAGAACTACTCGGAGAGTTATCACCTGCCCTGGGTCCATCCCGGGCTGAACAGCTATTCGCGGCTGGAAGACCATTACAACATCGAGGGCGAGGGGTTTTCCGGGCAGGGCAGCACGCTCTACCGGCAGATCCGGGGCGAGGCGGGCGAGGTGTTTCCGGATTTTGCGGGCTGGCCGGAGAGCTGGGAGGAAGGGGCCGAGTATGTTTCGGTGTTTCCGAACGTGCTGATGGGGGCCCAGCGCGACCATGCCTTCGTGATCGTGCTGGAGCCGACAGGGCTGGCGACGACGCGGGAGCATGTGCATCTCTATTACGCCTCGGGCGACACCGATGCGGCGCTGCGGGCGAAGAACACCGCACAGTGGCGCGAGGTCTTCGAGGAAGACGTGTTCGTGGTGGAGGGGATGCAGCGTGGGCGGGTTGGCCCGGGGTTTGACGGCGGGCGGTTTTCGCCCGTGATGGACGGGCCGACGCATCGGTTTCATCAATGGGTCGCGGCCCGGCTCGGCGCGTGAGCCTCGACGCCAGGCTGCTGGCGGCCCATGCCGCCCGCGACGGCGCCGCTCTGGCCCGGCTCTATGCCGAGGCGGCAGAGGCAGGCGGGCCGGGGGCGGGGTTTTACCTTACGCAGGCCTGGGTCTTTGCGCTGGAGGCCGGGTTGCCGGAGGCCGAGGCCTATGCCCGGCGGTTGAAGGCGGGCGCGCGCGCCTGACCCCAAACGGAAAAGGCCCCCGCCGCTGGGGCGAGGGCCTTTCGACCTTTGAGGGAAATCAAGGTCTGACGCCGCGAGGTTCAGGCGCGGTCGTCGATCACGAGGGTCACTTCACCCTCGCCTTCGCTTTCAAAGCCCACCACGTCGTCGGCTTCGAAACCTTCGGCCTCGAGTGCGGCGGTCAGCTCGCTGTTGGCCTCGATGGCCTCATGCAGGCTCACCATCGCGTCGGCCTGGGTGCTCAGCGCCTTGTCGAGGGCGTTGGAATTGCCGGCGCCTTCGATCTCGCTCAGAAGAACGGTATCGACGGAGACGTCAGCCCCCAGCGCCTCGATATCGGCGGCAGCCTGGGCGGTGGTGCCGTTGTTCAGGCCCGAGATGACCGAGCCGAAGTTGACCTTCGCCTTGGCGCTCGCGCCGTTTTCGGCCATGTCGGTGGCCCCGTCCTGCACCTCCTGTGCGGTGCTGGTCACGGCGTTCTCGACCTGGTTCGCGGTGCTCTGGGCGGTTTCGGTTGCGCCGGAGACGGCGCCCGAGACGCCGGCTTCGGCGTCTACACCGACAGAGCCTGCAAAGGCGGCGGTGCCGAGCGAACCGGCCAGAACGGCGGCGATGGTGCTTTTGGCAAGATTGGTCATTGTATCCTCCTTAGGTTTCCGCGGCGAAGTCTGTGCCGCTGATGTGGGGCCACAACGGCGGGGCGGCCTGCCTGTTCCGGCCTGCGGCGCGGCGGCGGAAATTCGCGGGAAATTGCCCAAATCGCGGTTCGGGCTCCGCAGGTTTTTGCGGGTTCACGGAGGCTTGGGTTGAACGTGTGGCGCCGCTTCCCCAACGCCCCGGTTTCTGGCATAGCCTGCCCATGCTGGACGAATCCGACGATATCCACCCGCTGTTTCACGGCGCCCCCTCGACCACGGAGTTCAAGAAGCTCCGCAAGCGGATCGTGCGCGATACCCGCGAGGCGATCGAGCAATACGGGATGGTGGAACGGGGCGTGCGGCCCGGTGGGGCGGAGAAGCCGAAGTGGCTAGTCTGCCTGAGCGGCGGCAAGGACAGCTACACCCTGCTTGCGGTGCTGCACGAACTCCAGTGGCGCGGCCTGCTGCCGGTGGAGCTGCTGGCCTGCAACCTCGATCAGGGGCAGCCGGGGTTTCCCTCGACGGTTCTGCCCGCCTTTCTGGAAAAGATGGGGGTGCCGCACCGGGTGGAGTATCAGGACACCTATTCCATCGTGATGGACAAGGTGCCCGCCGGGCGCACCATGTGCGCGCTCTGCTCGCGGCTGCGGCGCGGCAACCTCTACCGGATCGCGCGGGAGGAGGGCTGCTCGGCGGTGGTGCTGGGCCATCACCGCGACGACATTCTGGAAACCTTCTTCATGAACCTGTTCCACGGCTCGCGGCTGGCCACCATGCCGCCCAAGCTGGTGAACGAGGAGGGCGACCTGTTTGTGTATCGTCCGCTCGCCCATGTGGCCGAGGCGGATTGCGAGAAATTTGCCGCCGCGATGAACTATCCGATCATCCCCTGCGACCTCTGCGGCAGCCAGGACGGGCTGCAACGCCAGCAGGTGAAGGCCCTGCTCGACCAGTGGGAGGCGAACCATCCGGGGCGGCGGCAGAAGATGTTCCGGGCCCTGATGAACACACGGCCCTCGCACCTTCTCGACCCGGCGATCTTCGATTTCGTCGGGCTGGAACGGCGGATTCAAGAAGATAGTGAAAACTTGAACGAAATCGCCCCACCCGACTTAAGGAACTGATTACGCCGATTGCCTAGCTTGCCCCCTGTAGCGGCTCCGACCGGGCCGCAAGGGCAGAAGGGCATGGCGATGCAAGGGCTGAAGGCCAGCTATTTCAGACTCCGGCGGGCGCTGCGGCAGGGGTTTTTCCGACCGCAGATCATCACATTCCTGCCGGCGCTCCTGCTGGCCGGCTACTGGTTTGGCGGCGAGGGGGTGATTCTGATCGCCGCGCTGCTGTTTCCGGTGCTGGCCGTCATGGGCGGGCTGTTCGACAGCGGCCATGGCGCCACCCGGCGCGACGGGGCGACCGACCTGCTGCTGCGCGAGGATTTTCTCGACCTGCTGAGCGAGGCGATCCCCCGGGTGGAGGCGCAGAACTGGAACACCGCCTGCTTCGTGCTGGAGATCGACGACTGGACAACCATCGTGGAGCGGATCGGCAAGAGCGGGGCCGAAACCGTGCTGCGCCGCACCAGCGAGCGGATCGAGAGCGCGATGCGCGGGGCCGATTTTGCCGCCCGGCTCGAAGGCCCGCGCTTTGCCGTGGCGCTCGATCCGGTGCGCCGGGTCGACCTCGATGCGGCGCTCAACATCGCCGAGCGGCTGCAGGGCACCGCGGGCCAGCCCGTGAGCATAGATGCAACCTCGGTGCGGGTGAGCGTGTCGATCGGCTTCTGTCTCAACACCCGCGCGCCCCGGCGCACCGGCGAGGCGCTGCTTGGCGCCGCCGAGATTGCCGCCGAGGAGGCCCGCACCAACGGGCCGGGCGGCACGCGAGCCTATTCGCGCGAGATGCGGGCGCAGATCTCGTCGCGCAACGCGCTGATGGACGACCTGCTCTCGGCCTTTTCCGAGGGGCAGATCAGGCCTTGGTTCCAGCCGCAGGTCTCGACCGACACCGGCAAGATCACCGGCATGGAGGCGCTCGCCCGCTGGCTCCACCCCGAGCGCGGCATGATCGCGCCCGGAGATTTTCTGCCCGCCATCGAGCAGGCCGGGCTGATGGAGCGGCTGGGCGAGGTGATGCTGCATCACGCCTGCTCCGCCCTGCGGGCATGGGACCGCGCCGGGGTGAGCGTGCCCACGGTCGGGGTAAACTTTGCCGCCGCCGAGCTGCGCAATCCCAAGCTGGTGGACCGCGTGAAATGGGAGCTGGACCGCTTTGACCTTGCCCCCGAGCGGCTCACGATAGAGGTGCTCGAAACGGTGGTCGCCACCACCGACGACGACACGATCACCCGCAACATTGCCGCCCTCGCCACCATGGGCTGCCCTGTGGACCTTGACGATTTCGGCACCGGCCATGCCTCGATCAGCTCGATCCGCCGGTTTGCGGTGAACCGGCTGAAGATCGACCGCAGCTTCGTTATGCGGGTGCATGAGGACCGCGAGCAGCAAAAGATGGTCTCGGCAATCCTGCTCATGGCCGAGCAGCTCGACCTCGACACCCTGGCCGAAGGCGTTGAGAGCATTGGCGAACATGCAATGCTGGCGCAACTCGGCTGCGGCCACATCCAGGGCTTCGGGCTGGCCCGCCCCATGGCCTTCGAGGATACCATCGCCTGGATCGAGAAGCACAATGCCCGGATCGTCGAAACCCCCATTCCCAAGGGCATTGCGCGGGAGTGACGCAGGCCCGTTGCAGTAACAATTACACCCTTTCGTCTTGACCTTTCGGCCCTTGAGCGATTGAACCCTCGCAACCTTAAAACAGCGAGCGGTGCCCCTGCATGGACGACCAGAACAAGAACCTCATTCTCGCCACGGCGCTGAGCTTCCTTGTGATCCTTGCGTGGTTCATCATCTTCCCGCCCGAAGAGCAGGTTACGCCCGACGCCCCCGCCGCCGAGCAGACCGCCGACGGCACCCCGGCCACCGCGGACGGAAGCACCGCCCCCGGCGCCGCCGATGGCTCTGCCCCCGCGGCGAGCACCAACAGCGATGCGCCCGAGGCCGTGGCCGACGCCCCGCGCCTGACCATCGACACCCCCAACCTCGCCGGCTCGATCAACCTGATCGGCGGCCGCGTCGATGACCTGAGCCTCAAGCGCTACACGGTGGATGTCGACAGCGAGGAGATCGTGCGCCTGCTCTCCCCGGTGGGCGAGACCAACCCCTACTACGCGCTCTACGGCTGGGCCCCCGGCGCGGGCCTCACCGCCACCGACGTGCCCGGCGACAACACCGAATGGACCGTGGAAGAGGGCGAAACCCTGACGCCTACCACCCCCGTGACCCTGCGCTGGGACAGCCCCTCGGGCCTGATCTTCCGCCGGGTGATGAACGTGGACGAGGAGTTTCTGGTCAGCGTCGAGCAATCGGTCGAGAACCCGACAGAGCAGGCGATGCGCGCCCAGCCCTATGCCCTCATCAACCGCCACGGCCTGCCCGAGCTGACCAACTTCTTCGTCATCCATGAAGGCGTGATCGGCCAGCACGACGGCGAGCTGGTGATCGAGGATTACGACAACGTCACCGACTTCACAGCCCAGGGCGAAACCTTCGCCGACATCACCGATGGCTGGATCGGCTTTACCGACCACTACTGGATGACCAACCTGATCCCCGAACCGGGCCAGCCGGCCACGCTTTCGGTCAACTACATGCCGCGCGGCGACATCTACCAGACGCTGACCAAGCAGCCGACCCAGGACATCGCCCCCGGCGCCACCGTCACCGCCCGCTCGCATCTCTTTGCCGGCGCGAAGGAATGGGAAGTCATCAAGCACTACCAGGACGATCTCGGCTTCGTCGATTTCGTCAACACGGTCGATTGGGGCTGGTTCTGGATGCTGACCAAGCCGATCTTCCGCGCGCTGCACTGGCTCTACGGGCTGATCGGCAACATGGGCATCGCGATCATCGCGCTGACCTTCCTGATCAAGGCGATCCTCTTCCCGCTGGCCTACAAGAGCTACGTCTCGATGGCCAAGATGAAGGAGCTTCAGCCCGAGATGGAGAAGCTCAAGGAAAAGGCCGGCGACGACCGCCAGAAGCTGCAGAAGGAGATGATGCAGCTCTACAAGAAGGAAAAGGTGAACCCGGCTTCGGGCTGCCTGCCGATCCTGCTTCAGATCCCGATCTTCTTCAGCCTCTACAAGGTGATCTTCGTCACGCTCGAATTGCGGCAGGCGTCGTTCTTCGGCCCGTTCCGCGACCTCTCGCAGCCTGATCCGACCTCGCTCTACAACCTCTACGGCCTGCTGCCCTGGGCCAACCCCGAGCCCGGCTCGATCCTGGCGCTGGTCTTCATCGGCATCCTGCCGCTGCTCCTCGGCATCTCGATGTGGCTGCAGCAAAAGCTGAACCCGGCCCCCACCGACCCGACCCAGCAAATGATCTTTGCCTGGATGCCCTGGGTGTTCATGTTCATGCTCGGCGGCTTCGCCTCCGGCCTCGTGGTCTACTGGATCGCGAACAACACGATCACCTTCATCCAGCAGTACACGATCATGCGGACCCACGGGCACAAGCCCGACGTGTTCGGCAACATCAAGAAGAGCTTCAAGAAGAAGGCCAAGCCCGAGGCGGCGAACTCGGGCAGCAAGCCGGGCGGCAAGAAGTGAGCGCAACGCTCGCCCAGATTTGGCGACACCCGATCAAGAGCCACGGGCGCGAGCGCGTGGACGAGGTGACGCTGACGTCGGGCGAGTCGATGCCCTTCGACCGCCGCTGGGCGGTGGCGCATGAAGACAGCGCCTTCGAGGGCGACTGGGAGCGGTGCAGCAACTTTGCCATCACCACCCACCGCCCCCGGCTCTGCCCCTTTAACGTGGAGCTTGACGAGGCGGGGCCAGAGATTGCAGCCACCCACCCCGAGCTGGGCGAGCTGCGCTTCAATCCCGATGACGCGGCCGATGCGGCCCGCTTCGTGGAATGGACCCAGCCGCTTGCCCCCGAGGGCCTGCCCCGGCCGGCGCGGCTGGTGTCGCTCCCGGGGCGCGGCTTTACCGACAGCGACTTCGCCTCCGTCACCCTGTTTTCCATGGCCAGCCACCGCGCGGTGGAAGAGGCGCTGGGCCAAGAGATCACCCCGCTGCGCTGGCGCGGCAACCTCTGGGTCGAGGGGCTGGAGGCCTGGGAAGAGTTCGACTGGGTCGGGCGCGAATTCAGCGTCGGCGACGCGGTGCTGCGCGGCGTCGAGCGCACCCAACGCTGCCCGATGACCATGACCAACCCCGAGACCGGCGCGCGCGATGTGCCGACGGTGAAAACGCTGGCAAGCCACTTCGGGCACAAGGATTTTTCGATCCGCTGCGAGGTGGTGAAGGGCGGACGTATCGCCGAGGGCGCGGAGGTGCGGCCATGAGCGCGCCCCTGCCCTTCCCGCTGGCCGAAATGCCGGATGCCCCCACCGAAGAGGCGGCGCGCAAGCTGTTTGCCGGCGAGATCACCTTTGTCAAAGGCGTGGTCGCGATGGACGGCCTGCCCCCCGCAGACCGCCCCGAGGTGTGCTTTGCCGGGCGCTCCAACGTGGGCAAATCCAGCCTCATCAACGCCCTCACCGGCCGCCGCGCCCTCGCCCGCGCCTCCAACACACCGGGCCGGACGCAGGAGATCAACTACTTCGACCTCGCAGAGCAGGCCTTTCTTGTCGACCTGCCCGGCTACGGCTTTGCCAAGGCCCCCATCCCGGTGGTCGAAAAATGGCAGCGCCTGCTCAAGAGCTACCTTCAGGGCCGCGTGACCCTGCGCCGCGCCTTCGTGCTCATCGACTGCCGCCATGGCGTGAAGGCGGTGGATGACGAGATCATGAGCCTGCTCGACAGCGCCGCCGTCACCTTTCAGGTCGTCATGACCAAATCCGACAAGGTGAAGGAGAAGGACCGCGAGAAGGTGCTGTCCCAGACCCGCGCGGCGCTGCAAAAGCACCCCGCCGCCTTTCCCGAGATCGTGCTGACCAGCTCCGAAAAGGGCGATGGCATCGCGACCCTACGCGCCATCGTCCGCCGGATCACGCTGGAAGGTTAGGCGCCGCGCCTGTTCATTTTCTTGCTGCAAATATCTCCGGGGGTGTGGGGGCAGCGCCCCCACTCCGACTCCGAGGCTTGGCACGCCCGTCGGGGCGGAATAGGAAGGGGAAACCCTTCGAGGCCGCCAGAGATGAAGAAGCAGAACGCCATGAACCGCGACTGGATCGCCACCGCCCGCACCCTTTCCGAAGCCCTGCCCTACCTCAAGCGCTATGTCGGCGCGACGGTGGTCATCAAGCTCGGCGGCCACGCCATGGGCTCCGACGAGGGCATGGCCAGCTTTGCCCGCGACGTGGTGCTGATGAACCTCGTCGGCGTGCACCCGGTGATCGTCCATGGCGGCGGGCCGATGATCAACGACATGCTCAAGCGCCTTGGCGTGGAGAGCCAGTTCATCAAGGGCAAGCGCGTGACCGACGAGGCCACGATGGAAGTGGTGGAAATGGTGCTCTCGGGTACGGTCAACAAGCGGATCGTGCAGGCGATCAACGCGCAGGGCGGCCGGGCCGTGGGGCTTTCGGGCAAGGATGCGAACATGATGGTTTGCGATCCGACAGACCCGGCGCTCGGGCTGGTCGGCACGCCGGTTGAGGTGGTGCCCGATGTGATCCGTCAGTTGCACGAGGATGGCTACATTCCCGTAGTCGCCCCGCTTGGCGCAGGCCGCGATGGCGAGACCTTCAACATCAACGGCGACACCGCCGCCGGGGCCATTGCCGGGGCGCTCAAGGCTGACCGGCTGCTGCTGCTCACCGATGTGAGCGGGGTGAAGAACGCCGAGGGCGAGGTGATGACCCAGCTCACCCCGGAGAACGTGAAGACACTGACCGAAGAGGGCGTGATTGCCGGTGGCATGATCCCCAAGACCCAGACCGCGCTGGACGCGATCAAGGGCGGGGTTCGGGCCGTGGTAATCCTCGATGGCCGTGCCCCCAATGCCGCGCTGCTGGAGCTGTTCACCGACCATGGCGCCGGTTCGCTGATCCGCAGCGAGGTGAAGTGAGCTATCAAGACACGGCGCGGCTGGCGGCGGAGCACCACCTGGACATCTACGGCGGCTTCCACCCCGAGGCGGGCGGCACGCTGCTGATGCTCGGCCCCGGGGCCGGGGTCTGGGAGCACGTGAGCGCCGCGCCGGAGTTCGGCCATGGAGACGACCCGCTGGACCGTTGGTCGCGCCGGGTGATCGGCGCCATGGCCGAGACGCTTGGGGCGGAGGCGGTGTTTCCCTTCGACGGGCCGCCGTGGCATCCGTTTCAGAGCTGGGCGCAGGCGACGGGGCGCTGCTGGGAAAGCCCGGTGCGGCTGCTGGTCCATGACCGGGCCGGGCTCTGGGCCAGCTTTCGCGGCGCGCTTGCCTTCGAGGCGCGGCTCGACCTGCCCGCAGCCGAGGCCCCGCGCCCCTGCGAGGCCTGCGCCGCGCCCTGCCTCGGGGCCTGCCCGGTGGGGGCGCTCGGCCCCGAGGGCTACGACACCGGTGCCTGCCACGCCTATCTCGATACCCCCGCCGGGGCCGATTGCCTGAGCCGGGGCTGCAAGGTCAGAAGGGCTTGCCCTGTCTCCGCCAGCTTTCCTAGGGTAGAGGCGCAATCGGCATTTCACATGGCACATTTTCACAAACCCGGGACGAATTGATGCGTCAGCTCATGCTTCTCCGCCACGCCAAATCCAGCTGGGACGACCCCCTGGCCGATGATTTCGACCGCCCCCTGAACGAGCGCGGCCAGCGCGGCGCGACATCCATGGGCGACTGGATCCGCAGCAAGGATCTGGCGCCCGACCTCGTGCTCTGTTCTGCCGCCGCCCGCACCGTGGAGACATGGGAGCGGCTGACGCTGGAGGCGGAGGTGAAGTTTTCTCCCGGGCTCTACCACGCCGGACCCGACAGGATGCTGACGGCGCTGCAGAAGGCGCAGGGCGAACGGGTGATGATGGTGGGCCACAACCCCGGCATGGGCGCGCTGGCGGCGATGATGGTGCGCAATGCGCCGGTGCACAGCCGCTTTGGCGACTACCCCACCTGCGCCCTCACCGTGGCCGAGTTCGACATCGACGATTGGGCCGACCTTGCCCCGCGCAGGGGCCGGGTGCTGCATTTTCTCACCCCCCATGACATCGAGAACGCCAGCCCGCACGCCTGAGGCGCGGTGCTGCGCCGGGGCCGTCTCGGCTCAGGCCTCCAGCGTCTCGACCGAAAGGATCGTGGGCAGGTGGCGGGCGATCTCGGCCCATGTGTTGCCCTCGTCGGTACTGGCGAAGACCGAGCCGGAGTTGGTGCCGAAGTAGACGCCGGCCGGATCTTGCGCATCGCCCGCCATGGCCTGCCGGAGCACGGTGAAGAACACGTTCTGCTGCGGCAGCCCCTCGCGCATCGCCTGCCAGCTCTCGCCGCCATCGCGCGAGCGCCAGACGGCGCAGGCGGCATCGGGCGGAAAGCGGCCCTGGCTGTCGCCGTTGAGCGGCAGGGTCCAGAGGGTATGCGGGTCGCGCGGATGCACACGGATCGGGAAGCCGAAGGTGGAGGGGAGGCCCGGGGTGATGTCTTCCCACGAGCGCCCGCCGTCGGGGGAGCGCCAGACGCCGTGGTGGTTCTGCTGGTAGAGCAGGTCGCCGCCGCCCGGGGCGCGCATCATGTTGTGGACGCAATGGCCGGTTTCGCCATTGGCCGGGGCGGCCGGGTGGCTGTGGCCCTCGCAGGCCTCGACGTTGGAGAGGCGGTTGCGACGCTCCCAAGAGGCGCCGCCGTCCTCGGTGGCGAAGACCCCGGCGGCGGAGATGCCGACCCAGGCCTTCTGTGGATCGCCCGGATGGGTGACGATGGTGTGCAGCACCAGCCCCGCGGCACCGCCCTGCCAGCTTTCGGCGGAGGGATGGTCGGTAAGCCCCTCGACCTTGTTAAAGGTCGCGCCGCCATCGGTGCTGGCCAAAAGCTGCGCCGGTTTGGTGCCGGCATGAAGCGTGCCGTGGGCGTGGTTGAGGCTCCAGATCTGCTGGAAGTCCTTGTCGAAAGGCAGCGGCGCGCCGGTGATGCCGAAGAAGGCGGCGGTGTCGGGGTCGTTCTCGGCCCAGTCGTCCATGTCGCCGCGGGTCAGGCGGGAGAGGGTCCAGCTCGCGCCGCCATCCTGCGAGCGCCAGACGCCCGCACCGGTGAAGGCACCCCCACCCCCGGCCCAGATGGTGCCCGTCTCGGGATCACCGATCGCGTGGTTGATGCACCAGCCGTCGCAATGCGGCCCGCTGACGGCCCAGCCCGAGCGGCCTGCGCCGCCGTCGAGGATGAAGGCCCCCTTGGTGGTGCCCAGCAGAATCTTGACCATGGAATCGCCCTCCCCTGTTCGGGAGAAGCGTAACACCGGGCGGCCATTTCGCCAAGTTAAGTTGATATGCGCCTAAATATCGGCTGAGGGAGACAGGGGCCCGCAGTCAGGCAGATCCAGATGCTGCCAGCAGCGCCCGGTGAGGAGGTTGGCGACCTCCCGGCGCAGGTTGTCCAGCGCGTTCGCGGGCGTTTTGACCTCGGAACAAGGGGGCATTGTGGACCCGAGGAACGAGAAGGCCATGTGGTTCTGCCATGCTGGTGGCACCTTGCGGCGTTGGCGGAGCTGGTCGTACTGGATCACCGGGCAGGGATTGAGCGTGGCGATGCGCAGGGTCGGGTCTGGCATGTGGCAGCGGTAGAAGAGCCAGAGATCGAGCGCCTCCAGCGTCTCGGCCTGTCGGGCGAGGGCAATGAGCCGCTCGGCGGCACTGCGGGTCAGGAGATAGGCAGCCGCTCCGATCGAGGCATCATGGTAGCGGTGCAGGTCGTATCCGGAAGCGAGGGGCCGGCCGCGCCGGGACTGGATCGACCGCAGGCGGGTCGCTTCGAAGCGGATGATGTCGAAGCCCTGCGCCGACTCCATCGCCTCCAGCGGCGTGGCGGCATCGGCGGCAAAGATCGCATCGTCCTCGTAGATGAAACCGCGCGGTGCGCCGCTCTCGACGAGCATTGTCCAGGCCCGGGCATGGGCCAGAAAGCAACCGCGGGCGCCGATGGGCAGAGGGCTGCCAGAGAAACTGATTCCGAGGTGCGCTTGGTCGGCTTCTTCGGGGGACAGGTAGAAGGCCGGAACCAAGCGGGCCTCGCGCCCGAGCGCTGCGAGGCTCGAGGCCATGTGGCGGAAACGCGTGGTCTGAGCGTTTCGTGAAATGACAAAGGAGGGGCACTTCTGCCCCTCCTTCCAATCCTGCATCGCCCTCAGTGTCCGAGGATCTGGCTGAGGAACAGCTTGGTGCGCTCGCTCTTGGGATTGTTGAAGAACTCTTCGGGCTCGTTCTGCTCCACGATCTGGCCGGCGTCCATGAAGATGACGCGGTTGGCGACCTGGCGGGCGAAGCCCATTTCGTGGGTCACGCAGAGCATGGTCATGCCCTCTTCGGCCAGCTCGATCATGGTGTCGAGCACCTCCTTGATCATCTCGGGGTCGAGTGCGGAGGTGGGTTCATCAAACAGCATGATCCGGGGCTTCATGCAGAGCGAGCGGGCGATGGCCACGCGCTGCTGCTGGCCGCCCGAAAGCTGGCCGGGATACTTGTCGGCCTGCTCGGGGATCTTCACCTTTTCGAGGAAGTGCATCGCCGTGGCTTCGGCTTCCTTCTTCGGCACCTTGCGGACCCAGATGGGGGCCAGCGTGCAGTTTTCGAGGATGGTCAGGTGCGGGAAGAGGTTGAAGTGCTGGAAGCACATGCCGACCTCGGAGCGGATCTTGTCGATGTTCTTGAGGTCCGAGGTCAACTCGGTCCCGTCGACGATGATCTGCCCTTCCTGATGCTCCTCCAGCCGGTTGATGCAGCGGATGAGGGTGGATTTGCCCGAGCCCGAAGGCCCGGCGATCACGATCCGCTCTCCGCGATAGACCGTCAGGTCGATGTCGCGCAGCACGTGGAAGGTGCCGTACCACTTGTTCATGTTGTTGATTTCAATGGCGACCTCGTCGCTCACCTCCATCTTGGATCGGTCGATCGTGCGGTTTGTAGCAAGGTCAGACATTGTGCGGTCTCCTTAGCGGTGGCCAGTCTGAAGCTTGCGCTCCAGATACATGGAATAGCGGGACATGCCGAAGCAGAAGAGGAAGAACAGCGCGGCGATGAACATGTAGAGTTCCCACACGATGCCGTTCCAGGCCTGGTCGGCGCGGATCGAGTTGGACAGGCCGAGCGGGTCGAGAAGGCCGATGACCGAGACCAGCGTGGTGTCCTTGAACAGCCCGATGAAGGTGGACACGATGCCCGGGATCGAGATCTTCAGTGCCTGGGGCATGATGATGAGGCGTTGCGCCTGCCAGTAGTCGAGGCCCAGCGAGTCGGCCCCCTCGTACTGGCCCTTCGGCAGCGCCGCGAGGCCACCCCGGATCACCTCGGCCATGTAGGCGGCCGAGAACAGCGTGGCCATGATGATGACCCGCAGGATGATGTCGAAGTTGGTGCCCGGCGGCAGGAAGATGTTCAGCAGGGTCGAGGCCACGAAGAGCAGCGTGATCAGCGGCACGCCGCGGATGAACTCGATGAAGCCCACGCAGAGCGATTTGACGATCAGCAGGTCGGACTGCCGGCCCAGCGCCAGGATGATGCCCAGCGGCAGCGAACAGGCGATGGCGACGACGCCGATGGTGATCGACAGCAGCATACCGCCGAAGTCCCGCGAGGCGACGCTCTCGAGTGCCAGCGGCATGATCGAGGCCAGCGCATCCTGCACGTAGCCGGAGATCACCAGCCACCAGAGCGCCGCAGCGACCACAGCGGCGATCAGCGCAGCGAGCTGGCCGATGACCGGGGCGGCGAATTTGACCACCGCCCAGAGCACTACGAAGCCCAGCGCCGCGCAGATCGGAGCCCAGATCGTTCCGCCCCAGAGAAGCCAGGGGAAGAGGAAGGGGTAGACCGCGGAGAACCAGAGCAGCTTGGTGGGCACCTTGTCGGCGAACAGCACCGGGGCAAGCGCCACGAAGAGCAGCAGGAAGGCCAGGATCGGGCGCCAGTAGAGCTCTGCGGGATAGAACCCGAACAGCAGTTGCACCCAGCGTTCGCGGATCACGCCCCAGCAGGCGCCGGAGGTGCCGTGCTCGCCCACCTTGCCGGCGGCAAGGAGAATCTCGCGGCATTCGCTGAGTGAGGTGGCCGACCACGTGGGCGAAAAGAACCACGGGATCAGCATCCACAACACGTAGGCCACGAAGAGCGAACAGACGATGGTGACGATGGTGTTGAACGGACCGGTGAAGAGGTTTTTCTTGCCCCAGCCCATGATGCCCACGGTCGAAAGCGGCGGCTCCTTCTGGGGGAGCATCGTTTCGCGGACGAAGGCGACGGTATCGGCGTGCAGATTGCTCATCTTACCTCTCCACCAGTTTGACGCGGTTGTTGTACCAGTTCATCAGGCTGGAAATCGCAAGCGAGATGATTAGGTAGATCAGCATGCCCAGCAGGAGCGTTTCCAGCTCCTTGCCGGTCTGGTTGAGGGTGATGCCCATCAACGTGCCGGTCAGGTCCATGTAGCCCACGGCGATGGCCAGAGAGCTGTTCTTGGTCAGGTTGAGGTACTGCGAGATCAGCGGCGGGATGATGACCCGCAGCGCCTGGGGCAGGACCACGAGGCTCATGATCCGCTTGGGCCGCAGCCCGAGCGCCCCGGCGGCCTCGGTCTGGCCGGAGGAGATGGCGAGGATGCCTGCGCGCACGTTCTCGGCGATGAAGGCCGCCGTGTAGAGCGAAAGCGCCAGCCAGAGGGCGATGAGCGAGTTCCGCAGGTAGGTGCCGCCCTGGAAGTTGAAGCCCTTCAGCTCGGGGTAGCCAAGGTGGAAGCCCAGCGCCACGAGCACCACGATCAGCGGCACCACGATAACGCCGATCCGCAGATACCACGTGGTCGGCCGGACCCCGGTTGCCTCCTGGGTCACATCGGCGCGGCGCTTGATGATGCCCGCCCCGACGATGCCCGCGATCAGCACCGCGACGATCAGGAGCAGGTCGATGCTCACCGAGAAGTTCATCGAGCTGGTGCCGAAGAAGTGGATGTCGCCCAGCGTGCGCGAAAACAGCGGCTCGGGCAGGTAGACGCCCCGGTTGGTGATGGCGACGGTGTCGAAGACCTTCATCGTCGCTTCCGGGTCATCGCCCCGGAAGGCGCTTGGCGCGGGGAGGGTCTCGATCAGGATTGCCATGGCGAAGACGATCCAGAGCAGCACCGGCACGTTGCGGAACATCTCGACGTAGATCGTCATCAGGCGGCCGATGAGCCAGTTGGGCGAAAGCCGCAGCACACCGACGATCACCCCGATCACCGTGGCGGTGATACAGCCGAGCACTGCGACAAGCAGGGTGTTCAGCAGGCCGATGAAGGCGGCGCGCAGGTGCGAATCCTGGTTGGAGTACTCCAGCAGTGTCTGGTTGATGTCGTAGCCCGCGGGCTCGCCAAGAAAGCCGAAGCTCACCGTCTTGCCGCTGGTCGCAAGGTTCTGCGCCGTGTTGCTGACAAGGAACCCGATGAGAAGAAGAAATCCGATCAGAGCCACCACCTGAATCGTCATCGACCGGTAGCGGGTGTCGTATATGAGCATGGAAAGCCTGAAGTCGGCCTTCGGCGGCTCCGTGACAGTTGCCATTGTGGCGCTCCCCCGAGCTATGTGCAGCTACACCTTCTCCGTCTGCAGGCAGATGCCCGCGAGCCTTTGGGTATAGCTTTTATGAGTTTTCATTGTCCCCGATGCGAAGGGGCGCGGCCTTGCGGTCGCGCCCCTTGCAAATGTCTTAGCGGAAGGGCGGCGAGTAGAGCAGGCCGCCGTCGGTCCACTGGGCGTTGAGCCCGCGGCTCAGGCCGATCGGCGTGGCTGCGCCGATGTTGCTTTCGAAGACTTCGCCGTAGTTGCCGACGCTTTCGATGATCGCTTTGGCCCAGCCGGCCTCGAGGCCGAGCATCTCGCCGAGGTTGCCCTCGGTGCCGAGCAGACGGTTCACTTCGGGGTTGTCACCGGCTTCCATCGACATCTCGCCGACGTTGGCCGAGGTCACGCCGTACTCTTCGGCGGCAACCATCGCGTTGAGCGACCAGCGGACGATATCGCCCCACTCGTCGTCACCGTGGCGCACCAGCGGGCCGAGCGGCTCTTTCGAGATGATTTCCGGCAGGATCACGTGATCTGCGGCGTTCTCGAAGGTGGAGCGCGTGGCGGCGAGGCCGGAGGCG
The DNA here is from genome assembly GCF_024105635.1 of Oceanicola sp. 502str15. Taxonomy (NCBI): domain Bacteria; kingdom Pseudomonadati; phylum Pseudomonadota; class Alphaproteobacteria; order Rhodobacterales; family Roseobacteraceae; genus Oceanicola; species Oceanicola sp. 502str15. The sequence continues at coordinate 2,987,886 of NZ_WYDQ01000001.1, forward strand.
TCGGTGGTGTACACGTCGCAGGCGCCAGCGAGGTACTGCTGCTGGGCTTCGGCGTTGGTTTCGATCGGCACCGGCTCGTAGCTGATGTTGTTCACGCGGAAGAAGTCCGCGAGGTTCAGCTCGGTGGTGGTGCCGGTCTGGATGCAGACGGTGGCGCCATCAAGCTCCTTGGCCGAGCTCACGCCCAGCGCCTTGGGCACCATGAAGCCTTGGCCGTCGTAGTAGTTCACGCCGACGAAGGTGAACTTGAGGTCCACGTCGCGCGAGAAGGTCCAGGTGGTGTTCCGGGCCAGCATGTCGATCTCGCCGGAGGCGAGAGCGGTGAAGCGGGTCTTGCCGGTGGTGGGGACGAATTCGACGGCAGTTGCGTCACCGAGAACGGCAGCAGCAACGGCACGGCACACGGCCACGTCGAAACCTTCCCACTCGCCCGAAGCGTTGGGCGCAGCAAAGCCGGGCACGCCGGTTGCGACGCCGCAGTTCAGCTTGCCGCGCGCTTTCACGTCGTCAAGCGTCGCCGCAGCACCGGCGGTGGCGGCAAGGCCAGCGACGGTCAGTGCGCCGAGAAATAGGGATGTTTTCATGTTTACCTCTTCCTGATCGTCCGGTGCCGTTTTGATACGGCTTTCCGGAATGGATACCGGCAGGGTGTGCCGATTGCGTTAGTGCGATGCCCGAAGCCTCGGAGCGCCGCAGAAGTGGGTCAAGTTGGCCGAATTCGCCACGGGACGTCAAGGGCAGGGTAGCGCGGTTCCTTGGCGTTAGGGAGATTTTTGCCCGGATTTTGGGCAAAGGCTCACGATGAGGCACCGCTCGAAGCGTGTGGAAAGAATCAGCGAGTCGCCCGGGAGAGCCGATAAAGCGCCGCCGCATGGAGGAAGTCGGCGCGTTTGCGGGCGGCCAGTTCGCTGGCCTCTTCGTCTTCGCCCCACTGCGAGATCTGCCAGTCCTCGTCCACCCGGCTCAGGGTCCAGAGCGTTTCGGGCGATGCGTGGCCGTCGAGCGCGGCCAGCCCCATGACGAGCGAGCCGGAGAGGGAGGTGAGGTCGTGCAGCGCGGTCAGGGCAAAGGGGTCCAGCCGGTGCACCAGCGCCCGCAGCGACTCGACCGTGGTGGCGGGCTGGGGCACGTGCATGACCCCGGTGGTCACGATGAGCGGCGCCTCGAGCACGTCGCGGGCCCAGTCGATCAGCGGGTCCCAGGCCTCGGCCTGAAGCCGGGAGAGGGCGCGGGGGCTGTCGGCGCGGTAGCAGATCAGGTCACTCTCGCCATAGGCGGCCACGATCTCGGCGACCTCGGCATGCTGCGGGGCAACCCGGTCGAGCGCGGAATTGGCCGAGCGGGTGAAGGGCATGGTCGAGGGGTCGATCTTTTCGCCCTGCGCGGCCCATTCATCGGCCACCGCCCGGGCCAGCGCCTCGCTGGGCAGGGTGAGCGCCGCCTTGGCCGGGGTCTTCACCGGGCGGCCGTCGAGATGCACGGCAAAACCCTCGCCCTCGGGCACGGCCTCTGCCGCCTTCCAGAATCGCTTTGCTGCCCATTCGGCCATGCGTCAGCCTCCTGTTGCCCGGAAGATCGCATCGGGCAGCGCGGCTGCCGAGGTCACCACCTCGGCCGCCCCTGCCGCGTGCAGTGCCTCCACCGGGTGATAGCCCCAACTCACGCCGATGCCGGTGAGGCCGGCGTTGCAGGCCATTTCGATGTCAAAGCTGGTGTCGCCGATCATCACCGCCTGCCCGGCCTCGCAGCCGGTGTCGCGCAGCACCGCCTCCAGCATCGCCGGGTGCGGCTTGGAGGGGTGGTGGTCGGAGACCTGCTCGGAGGTGAAGAGCCCCGCGAGCCCGGCGGACTTGAACAGCGCATCGAGCCCGCGCCGCGACTTGCCGGTGGCCACGCAGAGCAGGTTCTCGGGCGTTTGCGACAGGGTGTCGAGCAGCTCGCGCATGCCGGGGTAGAAGGTGGCGCCGTCGGAGGTCTTGCGGATCTCGACGAAGCTGTCCTTGTAGGCGGCCACCATCTGGTCAAGCTCGGACCCGGCCGCATCGGGGCACAGGCGGGCGATGCCGATGTCGAGCGAGAGGCCGACGATCGAGAGCACCTCGGCGCGCGCCGGCGCGGCGCGGCCCACGGCGGCGAAGCCTGCGGTCATGGCGGCGGCGATATCATTCTGGCTGTCGATCAGCGTGCCGTCGACATCGAAGATGATGCAGCGCAGGTCGGTCAATGATAGTCCTCGAAGGGGTCATCTTCGGCGAGGTCTTCCGTCCAACCGAAGGTGTTGAAGGTGTCTTTCATGTGCTCCGGCAGGGGCGCGGTCACGGTGACCGGCTTGCGGGTGACCGGGTGCAGGAAGGTCATCGAGCGGGCGTGCAGGTGCAGCTTGCCCGAGATGATGCCGCCCAGTTTGGCACCCCAGCCATCGCCCATGTTCTCCTGCGCGGAGCCGCCATATTTGCCGTCGCCCGCAACCGGATGACCGATCTCGGCCATATGGGCGCGCAGCTGGTGGGTGCGCCCCGTGATCGGCTCCAGCGCGACCCAGGTGGCGCGCCCCGCCACGCGGTAGAGTGCGGAATAGAGCGTGTGAGCGCGCTTGGCACCCTCGGTGGCCTCCACCTCGCGGGGATGCACGCAGAGCATCTTTTCGCCCGCGCCACGGCCGCCCGGGGCCTTCACCAGACCGTATTTGATTTCGCCGTTGTAGGGGTGGGGCACCCCGGCGACGACGGCCCAGTAGATCTTGCGGGTTTCCTTGTGGCGGATCGCGGCGGTGAGGTCGGCGGCGATGCGGCGGGAGCGGGCCAGCAGCAGAACGCCGGAGGTGTCCTTGTCGAGCCGGTGGACGAGGCGGGGCTTGTCCTCGGCATCGAATTGCAGCGCCTCGGCCAGCCCGTCGACATGCTTGGTCTGCCCGGAGCCGCCCTGTGTGGGCAGTCCGGGAGGCTTGTTGAGGGCGATGATGTGATCGTCCTTCCAGATCACCGCGTCGCGGATCATCTGCGCGTCGGCATCGACGATGCGCGTGACCTTGGCGGGCGTCGGCGCGGCGCCCTCGGGCAGCGGCGGAATGCGCACCTCCTGCCCTTCCTCCAGACGGGTCGAGGCCTTCACCCGCCCCCCGTCCACCCGGATCTCGCCCTTGCGGCACATCTTCTCGATGCGGCCCTGCGGCACGTGCGGAAAGATCCGGCGGAACCAGCGGTCGAGCCGCTGGCCGGCGTCATCGGGGCCCACGGGAAGGCTCTGCACCCGGCTCATGCGAACACTCCCCGGCCAAGGGCCAGCCCGACGAAGAGGGCGAGGATCGAGAAGGTGACGGAGACCACCACGTAAAGCGCCGCCGTGCCGACCTGTCCGCGCTCGAACAGCGTGACCGCATCGAGCGAGAAGGCCGAGAAGGTGGTGAAGCCGCCGAGCAGCCCGGTCATCACCAGCGGCGAGAAGGCATGGCCGCCCCGGAGCCCGACGAGGGCGGCGAAAAGCCCCATGAGGAGCGAGCCGACCACATTGACCGTGAGCGTGCCCCAGGGAAAGCCGGGGCCCATCAGTCGGATGGCCGCAACCCCGGTGAGGTAGCGGGCCGAAGCGCCGAGCGCGCCGCCGAGGGCGACCTGTGCAAGTGTTGAAATCATGGGCGGCGTGTTGCGCCGGGGGCGGGGGAGAGTCAAGCGGGACGGGGTGTCATCCTCGGGCCTGACCCGAGGATCTCGGGGGGCGAGAGACCCTCGGGTCAGGCCCGAGGGTGACACCCGCTACCCCTTGTTCCGCTTTGCCCGGAGCGAGGCGAACCAGTCGACCCGTTTCTTCAGCTCACGCTCGAAGCCGCGCTCGACCGGCTGATACCAGACCGGGCGTTTCATGGTGTCGGGGAAGTAGTTCTGCCCCGAAAAGCCGTCTTCGGCGTCATGGTCATACTGGTAGCCGTCGCCATAGCCCTGCTCGCTCATCAGCTTGGTGGGCGCGTTGAGGATGTGCTTGGGCGGGGGCTCGGAGCCGGTCTGCTTGGCTGACGCGCGGGCGGCCTTGTAGGCGACGTAGACCGCGTTGGATTTGGGCGCGAGCGCGATGTAGGTGAGCGCCTGGGCCAGCGCCAGCTCGCCCTCCGGCGAGCCGAGGCGCTCGTAAACTTCCCAGGCGTGAAGGCAGTGGGTCTGCGCCGAGGGGTCGGCAAGGCCGATGTCTTCCACCGCCATGCGGGTGATGCGGCGGGCCAGAAAGCGCGGGTCTTCGCCGCCTTCCAGCATTCGGGCGAACCAGTAGAGCGCGGCGTCGGGGTCGGAGCCGCGCACCGATTTGTGGAGGGCGGAGATGAGGTTGTAATGGCCGTCGCCCGACTTGTCGTATTGCGCGGCGCGGCGCTGCAGGCGGGCGGCGAGCGCCTTGGGGTCGAGCTTGGTGTCGGCCTTCCAGCCTGCCACCTGCTCCACGAGGTTGAGCAGCGCCCGCCCGTCGCCATCGGCCATGCCGAGCAGGCTCTCGCGCGCCTCGCCGGTCAGCGGCAGGGCGTGGCCCACCTCCTTTTCGGCGCGCAGCAGGAGCTTTTCGAGCGCCTTGCCGTCGAGCCGCTTCAGCACCAGCACCTGCGCGCGGGAGAGGATAGCGGCGTTCAGCTCGAAGCTGGGGTTTTCGGTGGTGGCGCCGACCAGCACGATGGTGCCGTCTTCCATGTGGGGCAGGAAGCCGTCCTGCTGGGCCTTGTTGAAGCGGTGGATCTCGTCGACGAAGAGCAGCGTGCCCTGCCCGTTGGAGCGCCGATGCTTGGCGGCCTCGAAGACCCTTCGCAGCTCGGGGACGCCGGTGAAGATGGCGGAGATCTGGACGAAGGCGAGATCGGTCTCATGGGCCAGCAGGCGGGCGATGGTGGTTTTGCCCACGCCGGGCGGGCCCCAGAGAATGAGCGACGACAGGCTGCCGGAGGCGAGCATGGCGCCGAGCGGCGCGTCAGGCGCGAGCAGGTGCTCCTGCCCGATCACCTCGTCGAGCCGCGCCGGGCGCAGGCGGTCGGCCAGCGGGCGCGGGGCGCTCGCGGCGGCGGCGGCGGAGGTTTCGGCTGAGGTATCGAAGAGATCGGCCATGGGGCAGATGTAGGGCCTCGGCGGGCCAAGGGGAAGCGTTTCGCCCGGGGCAGCATGGCGCTGCGCCGCCCCGGGCCGGGCACATCAGTGCATGTTGTCGCGCAGGTCGATCGAGACGACCTGGTTGAGATGCCCGTCAAAGTCCATCACGCGCCCGGCGGCCTTGGCCTTGAGCCCGCAGCGCCCGGCCCAGCGGGGCCAGTTGGCGGGAATCAGGCCAAGCACCTCGGCGGCCCCAAGTTCGCGCGCGGCGCGGGTCATTTCCATGATCAGGTAGGCATGGACCCGGCGACGCACGTTCATCGGGGTGGTGTGGCTCACGAAGACGCGGCTCGATTCCCAGATGTTGTCGGCAATCGGCGCCTCGTAATCGAGCAGATCGGCCGGGATGGTATCGAGCAGATGCCTTTGCGCATCGCGGATCATGTAGCTGTAGATGCCGCAGCGTGCCGTGGTGGGGGTGAGTCGGATACCGGCGAGGATCTCGTCGCCATCATGCACCGCAACCCAGCGCGAGGCCGGGGTGTCGTACTGGTCGTACTCCATGCCCATGGCCTCGGGCAGATCCCAGTTGTTCTGGACGATGAAGCTCTGTCGCCGGGCGCGAAAGAGGTTGGCAAAAAGCTCGCCGTGGTTGTGAAGGTTGGCGAAAGAGAGGGTGGTGGTTTGCATCGCATTTCTCCTGCTTGCTTGGGTGGTTGGTAAAGCAAGCCCTGCGCCAAGCAGGAGAGATCGGCACGCTAGAGCAGTCTGTATTCCTTGGCCCGCTGGAGCGCCTCGGCCGTGGTTCGGGCTCGGAGCCTTTCCCGTGCGGCGGTGAGGCGCGCCTTGAGTGCGCTTTCGGAAATCTTGAGTTTGGCAGCTGCAGCAGTGTGACGATCCCCTGCTGCAATCAGGCGCAGAGCATCTATCTGTGCCTGGGTCAGACTCTCCGGAGGCTCTGTCAGGTCGTGCAGCCTGCGGATGATATCGCCAATCGCGGCGATCTCATCTGCTTCAAATTCGCGGTCTGCTCGCGCTGCCCCTGCAATCGTGCGTGAAGAGATGGGACCACAAGACACCTGCACCCCATACTTCAGGCCAAACTCCGCGGCTTCATCGAGAATGCCGAACGGGTCCGGCAGTTCCAATTCGCTCCACCGCGTTTCCCCTTCTGTGGAAAACCCCCAGGCGATCATCGGGTCGCGCATGGCATAGGCCTGCGCTGTGTAATGATCCGTCCATGCCTGATTGTAGGTTTGAAAGGTCACCAGCGGTGAGGCAAAACGGATGTGCAACCCGGCGTGAAATCCCGCCGGGGCCAGCTTGCCGAGGGCCGCGAGCTCCCTGTCTATCCTTTGTTTTTCAGACATGTCTTTTTAGACAAGTTGCCAGAAACCCAGTCAACCTTAAATTGAGCGCCACCAAACACACCGACTGGAGTGTATATTCGTGCAACAAATGAAGCCGGAAACCTTTGCGCAGCTGATGCGGCTGCCGGTAACGCTTCGGGCCGATCTGCTGGAATTCGTCGGGTCCACCCCGGTGGCAGACGGGGAGATTCTCTCCCTCATCCAGAGACTGGCTGGAGGGGAAACACCCGGATTGGGCCGCGCCGCCTGAGGCGAAGCCGGGGCTCGGAGAATCCGGCTCTACCGCGCCCGTAACGGCGCGACACAAAGAAAAAGGCCCGCATGACATCCATGCGGGCCTTTTCTGTTTCCGGTGGCGTGCCAAGCGGCGAGCGCCTTACTCGGCAGCGGCTTCCTCGGCCTCGAGGCGGGCCTTGTCGGCGGCACCCTTGGCGGCGGGGTCGCGGTCGACCAGCTCGATGATGGCCATGGGGGCCATGTCACCGTAGCGGAAGCCGGCTTTCAGCACGCGGGTGTAGCCACCGTTGCGCTCGGCGTAGCGCGGGCCGAGCACTTCGAACAGCTTGGCGACGTAGGCATCCTGCTTCAGGCGCGAAGCGGCCTGACGGCGGGCATGCAGATCGCCCTGGCGTTTGCCGAGGGTGATGAGCTTCTCCATGATGCGCTTGAGTTCCTTGGCCTTGGGCAGGGTCGTCTTGATCTGCTCATGCTCGATCAGCGAGCCGGCCATGTTGGCAAAGAGCGCCTTGCGGTGCTCATGGGTGCGATTCAGGCGGCGGTATCCGCGGGCGTGACGCATGTTTCTTCTCCTAAAAGGTGCCCTCTACGGGCGGTTTTGCTTTGTCTGGCCGGCGTGCGTAGCGACGGCTCTCCTTGGGGAGGGTAATCCCCGCGAAAGCAGGGACCTCCCGGGTCTTGGTCTTCGGCCCGAGGTTGCGCCCGGATCGAAGAGATCCCGGATCAGGTCCGGGATCGAGGATCAATCCTAGAATTGATCCTCGAACTTCTTGGCCAGGTCTTCGATGTTCTCCGGCGGCCACTCTTCGACATCCATGCCGAGGTGCAGGCCCATGCCCGAAAGCACTTCCTTGATCTCGTTCAGCGACTTGCGGCCGAAGTTCGGGGTGCGGAGCATCTCGGCTTCGGTCTTCTGGATCAGGTCGCCGATGTAGACGATGTTGTCGTTCTTCAGGCAGTTGGCCGAACGCACCGACAGTTCCAGCTCGTCCACCTTCTTCAGCAGAAGCGGGTTGAACTCGAGGCCGTCGTCCTCGTCCTGACGGGTGGCCGACTCCGGCTCGTCGAAGTTCACGAAGATCGAGAGCTGGTCCTGCAGGATGCGGGCGGCATAGGCCACGGCATCATCCGGCGTGACCGAACCGTCGGTTTCGAGCTTGAGGGTCAGCTTGTCGTAGTCGAGCACCTGGCCCTCGCGGGTCGGCTGCACGTCGTAGGAGACCTTCTTGACCGGCGAGTAGATCGCGTCGATCGGGATCAGGCCGATGGGGGCATCTTCGGGGCGGTTCTTGTCGGCCGCCACGTAGCCCTTGCCGGTGTTGACCGTCAGCTCGACGTAGAGATCGGCGCCCTCGTCGAGGTGGCAGATCACGTGATCCTTGTTCAGCACCTCGATGCCGGCGCTTTCCGAGATGTCACCCGCGGTGACGACGCCCGGGCCCTTGGCCGAGATCGAAACGCGCTTGGGACCGTCGACATCCATGCGGATGGCCACGCCCTTGAGGTTGAGCACCACGTCGGTCACGTCTTCGCGGACGCCTGCGATCGAGGAGAACTCGTGCAGCACGTTGTCAATCTGGACGCTGGTGATGGCCGCGCCCTGCAGAGAGCTGAGAAGCACCCGGCGCAGCGCGTTGCCGAGGGTGAGGCCAAAGCCCCGCTCCAGCGGCTCCGCAACAACGGTCGCCTGACGCGCCGGGTCATTGCCCGGCTTCACGTCAAGCTGCGTCGGTTTGATCAGTTCCTGCCAGTTTTTGTGGATCATGTGTATGTCGCCTCCATACCTGTTCGCAGCCCATGTCCATGCCTGCAAACGCCCGAGGATAAAATGACGGACCGGAGGGCTGGGCGGCCCTCCGGACAATAATTGCAGATCAGACCCGGCGACGCTTCGGAGGGCGGCAGCCGTTGTGGGCGATCGGGGTCACATCACGGATCGAGGTGATGTTGAAACCCACGGCGGCCAGCGCACGCAGCGCCGACTCGCGGCCCGAGCCAGGGCCCTGCACTTCGACTTCGAGCGTTTTCACGCCGTGGTCCTGTGCTTTCTTGCCCGCATCCTCTGCAGCCATCTGGGCGGCGTAGGGTGTGGACTTCCGGGAGCCCTTGAAGCCCATCGTGCCGGCGGACGACCATGCGATCGCATTGCCCTGCACGTCGGAGATCAGGATCTTGGTGTTGTTGAACGAAGAGTTCACGTGAGCAACGCCGGCGGCGATGTTCTTGGAGACCTTCTTCTTGGTGCGCTTGGTGTCGCGTGCCATGTTGTCAGCCCTCCCTTATTTCTTCTTGCCGGCAATGGCCTTTGCGGGGCCTTTGCGGGTGCGAGCGTTGGTGTGGGTGCGCTGGCCGCGAACCGGCAGGTTGCGACGGTGGCGCAGGCCACGGTAGCAGCCCAGGTCCATCAGGCGCTTGATGTTCATCTGCACGTCGCGGCGCAGGTCGCCCTCGACGGTGTAGTTGGCGTCGATGTGCTCACGGACGGCGAGCACTTCGGCGTCGGAGAGTTCGTTGACGCGGCGGGTCAGGTCGATGCCGACGGCTTCGCAGATCTTGCGGGCGCTGTCGTCGCCGATGCCGTGGATATAGGTGAGCGCGATCGGAACGCGCTTTGCGGTCGGGATGTTCACCCCAGCGATACGGGCCAAAATGGTCTTCCTTCGGTTGCGGTTCCGTGCTGCCAGAACCTTTTTTCACAACAGAGGCCCGAAGGGTTTTGCCCCCGGGCCGATGCATTCTCAGCCCGAGTCGCAAAAGGCGATTCCCGGATGAGAAGCGCCCAAGTAAGGGGAATTGAGCGGCGCGTCAAGGGCACGTTCAGGATTTGTCAATCCCGACGTGTCTCAGGGCCGTTTGCATGGCAGGATGCCGCAAATCCGGCGCGGCTGGAAGCCTGTTGTTTCGGCTTCTTCGTGCCGCCTGCTCAGAACGCGCTTCAGGCACAGGAAGGCTGGGCCGCAGCGCCGCAGATCGGGCAGGCCTCATCCACGGATTGCAGCACGAAAATGAGATCGCCCTGCAAGGAGTCCGGGTTGCCGTCGAAGCCGGAGGCTTGCACCGCAGAGGCAAATGCAACCCAGGCTCTTTGCTCCCGCTCCGCTGCCACCTCGTCGGGCACCCAGAGCGTAAGCCGCTGGTCGGGGTGATCGGGGCACCGGCCGAAACAGCCCGCCTCCTCGGCGGCGCGTTCGGCCAAATCGCCCCAGTCGGTCACGCCAGCCCGAGCTTCTCGCGCACGCCCTTCGACACCTCTTCGATCGGCGCGAGGCCGTCGGTGCGGGCGTAGAGTTCCTTGGCGTAGTAGTAGCCCACCAGCGGCGAGGTCATCTTGTAGTAGGCGAGCAGGCGGGTCTTCAGGCTTTCCTCGTTGTCGTCGGCGCGGGCTTCGCCGCCGGCGGCGACCGCTTCCCTGGCGCGGTTGAGGATGCGCTCGACGAGCGCCTCGTCGTTCACCCGCAGCTCGAGCGCCATGTCGAGCTTCTGGCCCATCTCGGCGAGCAGTTCGCCCAGCGCGTCGGCCTGCTTCAGGGTGCGCGGGAAACCGTCGAAGATATAGCCGCGGGTCGGGTCTGCTTCGAGTTGCTCGCGGATCAGGCCGATCACGATCTCATCGGTGACGAGGTCACCGCGGTCCATCACCTCGGCCACGCGCTTGCCCATTTCGGTGCCCGATGTCCGGGCAGCACGGAGCATGTCGCCCGTGGAAAGCTGCACCATGCCCTCGCTCTCGACGAGAATCTTGGCCTGTGTGCCCTTACCCGCGCCTGGCGGTCCGAGAAGTATGATGTTCATTTGCGAGCTGCCCCCCTCCGGCTTCGATTTCCACGCTTTTTACCGCGTAGCTGCGAACGCTCAATGAGATTTTCGTACTGGTGTGCCAGAAGGTGCGACTGGACCTGCTGGATGGTGTCCATTCCGACCGACACGATGATCAGGATCGAGGTGCCGCCGAAATAGGCGGTGATGCCGAGGCCGCCGCGCACGATTTCGGGCAGCAGGCAGACCAGCGCAAGGTAGGCCGAGCCGAGCACCAGGATGCGGTTGACCACGTAGTCGAAGTATTCCGCCGTCCGCTTGCCCGGGCGGATGCCGGGCACGAAGCCGTTCTGGTTCTTCAGGTTGTCGGCCACATCGTCGGTCTTGAACGACACGTTGTGGGTGTAGAAGTAGGTGAAGAACACGATCATCGCGGTGAAGAACAGCAGGTAGAGCGGCTGGCCGGGGCCGAAGTAGGCGAGGATGGTGCTCATCACCGGGCCGGTCTGGGAGCCGGAGAAGGTGCTGATCGTGGTGGGCAGCAGCAGCAGCGAGCTGGCGAAGATCGCCGGGATCACGCCGGCCGGGTTCACCTTGATCGGCAGGTGGCTGGAACCGCCGTCATAGACCTTCATGCCGACCTGGCGGCGCGGGTACTGGATGTGGATCTTGCGCAGGCTGCGCTCCATGAAGACCACGAAGGTCAGCACGGCGACGATCATGACGATCACACCAATCACCACCCCGCCCGAGATCGCCCCGGTCTGGCCCTGCACGAAGAACTGCGCCAGCGCGGCGGGCATTTCGGCGACGATGCCGACGAAGATGATGAGCGAGATGCCGTTGCCGATGCCACGCGCGGTGATCTGCTCGCCGAGCCACATCAGGAACATGGTGCCGCCGACCAGCGTGATGACGCAGGAGGCGATGAAGAACAGGCCCGGATCGTTGACGAAGGGCACCCCGTCGGCCGACCCGTTCTGCAGCGACACGGCGAGGCCATAGGCCTGGAAGGTCGCCAGAAGCACGGTGCCGTAGCGGGTGTACTGGTTGATCTTCTTGCGGCCCTGCTCGCCCTCTTTCTTGAGCTGTTCAAGCGCCGGCACCATGGCCGTCATGAGCTGCACGATGATCGAGGCGGAGATGTAGGGCATGATGCCGAGGGCAAAGATGCCCATCCGGCTGATGGCGCCGCCGGTGAACATGTTGAGCACACCGCCGAGGCCGGCGTTGGCGCTTTCCATGAAGGCCCGCAGCGCGTTGCCGTCGATGCCGGGCACCGGGATGTAGGTGCCGAGCCTGTACACGATCAGCAGACCGATGGTGAAGAAGATCCGCGCACGCAGCTCCGGGGCCTTGCCGATGGCCCCCCAGCTCATGTTGGCGGCCATTTGCTCTGCTGCTGATGCCATTGGGTTGTGCTCTTCTCGTTATGCCGATGCGCCGCCGGGCCCTGTCAGGACCGGCGGCGCATGTATGTCATTTAGCCATGTAGGAGGCCATACCGCCCGGGGCAACCGTTTACTCGGCAGCCTGTGCGGAAGTGACCGAAAGCGAGCCGCCTGCTTTTTCGACGGCCTCGATGGCCGACTTGGAGGCGCCGGTCACGGTGAGCGACAGCTTGGCGGTCACATCACCCTTGGCCAGAACGCGCACGCCATCGAGCTTGCGGCGCACCAGACCGGACGCGATCAGCGCATCCTCGTCGATGGTGCCCTTGGCGTCGAGCTTGCCTTCGTCCACGAATTTCTGGATCAGGCCGAGGTTGACCACGGCGAACTTCTTGCGGTTCGGCTTGTTGAAGCCGCGCTTGGGAAGACGCTGGTAGATCGGCATCTGGCCGCCCTCGTAGCCATTGATGGCCACACCCGAGCGAGACTTCTGGCCCTTGATACCACGGCCGGCGGTTTTACCCTTGCCGGAACCGGGGCCACGGCCCACGCGCTTTTTGGAATGGGTGGAGCCGTCGGCGGGACGGAGTTCATTGAGTTTCATGTCGCTTCTCCTTGCCGGACACACCCCCGAAGCGAGATGGGCGGACGCGGCTTTTCTTGGTTTGTGAATCGGGCCCTCATGGGCCACCGGGGGCGTATAGTGCCTTGGGGCGCACCGATCAAGGCCCGCTTTTGCCTGCCCGGTGCGCCCCGAGGGTGCGGCTCAGGGACGGGCCACGTGCCACACGCCGCCCACGCCATCGCCGGTCATGTCGCCGGGCTCGCTGTCGCCGGCCCAGAAGTAGAGCGGCTCGCCGTTCCACGTGACCTGCACCGCGCCGTCCTTGCGCTCGGACAGGGCATAGCCCTCGGGCAGCGCCATGCCGGCATCGACCACCAGCGGCGGCCAGCTGTCGGCGCAGGCGTCGTAGCAGACGGAGGGGCCGGAGGCGTCCTTGTCGAAGGTGTAGAGGGTCATGCCGTTGGCGTCGGTCAGGTAGGCCGCGCCGTCGAGGGTGGCCTCCTGCACGGGTGCGCCGCCGTGGGCGTCGGCCATGGCGAAGGTGGCGGTGGATGCGAAAAGCGCGGCGATGAGGAAGGTTCTGGTCATTTCAATCTGTCTCCATGTCTGGCCTGCATCGTGCAGACAGGAGGGATACGCCCGGCCCCGTCGGATTATTCGCGGGGCGCGCGAATTTTCTTTCCGTCTATTTATTGGGCGCTCTTGCAGGAAACTGCGCATATGGCAGTCATTTCTCAATCTGCCCCCATTTTCATCGGCTTCACAGGCAATCGCTGCTTTTCTTTGCGCCCGCCAGACCGTCTTTCAGCCGCGACCAAACGAGGAGGGGACAACATGAACGGCGCAGATACCGCCTGGATCATCGTGGCCACGGCCCTGGTGCTGATGATGACATTGCCGGGGCTTGCCCTGTTTTACGGCGGCCTCGTGCGCGCCCGCAACGTGCTCAGCGTCTTCATGCAATGCTACGCCATCGCCTGCCTGATGAGCGTGCTCTGGCTGGTGGCGGGCTACTCCATCGCCTTCGGCGACGCCGCAAGCTGGTGGGGCGGGCTTGGCAAGATGTTCCTGAATGGCGTCACCACCGACAGCCTCACGGGCACCCTGCCCGAGATCCTGTTCTTCGCCTTCCAGATGACCTTCGCCATCATCACCCCTGCCCTCATCGTCGGCGCCTATGTCGAGCGGATCGGCTTCGGCTTCGTGCTGCTCTTTTCCGGCCTCTGGATGCTGCTCTGCTACGCGCCGGTGGTGCACTGGATCTGGGGCGGCGGCTTTTTGGCCGATGGCGGGATCTTCGGCGAAACGGGCGTGAAGGACTTTGCCGGCGGCATCGTGGTGCACGAGACGGCGGGCATCGCCGCGCTGATCCTTGCCGCCGTTCTGGGCCGTCGGAAGGATGACAACAAGCCGCCGCACAACCCCGGCTACGTGGTGATCGGGGCCTCGCTGCTCTGGGTCGGCTGGTTCGGCTTCAACGGCGGCTCGCAGCTTGCGGCCGATGGGGGCGCGGCCATGGCGCTGACCGTCACCCATATTTCCGCCGCAACGGCCACGCTCACATGGGCACTCTGGGAAAAGATCAAATACGGCAAGGCCTCGGTTGTCGGCGCTGTGACCGGCACCATCGCGGGCCTCGCCTCGATCACCCCGGCCTCGGGGTTCGTCGGGCCGATCGAGGCGCTGGTGATCGGCGCGGTGGCGGGCATCCTCTGCCAGGAGGCCGTGGGGCTGATCCGCAACAAGGTGCGCATCGACGACACGCTCGACGTGATGGCGGTGCATGGCGTGGGCGGCATCTTCGGCACGATCATGATCGCGGCCTTCGGCGCGGGCAGCTGGGCGGCGCAGCTTGGCTCCCTCGCCATCGTCGGGGTCTTCACCACCGTCGTCACCTTCGCGCTGATCTATCTCTGCCGACTCGTCGCCCCGCTGCGGGTGGACGAGGAGATCGAGCACACCGGGCTCGATCTCGCCCTGCATGGCGAAAGCGCCTACGACCACAACTCGTAAGGCGGGCAGAATGGCAACGCCCCGACGTTTGCGCGTCGGGGCCGACGCCATTCATTGACTTTCAACACATTACCCCTCATATGCCCCTCATGCCGCACCCGCCGCGTGAGCGGGGCAGCGTGGCGATACCAGTTACTGAACGGCCCGCACGGCATTCTTTCACCACATATGGTTCCCAGATCACGCGGGGGGTCAGACGCCAAGGCAAGCACAGGGGCAATCCGGCCCACGTGTGGTGCGTTGCGCGCAACCCAACTGTGACGTGCTGCCCGCGATGGGCCGCGCCCGCCATTTGCGGGTGGCCGATGCCGCCCGCCTGAAAAGGACAATCCTTTGGATTTCGACATGCTGGGCCTTCCGCCCAAACTCCTGGCCAACCTGGCCGAAATGAACATCACCAAGCCGACCCCGATCCAGACCAAGGCCATCCCCCACGCCATGAACGGGCGTGACGTGATGGGCCTTGCCCAGACCGGCACCGGCAAGACCGCCGCCTTCGGCCTGCCCATCGTGTCCGCCCTGCTGCGGATCGAGGGCAAGCCCGATCCGAAATCGGTGCGCGGCCTCATCCTCGCCCCCACCCGCGAACTCGCCAAGCAGATCGTCGAGAACCTGCAAGGCTACGCCAAGGGCACCCAACTGCGCACCAACCTCGTGGTCGGCGGCGTTTCGATCAACCCGCAGATCCAGAAGCTGGGCCGCGGCACCGACCTGCTCGTTGCCACGCCGGGCCGCCTGATCGACCTGCTGGAGCGCAAGGCCGTGCGGCTCGACGCCGCCCGCTTCCTGGTGCTCGACGAGGCCGACCAGATGCTCGACATGGGCTTTATCCACGCGCTGCGCCAGATCGCCCCGCTGCTGCCCAAGGACCGGCAGACCATGCTGTTCTCGGCCACCATGCCCAAGCTGATGGAAGAGCTCTCGACCGCCTACCTCAACGACCCGGTGAAGATCGAAACCGCCCCCGCCGGCAAACCCGCCGACAAGATCGACCAGTGCCTGCACTTCGTCGACCAGGGCGACAAGCAGTCGATGCTCATCAAGCACCTCGGCAAGCACCCCAACGAGGCGGCGCTGGTGTTTTCGCGCACCAAGCACGGTGCGGAGCGGATCAAGAAGCACCTAGAGAAGGCCGGCTTTGCCGCCGGGTCGATCCACGGCAACAAGAGCCAGGGTCAGCGCGACCGGGCGCTTTCGGGCTTCCGTGAAGGCGAGCTGATGGTGCTGGTGGCCACCGACGTGGCGGCGCGGGGCATCGACATTCCCGAGGTGCGCTACGTCTACAACTACGACATGCCCAACGTGCCCGACAACTACGTGCACCGGATTGGCCGCACCGCGCGGGCGGGCCGGGACGGCACCGCCATCGCCTATGTCTCCGCCGAGGAGATGGGCGAGCTGAAGGACGTGCAGAAGGTCATGGGCAAGAGCATTCCGGTTGCCTCCGGCGAGGCCTGGGAGCCGATGAAGCGCCCTGCCCGTGGTGGCGGCGGTGGCCGTGGCAAGCCCGGTGGCGGCGGCGGTGGCCGGCGTCGCGGGGGCGGGGGTGGCGAAGGCCAGAAGCCCGCACGCGCCGCAGCGCCCAAGCCCGGCGGCCAGAAGCGCCGCAGGCCGCGCCGCTCCAAGGGCGGCGGCAACCGCGCCGCATCCTGAAAACACGAAGGCCCCGGAGCGAACTCCGGGGCCTTCTGATTTTCAGGCCGTCCTGCGGCTCAGGTTTCCATTTCCTTGTACCAGCCACCGAACTTGACCTCGGAGGTGTCGGCCACCAGCGCGGCAAAGGCCTCGGGGTCCTGGGTGCCGTCGTCGCGGCCCCGATAGTGGTAGGGATACACGTAGCTCGGCGCGAACTCCTTCACCGCCGAAGCCGCCTGCTCGGCGGTCATGGTGAAGGGCAGGTTCATGCAGACGAAGGCGAGGTCGATGTTTTCGAGCGCGCGCATCTCGGGGATGTCCTCGGTGTCGCCCGAAACATAGGTGCGGAAGCCGTCGAGGGTGAGCACATAGCCGTTGTCACGGCCCTGCGGGTGAAAGTTCAGCCGGTCCTCGGTGGTGTTGTAGGCCGGGATCGCATCAATCGCGACGCCGTTCCACTCGGTGCTCTCGCCATTGGCCAGCACCTCGTCGGGCGCGGCATCGCCCAGCTTCTCGGCCACCGCAGGGTTGGTGATGAGGTGGGCCTCGCCGCGCAGCGCCGCGAGGGTCTCGGCGTTGAAGTGGTCGCCGTGCTCGTGGGTGATGAGGATGAGATCGGCGGCGGGGAAGTCGGCATAGGCGGCCGCGTCCCCCACCGGGTCGACGTAGATCGTGCCCGCCGGGGTCTCCATCACGAAGCTGGCGTGGTCGACGGGGTGAATGGTGATCTCGCCGTTCTCTGTGGCGAAGCTATCGGCCCCGTGCGCTGCGGCAGTTGCGGCATAGGGCAGGATGGTGATGGCCCCGGCGCTGGCAGCGGCGGTGGCCAGGAAGGTGCGTCTGGTCTGGGTCATGGCTGTCCTCTCCTGTTGATGGAAAGGAAGATAGTGCAGATGACCCTGCGGCAAATGACATTTTCGTAGGCGTCAGGCCGCTTCTGTGCGCACCGGCAGGTTTCAGCCGCGAGTCTGGCGCAGGTAGTCGGACCAGTGCGGGCACGGGGTGGCGGCGGTCTTGCGGGTCATCAGGGCGACGAGGGCGAACAGGCGGGTCATGCAACTTTCCAATGTGGCTAGATTTCAGACGCTCCAATACGCGCTTTGCCTATCGAGTGACCACATCTGTTATCGCATTGCCGCAATGCAGAAACCGCAAGCCTCCCCGGCCCGGGTTCACCGGAACAGCGGCGAGTCGGTCTTGATCGTGCCGCGGTAACACTCCAGCCCCCGCCGCGCGATCTCGCCCTCCACGGCGCGGCGCTCATAGTCGTTCTCGATCTTCTCCTGCCCGCCTTCGAGCTGGCAGAGATAGAGGTCGGGATAGGCCGCCACCGCATCGGGGCCGCGATCCTTGGAACAGGCGGCGAGGGCGAGGGGCAGAATCAGGAGAAGGCGGGTCATAGGGCTGCTCGTTTTTATTGGTGGGTTTTCACCCACCCTACACGCCCCGGGCGACCACACAAATGCCCCATCGAAACCAGATGCTTGACGCACGCATAGAGTCTGCTGATGATCCGGATCACATAGATCTTAAGATTTCGTTAATAGGAAAGGGTCATACGTTGAAACTTCTTGCGACCGCACTCTCGATTTCGCTCCTCACATTCCCGGCTATCGGGGCGCCCATCGTTCTTGGCGGGCTCAGCCAGAACGGCGAGGTCTCCCATGGGGGAGGCTGCCGAAAGAGCTCTCCTGCCGGACAATGTTGCCATGCCGGGTCTCAGCCCCTGCATTGCCACTGATCTCCCCCAAACGAAAACACCCCGGCTCTTTCGAACCGGGGTGCTCCAAACTCTTCGGCGGAAATCCCGCCGTTCGCCTTAGCCGCGCTCTTCGATGATCTCGACGAGGTGCGGGATCTTGGCGACCATGCCGCGGATGCTCGGGGAATCCTCGAGTTCGCGGGTCTTGTGCATCTTGTTCAGCCCGAGGCCGATCAGCGTCTTGCGCTGGATCTCGGGGCGGCGGATCGGGGAGCCGATCTGCTTGACGACGATTGTCTTGGCCATGGATCGGTTTCCTTACGCTTCAGCGGTTTCTTCGGCCGGCGCATCTTCCGGCTTCTTGAGGATGTCGGCCACCTTCTTGCCGCGACGCTGCGCGACCATGCGGGGGCTGGCTTCCTTGGTCAGGCCGTCGAGCGTGGCGCGGATCATGTTGTAGGGGTTCTGCGAACCGATCGACTTGGCAACAACGTCATGGACGCCGAGCATTTCGAAGACGGCACGCATCGGACCACCGGCGATGATACCAGTACCGTGCGGGGCGGTGCGCATCACGACGCGGCCAGCACCGTGGCGGCCTTCGATGTCGTGGTGCAGGGTGCGGCCCTCACGGAGCGGCACGCGGATCATCTGGCGCTTGGCCTGCTCGGTGGCCTTGCGGATGGCCTCGGGGACCTCCTTGGCCTTGCCCTTGCCGAAGCCCACGCGGCCCTTCTGGTCGCCGACGACGACGAGCGCGGCGAAGCCGAAGTTCTTGCCGCCCTTGGTGGTTTTCGACACCCGGTTGATCGCCACGAGGCGATCGGCAAACTCCGGAGTTTCGTCACGGTCGCGGCGCTGGCCACGGCGGTTGTTGTCACGTTCAGCCATTCATGGCGTCCTTTTCATGGTCGGCGCGAGGGCCGGTTGTTTCCAACCCAGGTGGCCACTCTTGCGGCCCCGGATCATCGGAGGGGCAAACGCGCTGCCCCTCGCAGGTTCTTCAGGGTGGGTGAAACCCACCGCTTAGATCTTCAGACCACCCTCACGGGCAGCATCGGCGAGTGCCTTCACCTTGCCGTGGAACAGGAAGCCGCCACGGTCGAAGTAGGCCTCTTCCACGCCGGCCTTCTTGGCCCGCTCGGCAATCGCGGCGCCCACCTTCACGGCGGCCTCCACGTTGTTCTTGCCGACCACGCCCAGATCCTTCTCCAGGGTGGAGGCGGAGGCGAGGGTGATGCCCTGCACGTCGTCGATCAGCTGCACGCTGATGTTCTTGTTGCTGCGGTGGACGGAGAGCCGCACGCGGCCCGCGTTCACCTTGCGAAGCTTGCTCCTCACGCGCATGCGGCGCTTGAGGAACAGTTGGCGTTTGGTGTTTGCCATGTGTCCGTTCCTTACCTCTTGCCTTCCTTGCGGAAGATATACTCGTCTTTGTATTTGATGCCCTTGCCCTTGTAGGGCTCCGGCTTGCGCCATTCGCGGATGTTTGCCGCGACCTGGCCGACGAGCTGCTGGTCTGCGCCTTCAACGATGATCTCGGTCTGCTTGGGGCAGGTTACGGTCACACCCTGGGGCACGTCGAAGTTGACTTCGTGCGAGTAGCCCAGCGACAGCTTCAGGGTGTTGCCCTGGATCTGCGCGCGGTAGCCCACGCCGTTGATCTCGAGTTCTTTCTTGAACCCGTCGGACACGCCCTGCACGAGGTTGGCAACCATGGTGCGGCTCATGCCCCACTGTTGCTTGGCCCGCTTCGAGGAACCGCGCGGCTTGACCGAAACGGCATTGTCCTCGACCGCAAGGGTCACGTCGTCAGTGGCGGTGAAGCTGCGCGACCCCTTGGGGCCCTTCACTTCGATGGTCTGGCCGGAGACCGCAGCAGAAACTCCGCTGGGCAGATCGACCGGCTTTTTACCAATACGAGACATTGCATGGCCTCCTTAGAACACGGTGCAAAGCACCTCTCCGCCAACATTGGCAGAGCGGGCATTTGCATCGGACATGACGCCGCGCGAGGTCGAGACGATGGAAACGCCAAGGCCCTGACGGACCGAGGGGATGTCGCCAACGCCCATGTAAACCCGACGGCCGGGTTTGGACACGCGCTTGAGGTCGCGGATAACCGGGGTGCCTTCGTAGTACTTCAGGCTGATCTCGATTTCCGGGTGGGCAGTGCCTTCCACGGGCTCATAGCCGCGGATGTAGCCTTCGTCGGCCAGCACATCGAGAACCCAGGCACGCAGCTTGGAAGCCGGCGTCCGGACGGTGGACTTGCCACGCATCTGCGCATTGCGGATGCGGGTCAGCATATCTCCGAGAGGATCGTTCATCTCATACCCTCCTTACCAGGACGACTTGACCATGCCGGGGATCTGACCGTTGGAGGCCAGCTCGCGCAGCATGATACGAGACATCTTGAGTTTGCGGTAATACGCCTTCGGGCGGCCAGTGAGCTGGCAGCGGTTGTGAAGGCGCGTGGCCGAAGAGTTGCGGGGCAGTTTGGCCAGCTTCAGCCGGGCCTTGAACCGCTCTTCCATCGGTTTGCTCTCGTCATTCGCGATCTCTTTCAGCGCTGCCCGCTTGGCGGCATACTGATCCACCAGCTTCTGACGCTTCTTCTCGCGTTCGATCATTGCTTTCTTTGCCATGGTCGGTTTCCTCAGCTGGTGAAGGGCATGTTGAACTGGGTCAACAGTGCCTTGGCTTCCGCGTCGGTCGCCGCGGTGGTGCAAATGATGATGTCCATGCCCCAGACTTCGTCGACCTTGTCGAACTCGATCTCGGGGAAGACGATGTGCTCTTTCAGGCCGAGGGCATAGTTGCCGCGGCCGTCGAAGCTCTTGCCCGAGATGCCGCGGAAGTCGCGGACGCGGGGCATGGCGACGGTGACGAGACGATCGAGGAATTCATACATCCGCTCGCCGCGCAGGGTCACTTTCGCGCCCAGCGGCATCTCTTCACGCACCCGGAAGCCGGCGATGGATTTCTTGGCCTTGGTCACCATGGCCTGCTGGCCTGCGATCTTGGTCAGGTCTTCCTGGGCCGACTTGGCCTTCTTGCTGTCGCGCACGGCTTCGGCACCACAGCCGATGTTGAGCACGATCTTGTCCAGACGCGGGATCTGCATGTCGTTCTTGTAGCCGAACTCTTCTTTCAGAGCGGGGCGAACGGTCTCGTTGTAGTGCGTCCGGAGACGGGGGGTGTAGCTGGCTGCATCAAGCATCGATCACGTCTCCCGTGGTCTTGGCGAAGCGCACCTTCTTGCCGTCCTGATCCTTGAACCCGACGCGGGTGGCTTTGCCGTTGGCATCCACATAGGCGAGGTTCGAGAGGTCGATCGGCATCGAGGTCGGCACGCGGCCGCCCTGGCTGTTCTGGCTCTGGCGCTGGTGACGGATGGCCATGTTCAGCCCTTCCACCACGGCCTTGCCGGCCTTCGGGTCGACCGAGACGATATCGCCGGTCTTGCCCTTGTCCTTGCCGGTGAGCACGACAACCGTGTCACCCTTCTTCAGTTTCGCGGCCATCTTACAGCACCTCCGGGGCGAGCGAGATGATCTTCATGAAGTTCTTCGAGCGAAGCTCGCGAACGACTGGGCCGAAGATACGGGTCCCGACAGGCTCGTTGTTGTTGTTGAGAATGACGGCGGCGTTGCGATCGAAGCGGATCGCGGTGCCGTCTTCGCGGCGAACTTCCTTGGCGGTGCGAACGACGACGGCCTTGCGGACGTCCCCTTTCTTCACGCGGCCGCGCGGGATGGCTTCCTTGACGGAGACGACAATGATGTCGCCGACCGAAGCGTACTTACGCTTGGAACCACCCAGGACCTTGATGCACTGAACCCGGCGAGCGCCGGAGTTGTCAGCTACATCCAGATTGGTCTGCATCTGGATCATTTAGGTTTCTCCCGACCTATGGGGGCTGTTCTCGTTAGCTCCCCCAGGGTTTCGATCAAACCGGAAAGGTCTGTTGGCCTCAGGCCGTCAGAACCTCCCAGCGTTTCGTCTTCGATTTCGGCGCGCATTCCTGAATGCGAACCTGATCGCCCACCTTGAAGGTGTTGGCCTCATCGTGGGCGCGATACTTTTTCGACTTCCGCACGGTCTTGTGCAGAAGCGGGTGCTTGAAGCGGCGCTCGACCTGAACGGTAACGGTCTGCTCGTTCTGGTCGCTGGTGACGACACCGGTAAGGATACGTTTGGGCATATTCTTACGCCTCCGCATTTGCGGCTGCGGCCGCTTTTTCGTTGAGGATCGTCTTCACACGGGCCACGTCACGGCGCACGATGCGCATGCGGGCGGTGTTTTCGATCTGGCCGCCGGCCTGCTGGAAACGCAGGTTGAAGGCTTCTTTCTTGAGGTCGACAAGCGCGTCGCGGAGTTGATCCGGCGTCTTGTCACGCAGTTCCTGGGCGTTCATCGCCTATTTCCTTTTTCAACAATCACCGGCGGGCCCCTTTTGGGTGACCCCAGTTCCGGTGGAGTTCACATGGTGAAGGCCCGCCCTATAGGGGGGAATCAGCGGCGTGGCAAGGGCTTTTGGCCGCTATTGCCCCCGCCCGGTCAGCAGCGCCAGCACCGCGGGCGCGCGCAGGGCAATGCCCAGCCACATGAAGAGGCCGAGATAGACCCCGAAAAGGGTGTGCGAGGCAAGCGGCATCTCGGCCCGGAGCTGGCTGGCGATGGCCCCGCCGAGCAGGCCGGTCATCAGGATGCCGCCCAGCAGACTGGTGCGCGGGTAGAGCACCAGCAGGGTGAAGAACAGCTCCATCAGGCCAATCAGCACGAGGTATTTCACCGGATAGGCGATCTGCTCCAGAGGCGCGCGGGCCACATCGAGCTTCAGCAGCTTGGGTGCCACGGAGGCCCCCAGCATGAAGAGGGCGAAAAGCGCGAGAATGATCCAGCCGGCGAGTTTCATGTCAGGGCCTCCGATTTCGGGAGAATCGGTAGCACTGTGGTCAGTTGATATCAACTCTAAATGGCGTTCGATTGGTGGGTTGCCACCCACCCTACAGCCTTCCCCCGACGTGGAGCGGGTGCTACCCCGGCATCACCCCAACCACCGGAGGCCCCCATGCCCGATATCTCCTCCCTCTTCGTCACCCGCCTCTACCGCGCCGCCCTCTCCGAGCATGGCCCCGCCGTGGACCCGGACGAGCTGGAAACCTCCTGCTTCACCATCGCCGAAGACGACGAGGCCGGGCAGGAATGGTGCGAGGAAAACGGCTATCCGGGCTACACCTCCTACGCTTCGCTCTCCGACCTCCCCTGGCGTTTCCCGATCTTCAAGGCGCTGGCCAAATCGCTCGACGCCCACGTCGCCGCCTTCACCGAAGACCTCCAGTTCGACCTCGACGGTCGCGCCCTGGTGCTCGAAGACCTCTGGATCAACATCCTCCCCGAGGGCGGCACCCACGGCTCCCACATCCACCCCCACGCGGTGATCTCCGGCACCACCTACGTGTCGATGCCCGAAGGCACCTCGGCCCTGAAACTGGAAGACCCGCGCTCCGCCCGCATGATGGCCGCCCCGATGCGCCGGAAGGGCTGCCGCGAAGAGCTGAAACGCTTCGTCTCGGTCGCCCCCGCGGTGGGAGACGTGCTGCTTTGGGAAAGCTGGCTCCGCCACGAGGTGCCGATGAACATGGCCGAGGAGGAGCGGGTGTCGGTGAGTTTCAACTATCGGTGGGAGTGACCCTGCTTGATTTTGTACGCACAACCGTGCACATATGATCAATGAAGATCATCGGGATCGACTGGGATGCCGGGAACTGGCCGAAGTGCGGCAAACATGGCGTGTCTCAAGCCGAGATCGAGCATGTGCTCCGCACCATTACCCTCCGCATCCCAGACCCTTTCCCCGGTGAACCACGTTTTCGCACCGCCGGGGCCACGTCAGACGGCCGGCATGTGTTCCTGGTCTACATGCACCGGGAGAAGGACGGCGCTCTTTGGCTCCGCCCGATCAGCGCGCGCTACATGCACGCCAAGGAGATTGAACGCTATGAAGACGCAAGAGAAGCCATGGCCAAGCCTCCCGAGTGACGCGGCGGCGGAGACCTTCGTGGAGGAGGCCGACCTGTCGGAGTTCGACTGGAGCGCCGCCGAGCCTGCCCGCTACGAGTATGAGGACAAATCCGCCCGCGTCACCATGCGCCTGCCGGAAAGCCAACTCGCCGCGATCCGCGCCGAGGCGGAGAAGCGCGGTGTAAAATACCAGCGCTTCATGCGCGAGCTGATGGAGCGGGGGATGCGGACTCTGGGGTGATCGCCCACACCGCTCCCCGCCAACACGGAAAAACCCCCGCCGGATCACTCCAGCGGGGGTTCTCTTTTCTTCACCGGTGTGCGGCCCGCAATTGGCTTTGCCAATCGCTACACCGCACTGGTCGCGGCAAGCGCGACCTTACCAATCTTCGCGAACGATCGTCCGGGTCTTGATCGGCAGCTTCATCGCGGCCAGGCGCAGGGCCTCGCGGGCGACGTCCTCGGACACGCCGTCGATCTCGAACATCACGCGGCCGGGCTTCACCTTGGCGGCCCAGAAGTCCACCGAGCCCTTACCTTTACCCATCCGGACTTCGACCGGCTTGGAGGTGACGGGCAAATCGGGGAAGATCCGGATCCAGACGCGGCCCTGACGCTTCATGTGGCGCGTCATGGCACGGCGGGCAGCCTCGATCTGGCGGGCGGTGATGCGCTCGGGCTCCACTGCCTTCAGGCCGAAGGTGCCGAAGTTCAGGTCAGACCCGCCCTTCGCCTGGCCGCGGATGCGGCCCTTGTGCATCTTGCGGAATTTCGTGCGTTTTGGTTGCAGCATTCTTCCGTCTCCTTACCGGTCGCGGCGGGGGCGCGGGCCGCCGCCTTCCTGGAGTTCCTGGGCCTTGCGATCACGGGCAGCAGGGTCGTGCTCCATGATCTCGCCTTTGAAGATCCAGACCTTGATGCCGATGATGCCGTAGGCGGTGGAGCCTTCGGCGTGGGCATAGTCGATGTCGGCACGCAGGGTGTGAAGCGGCACGCGGCCCTCACGATACCACTCGGTCCGGGCGATCTCGGCGCCGCCGAGGCGGCCCGCGACGTTGACCCGGATGCCGAGGGCACCCATGCGCATGGCGTTCTGGACCGAGCGCTTCATGGCACGGCGGAACGACACCCGGCGCTCGAGCTGCTGCGCGATGCTTTCGGCCACCAGGGCGGCGTCCAGCTCGGGCTTGCGCACCTCGACGATGTTCAGGTGCAGCTCGCTGTCGGTCATGTTCGCCAGCTTCTTGCGCAGACCTTCGATGTCAGCGCCTTTCTTGCCGATGATCACGCCGGGGCGCGCGGTGTGAACGGTCACCCGGCACTTGCGGTGCGGGCGCTCGATGATCACACGGCTGACGCCGGCCTGCTTGCACTCTTCCTCGATGAACTCGCGGATCGCGATGTCTTCGAGCAGAAGGTTGCCGTAGTCCTTGGTATCGGCATACCAGCGGCTGTCCCAGGTGCGGTTCACCTGCAGACGCATACCGATCGGATTGACCTTGTTACCCATCAGGCTTGCTCCTCGATCTGGCGGACCTTGATGGTCAGCTCGGCGAACGGTTTGACGATCTTGCCGAAACGGCCACGGGCCCGGGGGCGACCGCGTTTCATCGTCATGTTCTTGCCGACCCAGGCCTCAGCGACGATCAGCTCGTCGACGTCCAGGTTGTGGTTGTTCTCGGCGTTGGCGATGGCGGACTGAAGGCACTTCTTCACATCCGCAGCGATCCGCTTCTTGGAGAAGGTGAGATCGGCCAGGGCCTTCTCGACCTTCTTGCCACGGATCATCGCAGCGACGAGGTTCAGCTTCTGCGGCGAGGTACGAAGCATGCGCGACTTGGCGAGCGCCTCGTTGTCTTCCACGCGGCGGGGATTCTTATCCTTACCCATGGTTACTTCCTCTTCGCTTTCTTGTCGGCGGCGTGGCCGTAGTAGGTGCGAGTCGGAGAATATTCACCGAACTTCTGGCCAATCATGTCCTCGGAAACGTTCACCGGGATATGCTTCTTGCCGTTGTAGACGCCGAAGGTGAGCCCCACGAACTGGGGCAGGATGGTGGAGCGACGCGACCAGATCTTGATGACCTCGTTGCGACCCGACTCGCGGGATTTTTCGGCCTTCTTGAGGACATAGCTGTCAACAAAGGGGCCCTTCCATACAGAACGAGACATGTCTTAGCGACCCTTCTTCCTGGCGTGACGCGAGCGGATGATCAGCTTCTGCGACGCCTTGTTCTTGTCACGGGTGCGGCGACCCTTGGTGTCCTTGCCCCACGGGGTAACCGGGGTCCGGCCACCGGAGGTGCGGCCTTCACCACCACCATGGGGGTGGTCGATCGGGTTCATCGCAACACCGCGAACAGACGGACGCTTGCCCATGTGGCGCACGCGGCCGGCCTTGCCGAGGTTCTGGTTGGAGTTGTCGGGGTTGCTGACGGCACCGACGGTGGCCATGCATTCCTGACGCACGAGACGAAGCTCGCCCGAGCTGAGACGGATCTGGGCGTAGCCACCGTCACGGCCGACGAACTGGGCGTAGGTGCCCGCGGCGCGTGCGATCTGGCCACCCTTGCCGGGCTTCAGCTCGATGTTGTGAATGATCGTACCGATCGGCATGCCGATGAACTGCATCGCGTTGCCCGGCTTCACGTCGGCCTTCGCGGCCGAAACCACGGAGTCGCCAACGGCGAGACGCTGAGGGGCAAGGATGTAGGCCTGCTCGCCATCTTCATACTTGATGAGGGCGATGAAAGCGGTGCGGTTGGGATCGTATTCAATCCGCTCGACGGTCGCGGTCACGTCCATCTTGGTGCGTTTGAAATCGACGATGCGGTAGAGACGCTTTGCGCCACCACCACGACGACGCGCGGTAATCCGTCCGGTGTTGTTCCGGCCGCCCTTCTTGGTCAAACCCTCGGTGAGAGATTTGACAGGACGTCCTTTCCACAGCTCCGAACGGTCGATCAGAACCAGCCCACGCTGGCCCGGCGTCGTCGGCTTATACGACTTGAGTGCCATGTTAACTGTCTTCCGTTTTCTGTGCGGGCGGCGCTGGCGCTGCCCTGATGTTCTAGGCCCCCGTAGGTGCCCGCTTGGGGTGGTGGGTTTGCACCCACCCGACCCGCCGTTCCGCCCGTCCGATCCTGCTGTAGGGTGGGTGAAACCCACCACCTGAGGCGTAGAGACGACCAAAACCAAAGCCCCGGACGAATCCGGGGCTCTTGCGGATGTGCTCTGTTATGAGAGGCAGGGCTTCAGGTCAAGCACCCGCGTCGGGTTTTACGGCCATCAGCCGCCGAAAAGGCGCTTGAGCAACGAGGGTTTGCCCTGAACGGCGGCCTCGGCCTCCAGCGCCTGTGCTGCGGCACGCGCTGCCGCGACCTCCCGCTCGGCCCGGATCCGCGCGATCTCCTCGGCCTCGGCCCGCTCGGCCTCCAGCCTGGCAGCGCGCTCGGCATCCGCCTTCTCGCGCCGTTCGTCCTCGAGCAGCTCCTCGATGGTCTTGTTCACCACCGCCGTCGTCATCCCCGGCGACTTGGCCTTCATGTCCTCGGCCAGCAGCTCGGCAATGGTCTTGTTGGTCACGGCCGTCGGCCGCAAGCTGGGCTTGCCCCGGATCGGCTCTCTGCGGTCGTATTCCATCCTCTCGTCTCCACGCTTGCTACCTTGCAGATCGGCCCCCAAGCGACATCGGGAGGATTCCCGCAAATTCGGGCATCAATTTGGCAATCCGAGCGCCTCGCGCGCACTTCCCGGGCCGATGTTGCCGCTGCGTCACCGTGGCCCCCCGCACCAACAGCATCCGCCACGCTCTTCCCCTGGCCCCAAACGCGAAAGGCCCCGCGAACCGCGAGGCCTTCCAGCTATCTATCTTGGTGGGGGCGACCCCACCGCCCGGATCAGAGCCCGGTGGACACGTCGATCGTGTTGCCCTCTTCGAGGGTCACATAGGCCTTCTTGACGTCCTTGCGCTTGCCGGGCTGGCCCCGGAAACGCTTGGTCTTGCCCTTGGTGATGGTCGTATTCACGGCCTTCACCTTCACACCGAAGAGGCTTTCGACGGCCTCCTTGATCTGCGGCTTGTTGGCGTCGATGGCGACCTCGAAAACCACACCATTCGCCTCGGAGGCCATGGTGGCCTTCTCGGTGATGATCGGCTTCACGATCACGTCGTAATGTTCTGCCTTGGCACTCATTTCAGTCGAGCCTCCAGAGCTTCGACGCCCGCCTTCGTGAGAACGAGGGTGTCACGCTTCAGAATGTCGTAGACGTTGGCGCCCATCGAGGGCAGCACATCCAGACCGTCGATGTTGGCGGAGGCGCGGAGGAAGTTTTCGTTCACTTCGGCTCCGTCGATCACCAGCGCCTTCTTCCAGCCCAGCTCCTTGAACTGCTTGGCGAGCTGACCGGTCCGGGCTTCGGCCATGTTGGCGTCTTCCAGGATCACCAGCTTGCCCTCTGCGGCCTTGGCCGAGAGTGCGTGCTTGAGGCCGAGGGCACGGATCTTCTTGGGAAGATCGTGGCCGTGGCTGCGCGGGGTCGGACCCTTGTAGATACCACCCTTGCGGAAGATCGGCGCGTTGCGGTCACCGTGGCGTGCGCCGCCGGTGCCCTTCTGGCGATAAATCTTCTTGGTCGAGTAGCTCGTCTCGCGACGGGTCTTCACCTTGTGGGTGCCGGCCTGCGCCTTGTTGCGCTGCCAACGGACGACACGGTGCAGGATATCGGCGCGGGGCTCGAGGCCAAAGACCTCGTCGCCCAGATCGACCGACCCGGCCTTGCCGCCGTCCAGTTTGATCACGTCGAGTTTCATTCGTCACCGTCCTTCTTTTCGTCGGCTGCGGGGGCGGCGTCACCGTCCTCGGCCTTGTCGGCTTCGATCGAAGCTTCGGCTTGCTGAAGGGCTGCGGCCTCGGCGGCAGCGGCTTCTTCGGCCAGGCGCTTCTCTTCGGCTTCGGCCTCGGCGGCAGCGGCGGCGGCGGCTTCTTCAGCGGCCTTCGCAGCGGCTTCACCGGCAGACTTCAGCGCGGCGGGGAGAATGGCGTTCTCGGGGAACGGCTTCTTCACCGCATCCTTGATCGTCACCCAGCCACCCTTGGAGCCCGGAACCGCGCCCTTGACCATGATGAGGCCACGGCCGCTGTCGGTGCGGACAACCTGAAGGTTCTGCGTGGTCACGCGGGCAGCGCCCATGTGGCCAGCCATCTTCTTGCCTTTGAACACGCGGCCCGGGTCCTGACACTGGCCGGTGGAGCCGTGCGAACGGTGAGAGATCGACACACCGTGGGAGGCCCGAAGGCCACCGAAGTTGTGCCGCTTCATCGCACCGGCAAAGCCCTTACCGATCGAGGTGCCGGAGACGTCCACGAACTGACCTTCAAAGTAGTGGTCGGCGGTGATCTCCTCGCCCACTTCGATGAGGTTCTCGGGGTCGACGCGGAACTCGGCCAGCTTGCGCTTGGGCGCAACCTTGGAGGCCGCGAACACACCGCGCATCGGCGCGGAGGTGCGCTTGGCCTTGGCCGTGCCGGCGCCGAGCTGAACGGCAGAGTAGCCATCCTTCTCGGCGGTGCGCTTGGCCACCACCTGCAGGGCATCGAGTTGCAGGACCGTCACCGGAATCTGCTTTCCGTCTTCCATGAACAGCCGGGTCATGCCGACTTTCTTTGCGATCACTCCAGAGCGCAACATATCCGTAGCCCTCCCTTAGACCGAGATCTGAACGTCCACGCCGGCGGCGAGGTCGAGCTTCATGAGCGCGTCCACGGTCTGCGGAGTGGGGTCGATGATGTCGAGAAGGCGCTTGTGGGTGCGGATCTCCCACTGGTCGCGCGACTTCTTGTCGATGTGCGGGCCGCGCAGAACGGTGAACTTCTCGATCTTGTTCGGCAGCGGGATGGGCCCGCGCACCTGCGCGCCGGTCCGCTTGGCGGTGTTCACGATCTCCTGGGTGCTGGCGTCCAGCACGCGGTAATCGAACGCCTTGAGGCGGATGCGGATATTCTGGCTTTGAATGGCCATTTTTTGCGTTCCTTTACGATTGAGAGGAGGGGCGATTGCAGCCGCCCCTCTTCGAACCGGTTTCAGTCAACCCGGCGGACCGGGCATCTCGGAAGGTGCGCCCGGAGGCGCACCCTACAAATCGATCACTCGATGATCTTCGACACGACGCCGGCGCCGACGGTACGGCCGCCTTCGCGGATGGCGAAGCGCAGGCCGTCTTCCATGGCGATCGGGGCGATCAGCTCAACGGTGAACGACACGTTGTCGCCGGGCATGACCATCTCGGTGCCTTCCTTCAGCGTCACCGTCCCGGTCACGTCCGTGGTGCGGAAGTAGAACTGCGGGCGGTAGTTCGCGAAGAACGGCGTGTGACGGCCACCTTCCTCTTTGGTGAGGATGTAGGCTTCGGCCTCGAACTTGGTGTGCGGGGTCACCGAACCCGGCTTGCAGAGCACCTGGCCCCGCTCAACGGCTTCACGGTCGATACCACGCAGCAGCGCGCCGATGTTGTCGCCGGCCTCACCACGATCCAGCAGCTTGCGGAACATTTCCACACCGGTGCAGGTCGTCTTGGTGGTGTCCTTGATGCCGACGATCTCAAGCTCGTCGCCCACGTTCACAACGCCACGCTCGATGCGGCCCGTAACCACGGTGCCACGACCGGAGATCGAGAACACGTCCTCGATCGGCATCAGGAACGGCTGGTCGACAGCGCGCTCGGGGGTGTCGATGTAGTCGTCGACGGCCTTCATCAGCTCGGCGATCTTCTCGGCGCCGATGTTGTCGTCACGGCCTTCGAGGGCGGCCAGGGCCGAACCGGCGATGATCGGAATGTCGTCGCCCGGGTAGTCGTAGGACGACAGCAGCTCGCGGATCTCCATTTCGACCAGCTCGAGCAGCTCTTCGTCGTCGACCTGGTCGACCTTGTTCATGAAGACAACCATCTTCGGGATGCCAACCTGACGGCCGAGCAGGATGTGCTCGCGGGTCTGGGGCATCGGGCCGTCGGCGGCGTTCACGACCAGGATCGCGCCGTCCATCTGGGCGGCACCGGTGATCATGTTCTTCACGTAGTCGGCGTGGCCGGGGCAGTCGACGTGGGCGTAGTGACGCGCGTCGGTCTCGTACTCCACGTGGGCGGTCGAGATGGTGATGCCGCGGGCCTTCTCTTCGGGCGCGCCGTCGATCTCGTCATAGGCCTTGAAGTCGCCAAACTGCTTGGTGATCGCAGCCGTCAGCGTCGTCTTGCCGTGGTCAACGTGACCGATCGTGCCGATGTTCACATGCGGCTTGTTACGTTCAAACTTTTCCTTAGCCATGATGGCCTCCTTGTCTCTGCGGGCGGACGCTTACGCGTATTTCGCCTGGATTTCTTCGCTGATGTTCTGCGGCACCGGCTCGTAGTGGTCGAACTGCATGGTGAAGTTCGCCCGGCCCGAGGACATGGAGCGCAGGTTGTTGATGTAGCCGAACATGTTGGCCAGCGGCACGAAGGCGTCGATGGCAATCGCGTTGCCGCGATTTTCCTGGCCCTGAACCTGCCCGCGACGGGAGGTCAGGTCACCGATGATACCACCGGTATACTCTTCGGGCGTCACCACCTCCACGGCCATGATCGGCTCGAGCAGTTTGGCGCCGGCCTTCTTGAGACCTTCACGCATGCACATCCGGGAGGCGATCTCGAAGGCGAGAACGCTGGAGTCCACGTCGTGGAACTTGCCGTCGAGCAGCGCGACCTTGAAGTCGATCACGGGGAAGCCGGCAAGCGGACCGGAGTCCATGACCGATTTCACGCCCTTCTCGACGCCGGGGATGTATTCCTTCGGAACAGCACCACCAACGATCTTGGACTCGAAGGAGTAGCCTTCGCCGGGCTCTGTCGGCGAGATGACCATTTTGACTTCGGCGAACTGACCCGAACCACCCGACTGTTTCTTGTGGGTGTAGGTGTGCTCGATCTCGTGGCCGATGGTCTCGCGGTAGGCCACCTGAGGCGCACCGATGTTGGCTTCGACCTTGAACTCGCGCTTCAGGCGGTCGACGAGAATGTCGAGGTGAAGTTCGCCCATGCCCTTCATGATGGTCTGGCCCGACTCGAGGTCGGTTTCGACGCGGAAGGACGGGTCTTCGGCGGCAAGCCGCGCGAGGCCCTGGGACATCTTCTCCTGGTCGGCCTTGGTTTTCGGCTCGACGGCGATCTCGATGACCGGATCGGGGAAGGTCATGGTCTCGAGGACGACCGGCGCGTTCTGGGCGCAGAGCGTGTCACCGGTGGTGGTGTCCTTCAGACCGGCCAGCGCGATGATGTCGCCGGCAAATGCCTCTTCGATCTCTTCGCGGTTGTTCGAGTGCATCATCATCATCCGACCGATGCGCTCTTTCTTGCCCTTGGTCGAGTTCAGGATGTTGTCGCCCTTGTTCATCTTGCCCGAGTAGATCCGGGTGAAGGTGAGCGAGCCGACGAAGGGGTCGTTCATGATCTTGAAGGCGAGGCCGGCGAAGGGCATGTCGTCGTCCGCACGGCGGGCGATGTTGCGCTCTTCGGTCTCGTCATCGGGGGCAAAGCCCATGTAGTCGACCACGTCGAGCGGGCTCGGCAGGTAGTCGATCACGGCGTTGAGCAGCGGCTGAACACCCTTGTTCTTGAAGGCGGAGCCACCAAGCACGGGCACGAAGTGCAGCGCGAGGGTGCCCTTGCGCAGCAGGGCGCGCAGGGTTTTCACGTCGGGCTCGTTGCCTTCGAGGTATTCCATCATGGCGTCGTCGTCTTCTTCGACGGCGGCCTCGATCATCTTGCCGCGCCATTCGTCGGCCATGTCCTTGAGGCTGTCGCGGATCGGGGCCTTCACCCACGATGCGCCAAGGTCTTCACCCTGCCACAGCCACTCTTCCATGGTCACGAGGTCGATCAGACCTTCAAGCTCGGTCTCGGCACCGATCGGAATGCCGACCGGCACGGCGCGGGCGCCGGTGCGGTCTTCGATCATGCGGACGCAGTTGAAGAAGTCGGCGCCGATCTTGTCCATCTTGTTGACGAACACCATCCGCGGAACCTTGTAGCGGTCGGCCTGGCGCCAGACGGTCTCGGTCTGGGGCTCCACGCCGGCGTTGGCGTCGAGCACGCAGACGGCACCGTCGAGCACGGCCAGCGAACGCTCGACTTCGATGGTGAAGTCAACGTGGCCGGGGGTGTCGATGATGTTCAGGCGGTGCTTCGGGCTGTCGGGCTCGGTGCCGTTCTCGGTGCGCTCCCAGAAGGTGGTGGTCGCAGCCGAGGTGATGGTGATCCCGCGTTCCTGCTCCTGCTCCATCCAGTCCATCGTTGCGGCGCCGTCATGCACCTCACCGATGTTGTGGCTCTTGCCGGTGTAAAACAGGATCCGCTCGGAGCAAGTGGTCTTGCCGGCGTCGATGTGCGCCATGATGCCGAAGTTGCGGTATCGGTCGAGGGGGTAGTCGCGGGCCATTGGATGCGTCCTCAGGAGTGTGCTTGGTTTACCAGCGGTAGTGGCTGAACGCTTTGTTCGCGTCGGCCATCTTGTGGGTGTCTTCACGCTTCTTCACAGCGGTCCCACGCGATTGGACAGCGTCGATCAGCTCACCGGCCAGACGCTCTTCCATGGTGTTCTCGTTGCGGTTCCGCGCGGCGATGATGAGCCAGCGGATGGCCAGCGCTTCGCGACGCTCGGGGCGCACTTCGACGGGCACCTGGTAGGTGGCGCCACCAACCCGGCGGGAGCGAACCTCGACCGACGGCTTGATGTTGTCGAGCGCCTCTTCGAACACCTCGATGGGCGACCGCTTCAGCTTGGTCTCAACCCGGTCCATCGCGTTGTAGACGATGCGTTCGGCGACGGATTTTTTGCCGTCGACCATCAGGTTGTTCATGAATTTCGTCAGAACCTTATCGCCATACTTGGCGTCAGGCAGGACTTCGCGCTTCTCGGCAGCGTGACGACGGGACATCTGTGATTCCTCTTACTTCGGACGCTTGGCGCCGTACTTCGAACGGCGCTGCTTACGGTCTTTGACGCCTTGCGTGTCGAGCACGCCGCGCAGGATGTGGTAACGAACGCCGGGAAGGTCTTTCACACGGCCGCCACGGATCAGAACCACGGAGTGCTCCTGAAGGTTGTGGCTTTCACCGGGAATGTAGCTGATGACCTCGTAACCATTGGTCAGGCGCACCTTGGCAACCTTCCGCATGGCCGAGTTCGGCTTCTTCGGTGTGGTGGTGTAGACGCGGGTGCAAACACCACGCTTCTGCGGGCAGCCTTCAAGGTGCTGCGACTTGGATCGTTTGACTTTGGGCTGCCGCGGCTTGCGGATCAGCTGTTGGATCGTCGGCATTCCGGTTTTCCCCGTCTCGCTCGTTCGTTCATCTAAGGCGCGGGCTGTGCACCGCCCGGCGCCGGTTCAGGTCTTGCGCGAAAGGCGGAATGCCAAACGCAAATACCGCTCCCGTTTCCTCTGCCGGAAACGACGCGGTGGAATCTCAGAGGATCGAGGCACGTGCTGCCTGGATCGTGGCCACTTCGATTTTGATACGGAATGTCGCGCAGGTTTGCCCGCACGTGTCCCGTGAGCGCGGCGTATAGGGGGAGTCGGGGAGGCTGTCAACACCTGCGGGCCCTTGTGGGGCAGGCTTGTGCGTGTATCGGCTGTTTGCCCACAGGGAATCAAGCCAAACCTGTCCGCACCGGCAAAATCCCGGGATTTAGAAGGCCCCGGCAGGGGGCGCCGCACGGGCCCTGCCCCTTGCCACGTCTCCTCCGCCCCCCTACCCTGCCGCGGGGGCAGTGCACAGACGTCAAGGACCAGTCACATCGTACAGATTCTCGGTATTTGCAGGTTTTCCTATCCCTGTTTCGGTGGCTTCCGGCGCGAGCACGCCACCATCCAGGACCGGATCGACTTTCTCTATGGCGAAGAGCGCCTCGAGGAGCGGTTTCGCTACTTCGAAACCTTCACCCTGCCCGGCTTGCGGCTCCAGACCGACGAGGACTTCAAGTTCATCGTGCTCACCGGCAACCAGCTCCCCAAGGCCTATGACGAACGCCTGAAGGATCTGCTCGCCACCCTGCCCCAGGCCCGGCTCTGCCAGTACGAGCCGCTCAACCACCGCGAGGCCTGCCTCAAGGCGATGCAGGAGCACATCGACCCCGAGGGCGGCGTCACCGGCCAGTTCCGGCTCGATGACGACGACGGGGTGAGCTACCGCTTCGTCGAGCGCTTCCGCGAGGCCTTCGACGATGGCCACGAGGTGATGAAGCGCGAGCACCGCTTCGCCGTCGACTTCAACCAGGGCTACACCGTCTGCATCGACGAGCAGGGCATCCGCGCCTGCGCCCAACAGCGGCAGTACTGGACGCCGGCGCTCGGCGTCTACATCCGCCCCCATGTCGACAAGACCGTGGTGCACTTCCGGCACGACACGATCTGGCGCCAGATGACCACGCTCACCTACACAGGCGAAGACATGTTCGTGCGCGGGCTGAACTCGACCAACGGCACCCCCTTCAAGAAGAAGGACTTCGAGGAGATGGTGCCGATCGAGGGCGATGTGGCGCGGGCGCTGTCGAAGAGCTTCGGGATCACCGAGGAGGCGCTTGAGAAATTTCACGCCGCCGAATCGCAAGCCGCCTCTCGCGCAGGTAGGTAAAGAGCCCGGCGGCGATCACCACCGCGGAGCCGAACAGGGTCAGCGGGCCGGGGAAGTCGCCGAAGGCCACGAAGCCCAGCACCAGCGCCCAGACCAGCCCGGTGTAACGGAACGGGGCGACAAACCCCATGTCCCCCATCCGCACCGCCGTGACCGAGAACATGTAGGCGAACAGGATCGACACCACCGACCCGGCAAGCGCCAGCGCCGAGGTGCCGCTGACCGGCACCCATGGCTCGAACAGCGCCGCCAGTCCGGCCGCCGCCCCCACGCTGAAGCCGGTAACCGTGGCCACGGTGAGCGAGGGCAGCGCGCCCGACATCATCCGCGTCAGCACGTCCCGCGCCACCACGGCCACCACCGCCGCCAGCGCCCAGATCGAATAGCCGGTAAAGCCCTCGCCGCCCGGCTGCACGATCAGCAGCACCCCGACGAAGCCGACCAGAATGGCCGACATCCGCCAGATCCCGATCGCCTCCGCAAAGAACAGCGCGCCGGCCAGCGTCACCATCAGCGGCGCGGCCTGGAGGATGGCCGTCGCGTTGGCCAGGGGCATGTTGTAGAGCGCGGTCAGAAAGAACAGCGCGGCCAGAACCTCCGACAGGCTGCGAAACGCCAGCAACACCGCATCGCGCCGCGACATCCGAAGCCGCAGCGCCCCGCGCGACCAGGCCAGCAGCACCAGCAGAGGCGTTACCGCGAGGCCGCGCAGGAACACGGTCTGAAACAGCGGCAGCTCGCCGGCGAGCGATTTGACGAAGGTGTCGTTGATGGTGAACGCGGCCATCGAGGCCGTCATCAGCAT
The DNA here is from genome assembly GCF_024105635.1 of Oceanicola sp. 502str15. NCBI lineage: Bacteria > Pseudomonadati > Pseudomonadota > Alphaproteobacteria > Rhodobacterales > Roseobacteraceae > Oceanicola > Oceanicola sp. 502str15. The sequence goes on from NZ_WYDQ01000001.1 coordinate 3,024,112, forward strand.
CGCACCCCGGAGGTTTTCGTTGAGGTCGGCCATGGCCGCAGCGGTAGGGGGATTATGTGACAGGCGCAAGTGTCTCTCTGCACCCGCCGACCGCCCCGGGCGGCGTCACTTCAGCTGGCTGTCCTTCGAGCCGCGCCGGTTGATCCCGGCCCGCGCCTCGAACCGCCCGTCGCGCTCCTGCTGGCAGTCGATGCAGAGCTTCACGCCGGGGATCGCCTCGCGGCGCTTTTCGGGGATCTCCTCCTCGCATTCCGCGCAATGGGTCAGGCTCTCGCCCCGCGGCCCGGCCTTGGCCCGCATCCGCTGAAGCTCGTCGCTGATCGACGCTTCGATCTGCTCGTTGACCGCCCCATCCTTCGACCATCCACCAGCCATTTTCTGCCCCTTTTCTCCCCGAAGTTGAGCAAAACTTACCATAACGTCATGCAAGCTGTATTTTTCACGTTAATTCCCGCGAGTCCAAGGGGTTTCACTGGTGTTCCCGGCGGAAACCCGCCAGTTTCCCAAGCGTAACTAGTGAGGAATTTCAACGCCATATTCTGTGAGAGAAGTCACTTGCCTGACCCTTTCGACCACGTCGGCGACCAGCCCAGAAGGCGCGCCTGGTGGAAGCTCCACCGCATGCCCGCAAGCTGGAAGGCCATTCTGGCCCTCGCCATGCTCGCCGCCGCCTGCCTCTACCTGATGGCCCCCGGCAGCCCCGATGTCGCCAAGCACGAGAGCCAGGCGATGATCGCGCTGCTGGCCTCCCTCGCGGTCAGCGGCCTGCTGGCCCTGCTGGCCGGCATGATCCACCACGGGCGCAAGGTCATCGCCGGCCTGCTGCTGCTGGTCGTGGCGCTGCTGAGCGATGCCCTGCTCTTTGCCGCCTACGCCGCCACCTTCGGCCTCTTCGGCTTCTGACCCGACACTGCCGCTGAAATGCCAAAGGGGCCCCGCATCGCTGCGAGGCCCCCTTGCGTGTCTGTCGATGGCCGGCGCTTACCGGCTCTCGGGCGTATCCACCAGCGTGTCGAACTCGTCGCCACCCACGATGTCGTCGTCCATCGGAGCCGCCAGCGCCGCCGCGGCTTCCGCCTCGGCCTGACGCGCGTCGATCACCTTCTGGTCGCGCTCGGTCGCGATGCGGCGCACCTTCTGGGTCGCACCACCGGTGCCCGCCGGAATGAGGCGGCCCACGATGATGTTTTCCTTCAGGCCCACGAGCTTGTCGCGCTTGCCCTGCACCGAAGCCTCGGTGAGCACACGGGTCGTCTCCTGGAACGAGGCCGCCGAAACGAAGCTGCGGGTCTGCAACGACGCCTTGGTGATCCCGAGCAGGATCGGCTCGCCCTGTGCCGGACGGCCGCTCTTGGCCACGGCCTTCTCGTTGGCGGCATCGAACTCGGCCTTGTCCACGTGCTCGCCTTTCAGCAGCGTCGTGTCGCCCGAGTCGAGGATCTCCCACTTCTGGAGCATCTGCCGAACGATGACCTCGATGTGCTTGTCGTTGATCTTCACGCCCTGAAGGCGATAGACGTCCTGCACCTCGTCGATCATGTATTCGGCCAGCGCTTCGACACCCATGATCGACAGGATATCATGCGGCGCCGGGTTGCCGTCCATGATGTAGTCACCCTTCTGCACGAAGTCGCCTTCCTGCACCGGGATGTGCTTGCCCTTGGGCACCATGTACTCGATCGGCTCGAGGCTCTCGTCACCCGGCACGATGGAGATCCGGCGCTTGTTCTTGTAGTCGCGCCCGAACTTCACGTAGCCGTCGGCCTCCGCGATGATCGCGTTGTCCTTGGGACGGCGGGCTTCGAAGAGTTCGGCCACACGCGGCAGACCACCGGTGATGTCCTTCGTCTTCGCACCTTCCCGCGGGATGCGTGCCACCACGTCGCCCTGCTTCACTTCCTGGCCCTCTTCCACCGACAGAACGGCGTCGACGGACATCGGGTAGGTCACAGGGTTGCCGGCATCGTTGCGCATCGGCTCGCCGTCTTCGCCCACGATGATGATCTCGGGCTTCAACTCGTTGCCTTTGGGTGCAGTCCGCCAGTCGATCACGATCTTCTGGGTCATGCCGGTGGCGTCGTCGGTCTCGTCCTTCACGGCAATGCCGGTCGTGAGGTCGACAAACTTGGCCGTACCGGCCTTCTCCGCGATGATCGGCAGGGTGTAGGGGTCCCACTCGTAGAGCTTGTCGCCGCGGGCAACCTTCTGGCCGTCGGTCACGAAGACCTTGGAGCCGTAGGTCACCTTGTGGCTGGCCCGCTCGGTGCCGTTGGCGTCGATGATCGCCATCACCATGTTCCGGCCCATCACGATCTGCTCGCCTGCCTCGTTCTCGAGGAGCGTGGCATTGCGCAGTTCCACGGTGCCCTCCTGAGAGGCCTCCTGGAACGACTGCTGACCACCCTGGGCAACGCCGCCGATGTGGAACGTCCGCATCGTCAGCTGGGTGCCGGGCTCACCGATCGACTGCGCGGCGATGATGCCGACAGCCTCGCCGGTGTTGACCATGGTGCCGCGGGCAAGGTCGCGCCCGTAGCACATGGCGCAAACGCCTTCCTCGGCCTCACAGGTGAGGGGCGAGCGCATCCGCACGGTGGCCACGTTGGCCTGCTCGACCATGTCGGCCTTGCGCTCGTCGATCAGCTCGTTGCGCGCCACCAGCACCTCTTCGGTGCCGGGGTGGATGATATCCTCGTTGGCCACGCGGCCAAGGATACGCTCCGCAAGGCTGCTCACCACCTCGCCGTCGTTGACGGCGGCGGCAGCGGTGATGGCCCGCTCGGTGCCGCAGTCGTGCTGACGGATGATGCAGTCCTGCGCCACGTCCACCAGACGGCGGGTCAGGTAACCCGAGTTCGCCGTCTTCAGAGCGGTATCCGACAGACCCTTCCGAGCCCCGTGGGTGGAGTTGAAGTACTCCAGCACGGTCAGGCCTTCCTTGAAGTTCGAGATGATCGGCGTCTCGATGATCTCGCCCGAAGGCTTGGCCATCAGGCCGCGCATCCCGCCCAGCTGCTTCATCTGGGTCACGGAGCCACGGGCACCGGAGTGCGCCATCATGTAAACGCTGTTCGGCTCCGCTTCGGCGCCGTTCTCGTCCTTCTTGATGGCAGAGATGGTTTCCATCATGGCGTCGGTGACGCGGTCGTTACACTTCGACCAGGCATCGACAACCTTGTTGTACTTTTCGCCCTGAGTGATCAGGCCGTCCATGTACTGCTGTTCGAAGTCCTTCACCTGCTCGCGGGTGTCGTCCACGATGGTCCACTTGTTGTCGGGGATCACCATGTCGTCCTTGCCGAACGAAATGCCCGCCTTGAAGGCCTCGCGGAAACCGATGGTCATGATCTGGTCACAGAAGATGACCGACTCCTTCTGCCCGCAGTAGCGGTAGACGGTGTCGATGACCTGCTGCACCTCTTTCTTCCGCAGCAGGCGGTTGACCAGCTCGAAGGGGGCCTTTGCGTTCAGCGGCAGCAGCGCGCCGAGGCGCATGCGGCCCGGCGTGGTGTCGAAGCGCTCGAACACTTCCTGGCCTTCGTCGTCGATCTGCTTGATCCGGGCCTTGATCTTGGAGTGCAGGTGCACCTCGCCGGCATTCAGCGCGTGCTCCACCTCCTCGACCGAGCCGAAGACCATGCCTTCGCCCTTCATGCCTTCGCGCTCCATCGTGATGTAATAGAGGCCAAGGATCATGTCCTGCGACGGCACGATGATCGGTGCGCCGTTCGCCGGAGACAGAACGTTGTTGGTCGACATCATCAGCACGCGGGCTTCAAGCTGGGCTTCCAGCGAGAGCGGCACGTGCACGGCCATCTGGTCGCCGTCGAAGTCGGCGTTGAAGGCCGAGCAGACCAGCGGGTGAAGCTGGATGGCCTTGCCTTCGATCAGCTGGGGTTCGAATGCCTGAATGCCGAGACGGTGCAGCGTGGGCGCACGGTTCAGCAGAACCGGGTGCTCGCGGATCACCTCGTCGAGAATGTCCCACACCTCGGGGCGCTCTTTCTCCACCAGCTTCTTCGCCTGCTTCACGGTGCTCGAAAGGCCCTTGGCCTCCAGCCGCGAGTAGATGAAGGGCTTGAACAGCTCGAGCGCCATCTTCTTGGGGAGGCCGCACTGGTGCAGCTTCAGCTCGGGGCCGGTCACAATCACCGAACGACCGGAGAAGTCGACCCGCTTGCCGAGAAGGTTCTGACGGAAGCGGCCCTGCTTGCCCTTGAGCATGTCGGAGAGCGACTTCAGCGGACGCTTGTTCGCACCGGTGATGGTGCGGCCACGGCGACCGTTGTCGAACAGAGCATCGACCGACTCCTGCAGCATCCGCTTTTCGTTGCGGATGATGATGTCGGGCGCACGAAGCTCGATCAGGCGCTTCAGACGGTTGTTCCGGTTGATCACGCGACGATACAGGTCGTTGAGGTCGGAGGTCGCAAAGCGGCCACCGTCCAGCGGCACCAGCGGGCGCAGCTCGGGCGGGATCACGGGGATCACGGTCAGCACCATCCACTCGGGGCGGTTGCCGGATTCAAGGAAGCTCTCGACGATCTTCAGACGCTTGATGATCTTCTTGGGCTTCAGCTCGCCGGTGGCTTCCTTCAGGTCGGCACGCAGCTGCTCGGCCTCGGCCTCGAGGTCGATCTGGCTGAGCATCTCGCGGATCGCCTCGGCGCCGATGTTCGCCGAGAAGGCGTCCATCCCGTAGGCGTCCTGCGCGTCCATGAACTCTTCTTCGGTCATCAGCTGACCGTACTGAAGGTCGGTCAGGCCCGGTTCGATGACGACGTAGTTCTCGAAGTAGAGAATGCGCTCGAGGTCACGGAGCGTCATGTCCAGCATGAGGCCGATCCGGCTGGGGAGCGACTTCAGAAACCAGATATGCGCGACCGGGGCGGCCAGCTCGATGTGGCCCATGCGCTCGCGGCGGACCTTCTGCAGCGTGACTTCCACACCGCATTTCTCGCAGACAACGCCGCGATACTTCATCCGCTTGTACTTGCCGCAGAGGCACTCGTAGTCCTTGATCGGCCCGAAGATACGGGCACAGAACAGACCGTCACGCTCGGGCTTGAAGGTCCGGTAGTTGATCGTCTCGGGTTTCTTGATCTCACCGAAAGACCAAGACAGGATCCGCTCCGGCGAAGCGAGCGAGACCTTGATCTCATCAAACACCTTCGGCGGGGTGAGCGGGTTGAACGGGTTGTTGGTCAGTTCCTGGTTCATATCATATTCCTTTGGCGCCCTGGGTGCCCTGCGCAGGGGCTGCATATCTGGAAAGGGTATTCGGTGTGGCTCGGGTCAATGGCCTATCCTCTTCTTCAGAGAAGAAAGTCTCCGTTTTTCCTTCCAGAGGCCGATTTCTCTTCGGATGTCCCACAATATTCGTGAGCTGGAGCTCAGTTCTTTCTGCACTTGTGTCAGCAGTGGCGAAGGTCCGAACGCGTGGGGTTTCTTGATGGCTGCCGAGATCGCTCCCCTTTTCAGAACACCGCTCTGAAAGGTCGGCCACATCGGCTTAGTGTGATAGTGATCTTCATTCAGACCAAGAGCCGGAAACTCGAACCGCCACGGGTCCGTCTCGCCTGCGGTCAACTTGTACGAGAGGACATCGCGAAGATGTCCGATCTCCCAATAGCAAACCACAAGCGAGTTGAACGCACGGTAATCGGCGTTGATGGTTCTGAGAGAAAGCGCCTCGGCGTCCTCCCCCAGGTCATCGGCCGGCTCCGAAAAGTCGCAGCCCTCAATCGCGTCATCCGTATTCCAGAGGACAAAGAAGTACTTCTTGTTCTGGGTGCGAATGAGGTCCCTCACCTTGGTCAGGTAGTCATCGTCTACGGGAGCCAAAGGCGCCAGATCCTCGAGCATCAGAAAAACATGCCCGCATTCCGGCATGTGCTGTTCAAGCTCGTCCAGCGCATGAGAGAGCAATTCCACAAAATTGCTGCCGGGTTTGCGAAATACCCTTTCGCCTTCAATCGCCCCATCGGTGACGACATAGGCAGGGGGGTGCTCAGGCCAGAACTCATCGAGGTTCTGAAGTGATGCATTCAGGTAGCGCTCGTACTTTTGGCAGGTCATCACAAACAACGCCTCTTCCGCCGCACCGGAGTGTCCGGCCGACTTGCTGGCGATGTCTGCTGTCTGATGAACTGTGGTCATTTCACTACCTGCTTCGATACCTATCAACAAGTTTGCCGTCCGCGTGTCACAACTCGTCCGGTTCTTGTGCCGACCCCATGGCAAGCACGGGGTCGGCTGAATGATCTACTCCTCGCCCTCCGCATCCAGGAGTTCCATGTTCAGGCCGAGGCCGCGGACTTCCTTCACGAGCACGTTGAAGCTCTCGGGAATGCCCGCCTCGAAGTTGTCCTCGCCCTTGACGATCGACTCGTACACCTTGGTCCGGCCAGCCACGTCGTCCGACTTCACGGTCAGCATTTCCTGCAGGGTGTAGGCGGCGCCATAGGCTTCCAGAGCCCAGACTTCCATCTCCCCGAAACGCTGGCCACCGAACTGGGCCTTACCACCGAGCGGCTGCTGGGTGACGAGGCTGTAGGGGCCGGTCGAACGTGCGTGGATCTTGTCGTCCACGAGGTGGTGCAGCTTCAGCAGGTACTTGATGCCCACCGTCACCGAGCGCGCAAACTGCTCGCCGGTCCGGCCATCGAACAGCACCGACTGGCCGCTTTCGTTGAAGCCCGCGCGCTTGAGCGCATCGTTCACGTCCACTTCCTTGGCACCGTCGAAAACCGGGGTCGCAATCGGCACGCCGCGGGTCACGTTGCCCGCCGCCTCGAGGATCAGGTCTTCGTCGAGCGACTGGATGTGATCGCTGTAGGCTTCTTCGCCATAGGCCAGCTTCATCGCGTCGCGCACCGGGGTCATGTCGCCGGAGCGGCGGTATTCACCCAGGGCCTCGTCCACGTGGATACCAAGCCCGCGAGAGGCCCAGCCCATGTGGGTTTCAAGGATCTGACCGACGTTCATGCGCGAGGGCACGCCCAGCGGGTTGAGCACGAAGTCGACCGGGGTGCCGTCACCGAGGAAGGGCATGTCTTCCACGGGCACGACCCGCGAAATGACACCCTTGTTCCCGTGACGACCGGCCATCTTGTCACCCGGCTGAAGCTTGCGCTTCACGGCGATGAAGACCTTGACCATCTTCATCACGCCCGGGGGCAGATCGTCGCCGCGGCGGACCTTCTCGACCTTGTCCTCGAAACGGGCATCGAGCACGCGCTTCTGCGCCTCGTACTGCTCGTGCAGCGCCTCGACCATCTGGGCCTCGGCCTCGTCGCCCAGCGCGAGCTGCCACCACTGACCCTTGGAGAGCTGCTCCAGCAGGTCCTCGGTGATTTCCGAGTTCGGCTTCACGCCCTTCGGGCCTTTCACGGCCGTCTTGCCCATGATCATGCCCTGAAGACGGGCGTAGATGTTGCGATCGAGGATCGCCAGCTCGTCGTCACGGTCACGTGCGAGGCGCTCGACCTCTTCACGCTCGATCTGAAGCGCCCGCTCGTCCTTTTCAACGCCGTGGCGGTTGAACACGCGCACTTCCACCACCGTGCCGAAGTCGCCCGGGGGCAGACGCAGCGAGGTGTCGCGCACGTCGGAGGCCTTTTCGCCGAAGATCGCGCGAAGCAGCTTCTCTTCCGGGGTCATCGGGCTCTCGCCCTTCGGGGTGATCTTGCCGACGAGAATGTCGCCGGGGCCCACTTCGGCACCGATGTAGACGATCCCGGCCTCGTCGAGGTTGCGCAGGGCTTCCTCGCCGACGTTGGGAATGTCGCGGGTAATCTCTTCCGGCCCGAGCTTGGTGTCACGTGCGGCCACTTCGAACTCTTCGATGTGGACCGAGGTGAACACGTCATCCTTGGCGATGCGCTCGGAGATGAGGATCGAGTCTTCGTAGTTGTAGCCGTTCCACGGCATGAAGGCGACGACGACGTTCTTGCCGAGCGCCAGTTCCCCCATGTCGGTCGACGGACCGTCGGCAACCACTTCGCCCTTCACCACCTTGTCACCCACCTTCACCAGCGGACGCTGGTTGATGCAGGTGTTCTGGTTCGAACGCTGGAACTTGCGCAGACGGTAGATGTCCACGCCCGGATCGCCCGGCTCGAGGTCTTCGGTGGCACGGATCACGATCCGCTGCGCGTCGACCTGGTCGATGATCCCGCCGCGGAACGCCTGAATGGCAGCGCCGGAGTCGATCGCCACCTTGCGCTCGATGCCGGTGCCCACAAGCGGAGCCTCGGCCTGCAGCAGCGGCACCGCCTGCTTCTGCATGTTCGAGCCCATGAGGGCGCGGTTGGCGTCGTCGTTCTCAAGGAAGGGGATGAGCGAGGCGGCGACCGAAACCAGCTGTTTCGGGCTCACGTCGATCAGGTCCACGTTCTCGTTGGGAGCCAGCGTGTATTCACCGGACTGACGGGTGTTGACCATCTCGTTGGTGAACTTGCCGTTCTCGTCGAGGCTGGCGTTGGCCTGTGCAACCGTGTGGCGCATCTCTTCGGTGGCCGACATGTAGTGCACTTCATCGGTCACCTGGCCGTTTTCGACACGGCGGTAGGGGGTTTCGATGAAGCCATACTTGTTGACCCGCGCAAAGCTGGCGAGGTTGTTGATCAGGCCGATGTTCGGGCCTTCCGGCGTTTCAATCGGACACATCCGGCCGTAGTGGGTCGGGTGCACGTCGCGCACCTCGAAGCCGGCACGCTCACGGGTCAGGCCGCCCGGGCCAAGCGCCGAAAGGCGACGCTTGTGGGAGACTTCCGAAAGCGGGTTGGTCTGGTCCATGAACTGCGACAGCTGGCTGGAGCCGAAGAACTCGCGCACGGCGGCGGCCGCCGGCTTGGCGTTGATCAGATCCTGCGGCATGACGGTGTCGATCTCGACCGACGACATGCGCTCCTTGATCGCCCGCTCCATGCGGAGCAGACCCACGCGGTACTGGTTCTCCATCAGCTCGCCGACGGAGCGCACACGGCGGTTGCCGAGGTGGTCGATGTCGTCCACTTCGCCCTTGCCGTCACGCAGCTCGACCAGCGCCTTGATGCAGGACACGATGTCTTCCTTGCGCAGCGTGCGCTGGGTGTCTTCGGCGTCGAGATCGAGGCGCATGTTCATCTTCACGCGGCCCACGGCCGAGAGGTCGTAGCGCTCGCTGTCGAAGAACAGGCTGTCGAACAGGGTGGAGGCGGCCTCCACGGTGGGCGGCTCGCCGGGGCGCATGACGCGGTAGATGTCCATGAGCGCGGTGTCGCGGTTCATGTTCTTGTCGTTCGCCATGGTGTTGCGGATGTAGGCACCCACGTTGATGCCGTCGATGTCGAGCACCGGAATGTCGGTGATGCCCGCGTCCACCAGCTCCTTCAGGGAACCGCCGGTCACGTCGCCGTCCTTGTCGGTTTCCCAGGTCAGCTCGTCGCCGGCCTCGACGTAGATCGCGCCGGTCTCCTCGTTGATGATGTCCTTGGCCACGAACTTGCCAACGATCCGGTCGAACGGCACCAGCAGCTCGGTGATCTTGCCCTCGTCGATGATCTTCTTCACCGCGCGCGGGGTAACCTTCTTGCCGGCCTCGGCGATCACTTCGCCGGTCTTGGCGTCGACCAGATCATAGGCAGGCCGCGTGCCGCGCATCCGCTCGGGGAAGAACTTGGTCACCCAGCCCTTGTTCTTCTTCAGCTTGTAGCTGACCGTGTCGTAATAGGCGTCCATGATCGCCTCCTGGTCCAGCCCGAGGGCATAGAGCAGGGTGGTCACGGGCAATTTGCGGCGACGGTCGATGCGCGCAAAGACGATGTCCTTGGCGTCGAACTCGAAGTCCAGCCACGAGCCACGGTAGGGGATGATCCGGCAGGCAAACAGCAGCTTGCCCGAGGCGTGGGTCTTGCCCTTGTCATGGTCGAAGAACACGCCGGGGGAGCGGTGCATCTGGGAAACGATGACGCGCTCGGTGCCGTTGACAACAAAGGTGCCGTTCGGGGTCATCAGGGGCATGTCGCCCATGAACACGTCTTGTTCCTTGATGTCCTTCACCGACTTGGCGCCGGTATCCTCGTCCACATCAAACACGATGAGCCGCAGGGTGACCTTCAGCGGGGCGCTGTAGGTCATGTCGCGCTGCTGGCACTCTTCAACATCGTATTTGGGCTTCTCCAGCTCGTATTTCACGAACTCGAGAACAGCTGTCTCATTGAAGTCCTTGATCGGGAAGACGCCCTGGAAGACGCCCATGATGCCGTCGCCGTCGGTCGGCTGGGGCTGATCGCCGGAATTCAGGAACAGGTCATAGGAGCTTTTCTGAACCTCGATGAGGTTCGGCATCTCCAGAACTTCGCGGATTTTGCCGTAGTAACGGCGGAAACGTTTGTGGCCGAGGAGGGTCGAAGCCATAGCGGTGTGTCACCTTTCGTCTGTCGCCGCACGCATTCCCGTCGGGGCACCGGGAGGGCGCGGCTCACGAATGAAGGAGCGTCCGGGATCAATACCAGCCCACCGTCCCACCGGCAGGCACCCGATCCAGTCGAACGCGCCTTGGAAAGAACCTCTTGCAGAGGCGCTTGCCGAGACGCATTCGGCTGGACCCGGATTTTTGCCCGGATCCAGCCAATTCTCTATCGGGCCACCCGTGACGGGCGGCAGCCGATTACTTGAGTTCCACCTCGGCGCCAGCTGCTTCCAGCTTGCCCTTGATGTCTTCGGCTTCGGCCTTGTCGACGCCTTCTTTGACAGCTTTGCCGCCGGCTTCGACCAGTTCCTTGGCTTCCTTGAGGCCCAGGCCGGTGATGGCGCGGACTTCTTTGATGACGTTGATCTTCTGGGCGCCAGCGGCCTTCAGGATCACGTCGAACTCGGTTTTCTCTTCTTCCGCAGCACCGGCGTCGCCGCCAGCGGGACCGGCCATCATCACTGCGCCGCCAGCTGCGGGCTCGATGCCGTACTCGTCCTTGAGGATGGTTTTCAGTTCTTGGGCTTCGAGAAGGGTCAGACCCACGATCTCTTCAGCAAGTTTTTTCAGATCAGCCATTTTTCGCTTTCCGTCTGTCTAGATGTGTTCCAACGCGAGGTAATCAACCCCTACGCGGCTCTCATTCGTTGCCTTACGCGGCCTTCTCTTCGATAGTCGAAAGGATGGACGCGATATTCGAGGCAGGTGCGCCAATGGCGCCGGCGATGTTCGAGGCGGGGGCACCGATGCAGCCCACGATGGAAGCAATGAGCTCCTCGCGAGACGGCATGGCGGCCACGGCTTTGACACCAGCGACGTCCAGAGCGCTCTCACCCATGGCACCACCGAGGATCTCGAGCTTCGAGTTGTCCTTGGAAAACGCCTGAACAACCTTGGCCGCAGCCACAGGATCTTCAGAGTAGGCGAGAACGGTCATACCCGTCAGAAGATCGGCAATGCTGGCGCAAGGCTTTCCTTCCAGGGCGATCTTGGCGAGCCTGTTCTTGGCGACACGTACGGACCCGCCAACTTCGCGCATTTGCGCGCGCAGGTCCTGCATCTCGGCAACCGTGAGACCCTCGTAGTGGGAGACCACAACGACGCCAGAGCTTTCGAAAATCTGGCCGAGTTCCTCGACCACTTTCTCTTTCTGGGCTCTATCCACAGTTTCACTCCAATTTGGGCAGGATCATCCCCGCCCGGCTCTTTTTTGCTGGCCGAAGCCAACACTCAGGTCCGTACTACGGGGCTGAAGCCAAGTTCGCCCGAGAGAAGCCTCGCGGGAAAACATGTTCTGACCCGTCTCAGGCAGGAAATTAAGGGGTTCGGACGAACGCCACCCACCGTCTTGGACGAAACGCAAAACAGCGCACGACGAATCGCACGCTGGGTTGCAGGGGGCGGTTTAGTGGCATGGGCCGCCAAGGGCAAGTCCCCGGAGCCACAAACCGGCGCGGGGCGATCAACTTTGTTCGATCCCGCCGCGAGCGGCGCGGGCGCTCAATCCGGGCTGCCATTGTCCTTCAGCGGAAACATCCAGCGCATCGGGCGGGCCTCGTCGACCACGCGGGCAATCGAGGGATGCGCCATCAGCCGGGCGCGATAGGCCAGCAGCGCGGTGTGGCGGGCGGCAATCGGGTGGCCCCAGTGGGCATAGTGCAGCGCCGGTCCGGCGGCGACATCCGCAAGGGTGAAACGCCCGCAGGCCGCCCAGTCGCGCTCCGCCATCCAGAGATCGAGCCAGGCATAGGCCTTGTCGAGCACGGCCTGCGCCTCCTCGTCGGCCAGCGGGTCGTGCGCCGCGCCCCGGATCCGGTTCAGCACCATGCGGGTGAGCGGCGCCATCACGTAATCGTCGAAGACGCCATCCATCTGCCGGGCCTCGATCGCCGCGCGCGGATCTGCGGGCACCAGCGGTGCGGCCGCGCCATGGTGCAGGTCGAGATACTCGATGATCGGCGCACTCTCGATCACCACCCGCGCCCCGTCCACCAGCACCGGAAACTGCCCGGTCGGCGCGGCCTGCGCCACAAAGGCGGCATTATCCGGATGCTCCGGGTCTACCATCAGGAAGTCGAAGGGCACCTCGCGCTCGTAAAGCGCAATCAGCGCCTTCCAGCAGAAGGAGGCAAAGGGGTGGCCATAGAGCTTCAGCATCGGCGTGCGCCCGGCAGACAAGGTGGATGAATCCTATCTGCCGGGCGCGGGGCCAGCAAGCTGCGGCGCGCGCGTCAGGCCGTCAGTTCGCGCGCGGTGATGGTGTAGACAAACTCGTCCGGCGCCAGCTCGTCCCGCCGCGTGCCGTCGATCTCGGCCTGCGGATACATCAGGAACGGCAGCGGCGTGTCGTCCTGCGCGCCGGGCAGCACCACGTCGTGGGCATCGCCGAAGGCAATCCAGTTGCCCTCCGAGGCCCCGAACAGCGCCGCGCGCACGTCCTGCACCTTCTCGTCGCCCAGCGTCAGCGTCTTCGGCGGCTCTTCGAGCACCACCTTGCGCACATCCGCCGGGTCGACCGGCACCCAGCCGATCCCGTCGATGAACACCTCGGCGCGGCAGTGCTGCGCCTTCGTCACCACCTCCGAGCCCGCACCGAGGCTCTTGTAACCAAAGGCCGAGGGCGCAACGCGGATGCCATAGAGGTCGCGCGCCGGCAAACCGGCCGCCCGGGCCAGCCCGACGTAGAGCGAATTCAGATCGGCGCATTTGCCGGTGAGGTCGCCCATGTGCAGCATCGAGGCCACATCGCCAAGGCCACAGCCCCGAGTCTCGGGGTTGCGCTCGGTCTGCTCGACCACCCAGTCATAGATCGCACGGGCCTTCTCCAGCTCGCCGTCCAGCCCGGCAACGATGCCCTGCGCGGTTTCCAGCACGATCCCATTGGTCGGAATGAGCGCGGTCGGCGCGGTGAAATGGGCGCGATCCTCCGCACTCAGCACTGCCTCGCTGCCCTCAGTCAGCGACACCGCACGGTCCCGCGTGGCGACAACCGAGATCACCTCGATCTCGGCATTGCCCTCGCCCTCGGGCCAGCTTGCATGAACAAAGCTCGCGCCCTGCTCCGTGTCTTCCACCAGCTCCGCCTCGGGCGCATTGGTCATCCACAGCGTCTCGCCGGGCCGCGACCAGCCCTCCGCCGCCAGTGCCGGCACCGGCACCCAGGCCTGCGCCGCCTTGCCACCGCGCGGCAAAACCACCTTCGTGGTGATCTCGAAGCTGCGCCAGCCCGCGGGCTTGGGGGCATAATTCGCCAGAGACACCCGGGGCGCCGCCGCCATCAGAGCCAGCGCGCTCCCGCCCAACATTACCGTCCTTCTGTCCATGCTCTCGCTTTCTCCAATGCATCCGCCCCGCACCGGGACACGTCGCGCGCAGCTATACGCCATCCGATCCCGGTCACAAGTGCCCCGGCCATTTGCCGCCGCAGCGCAGGCGCGGGCCGCCGCGCCCCGTCGGTAAGTGCACAAATGCAGAAACATCGTGCTTTCCCTTGGGTCATCGTGCATTCTTGTCGGATTAACGGAGGATTACATAATGCCCATTGCCCGCAGCATTCCATTTTTTGCCCTCGCAGCCCTCACTGCCTGTCTCAGCCTGCCACAGGTCGCCCGCACCCCCGGCGCGACCGTCCAGCAAATGCTTTCCGGCGCCAGCGTCGTCGGCGCGCTCGCCGATGGCACCTCCTACTGCGAGTTCCACGACCCCGGCGGGCTTGTGGTGGGCCGCGACACAGAGGTCTACGCCGGCACCTGGCGCATGAACGGCGACTCGATCTGCTACACCTACACAGGCGAGGCGACAGACTGCCAATTCGTCCAGATCAACGGCACCCGCGCCGTCTTCGTCGACATGCTCGGCGGCGCCACCCTGAGCCAGGGCAACATCGTGCCCGGCAACGTCTGCAGCTAGCAGCCCCATCGCGGAAGGAGCGGACCCCCGCCCCTTCCGCCAGGGCTCACTTCTCCAGCACCCGCCGGATCTTGCCCATCGCGCTCTCCAGCTCCTCCTGGTAGCGGATCGGCTCGAAGAAATTGCCGCGATCGTCGAACAGCAGCACGAAGGCCGAGTGGTCCATCGTGTAGCCCCCGCCCTCCAGCGGCACCTTCGAGGCATAGACCCGGAACGCCGCAATCGCCTTGTCGATCTCTTCGCGCGCCCCCGAGACGCCCACCACGCCCGGCACCCAGGACACGTAGTCCCCGATCACCTCCACCGTGTCCCGCTCCGGGTCGACCGTCACGAAATAGGTGCGCAACGGGTCGCGCCCCTCCTCGGCCAGCTCTGCCTGCCAGAGGTCGATATCCCCCAGCGTCGTCGGGCAGACCTCGGGGCAATGGGCAAAGCCGAAGAACACCGCCGTCGGCGCGCCCCGCAGGCTGGCCTCGGTGAAGGCCGCGCCGTCGGTCCCCTCCAGCACGTAATCCCCGTGCCCGAGATCAATCGAAGCCTCCGCGTTCATCCGTGGCGAGAGCCAGGCAAACCAGCCCACCGACGCCAGCGCCAGCAGCCCCAGCCCCGCGGTGAGCGACAAGGCCAACTTCTGCGCCCCGCCCATCAGTTGCCACCATGCCCGGCATGGGCACCACGCCCGCCGTGCCCACCACCGCCAATCTCACCCCGCGGCTTCACCGGAAACCGCAAGCGCAGCTCACCTGCCGTCTCGAAGACCAGCGTCACCTCGGCCACCTCCCCGGCGACCAACGGCCCCGAAAGCTCCGTGAACATCAGATGAAAGCCCCCCGGCTCCAGCACCACCGTCTCCCCGGCAGGGATCGGCAGGCCACCGGGCAGCGCGCGCATCTTCATCACGTCGCGCTCCATCGCCATCTCGTGGACCTCCACGCGCCCGGCCATGGAGCTGCGCGCGCCGATCAGCACATCGCCCTGCGTCCCGGTGTTGGTGATGGTCATGAAGCCCCCGGCCACCGGCTGGTTTGGCAGGGTCGCCGCCGCCGCAGGCGCGGTGATCTCCAGCGCCCCCAGCACCGCCTTCTCCGACGCACGACCATGCCCGCCATCGCCGGCCACGAGCCTTACGCCCGGCGCAGGCCCGGCCACGCCCTCCGCCCCGCTGGTGTCGGTCCACTCCACCGTGCCATTGGCACAGGTTTGAACTGCCGGAAAGAACATCACCGCGCCCGCCTCCATCTGCGGGCCAACCGCGCCGCGCAGGGTGAACTCGTCATAGAAGGCATCCGGCAGATCGCCCCCGCGCCACGTCACCGCCCGAACCCCCTCGGCCATCTCGGTGCCGTGGTTGTCATAGGGGGTGGCATAGGGGCCGGTCTCGGTTTCCAGCACCCAGCCCGCCTTGGGCATCGGCTTCACCGCGTAGAACCCCTCGGGGATCTCGATCCGCACCGCCTCGGTCGCCTCCCCCTCGCAACCGTGGGGCACCCGCAGGGTGATCTTGGTGGTCGCGCCAATGGCGGCTTCGCTCTGTTCAAGGGTGGCATGGGCCTGCGCCGCACCGGCAAGCAGGCCGAGGGCAAGCAGGGCCCCGGTCGATCTGGTCAACATCTTCGTCTCCATGAGAATCCGGGCGCAGGTCCGCCCCGCGCCAATAAGGTCAGTCGTTCGGAAAGCTCAGGAGAGGCGCGGCGGCGCCCGCGTGGTCACGTGATCGGCAATGTGCTGCGGCCCGCGCAGCAGGTCGGTGCCGCGCTGCTCGAGGATCACCCGCGCCAGACGGTCCACCGCATCGGGCGCGGCAAGGCGCGGCGGCTCGGGCAGCTTGTGGCAGAACGGGCAGTGATAGGCCCCGCCGAGGGCCATCTCGCCGCAAAGGTCATCCACCTCGAACCCGAGCGCCGAAATCTCCGCCGCTTCAATTGCGGCCTCCGAAGGCGGCCCCATGTGATGCGCCGAAACCGCCCCCATCACCGCCAACATCAAGGCGGCGGCATAGGCAATCAGGGTCTGGCGAAACGCGCGGGTCATGGCGCGGTGATGCCGCAAATGGCGGCCATGGGGAAGCGCCCGATGTGTCGCAGCCCAAGGGACGGCGGGTGGGGTGTCATCGCGCCAAAGGCGCGTAAAGAGCAAAAGGATGCGCAGGCCACGCAGGTCACCCGCCGCACCAACGAAAAAGGGCGAGCCACCCGGCCCGCCCCTCTCAAACTCATTCGCTGTCCGGGCTCAGTTGCCCAGCGCGTTGTCCACTTCGATGGTCACGCCCGGGCCCATGGTCGAAGAAATCGCGATCTTCGTCATGTAGGTGCCCTTCGCACCGGTCGGCTTGGCCTTGGAAACGGCGTCCACGAAGGCGCGCACGTTTTCAACCAGCTTGCCCTCGTCGAACGAGGCCTTGCCGATGCCCGCATGCACAACCCCGGCCTTCTCGGCCTTGAACTGCACTTCACCGCCCTTGGCGGCTTCCACGGCTTCCTTCACGTCCATCGTCACGGTGCCGACCTTGGGGTTCGGCATCAGGTTGCGCGGACCAAGCACCTTACCCAGACGGCCGACGATCGGCATCATGTCGGGGGTGGCGATGCAGCGATCGAAGTCGATCTTGCCGCCCTGAACGATTTCCATCAGGTCTTCCGCGCCCACGATGTCGGCGCCGGCCTTCTTGGCCTCGTCAGCCTTGTCGCCACGGGCGAACACGGCCACGCGAACTTCCTTGCCGGTGCCGTTGGGCAGGGCAACCTTGCCACGCACCATCTGGTCGGCGTGGCGCGGGTCGACGCCGAGGTTCATGGCAATCTCGACGGTCTCGTCGAACTTGGCGCTCGCATTGCCCTTCACCAGGGCCACGGCTTCTTCCACGGTCAGGTCCAGCTTGCCTTCAAAGGCTTCGCGGGCGGCGCGGGTACGTTTTCCGAGTTTTGCCATCTTACTTCACCTCGATGCCCATGGACGTCGCAGAACCGACGATGATCTTCATCGCGCCTTCGATGTCGTTGGCGTTCAGATCTTTCATCTTGGCTTCGGCGATCTCGCGCACCTGGGCAACGGTCACGCTGCCGACAGTCTCGCGGGAGGGGTTGTTGGCCCCCGATTTCACCTTGGCCGCCTTCTTCAGATAGTAAGACGCGGGGGGCGTCTTGATATCCATCGAGAACGACTTGTCCTGGTAGTAGGTGATCACGGTCGGGCAGGGGGCACCCTGCTCCATTTCCTGCGTCTTGGCGTTGAACGCCTTGCAGAATTCCATGATGTTGATGCCGCGCTGACCCAGCGCCGGACCAACCGGCGGAGAGGGGTTTGCTTGTCCGGCGGGCACCTGAAGCTTCATGGTGCCGGCAATCTTCTTGGCCATTTGGGCCTCCTTTGCTCAACGGCAGCCCAACGCGACGGGCCGCCTGTCTGTTGACGTGGTCCGGCTTGGCACCCGCGAGCGCCGCCCCTCCCACGCGATTCGGCCCCGCCATGGCGGCGGGGGACGAAGGAAGCCGCGTCATAGGAGCATTTCGCCCTTGCGTCAAACGCTCAATGGCCCGGCCTTGCCACACCTGCCACCGCCGCCCGCCACCTTCCGCCCACCGGCCTGTCACGCTGACGCAACGACATCTCCCCAGCCGCAGGATTGCCGCAATCCCGCCCCGATCCCGCCGGATGCGGGCTTATTGTGGGTCAGGTAGCGATAGCACCAGGCAAGGAGCCGTTCAGATGATGCATTCAGACAGCGAAACCTTCAAAGCCGCCAACCCCGCAGGCGCCTGGCTTGCCGTGAGCTACCGTCTCGACGACATCCGCGGCGCCACCCCGGGCCGCACCACCGCCCGCGAGTTCTGCGAAGAGGCCATGGTGCTGATCGAGGCCTCGCTGGAAATGGCCGAGCTGGGCCGGAGCACCGGCACCCAGGAAATGCCCAACGGCGACGACACCGGCGCCCTCTGGATCGGCTTTTCCGTGGCCGATGCCGACCGCGCCGAAGCGGTGATCCGCAGCACCGTCGAAGGCACCAGCTACAGCGGCTTCACCGCGATCTCCCGCGCCGATCCCGCCGCCGCCTGACCGCCGGCGGCCACACATCTCACGGCCGGGCCTCCGCTGCCCGGCCTTTCCGCGTCTGCCTCGATGCGTGTCCTCAATGTGAGTAATGGGCCTTCAGGGTCCGCTGCGCCGGCCCGTTGACCTCGGGGTCTTCCATCGCGGCGAGGCGCTCCAGCACCGGGGCCATCCCCTCCACCCGCGCCTGCATCTCGGTGGCGCACATCATCGCCTCCCAGCCGTGGCCCGCGTCGATCATCCGGGTGATGAACGCGGGCGCATGGCAAAACCCCTCGTGCACATAGAACCAGAAGCTCTGCGCACTCGGCAGATAGGGCTCCTCGTCCCCCTTCGACAGAACCTCCAGCACCCAGCCCTGCACGTCGAACCTCGGCAGCTCCTTTTGCAGCATGTCGAACGGCCCGCCCATGTCGGCGTCGATCCCCTGCAGGAACCCCCCCGCCACGATCCGCCGATGGCCCTTCACGGCCGAGATGTGGTCGAGCGCCCAAGGCAGTGGCTTGGGGGTGGAGCGGGTGAACAGCTCAAAGGCGTAGAGCGTGCCGAAATAGACCCCGGCGGCCCCGGCCACCAGCGGATGCGGGTCTTCGAGCTGCGGCAGCACCTCGGCCACGCAATTCTCCCACGTCAGCCGCTGGCTGCCCTGCTCGGCGAGGGTCGACAGGGCAAAGGCCCGGTGCAACGCGGCATGGTCGGCGGGGGCCACCTCCGCCAGCCAGGCGTCGATGATCTGCGCAAAGGGGGCGAGCGGAAACTCATGCGCCGTCCAGCAGAAGGAAAGATGCGCCAGCGGCCTGTCGCCAAAGGCGGCGGCGAGGTGGTCGAGCCAGGGGCGCGCAAGGGCGCGGGCCTCGTCGCTGTCGAGCGGCACATGGGGCACGGGCACCGGCTCCGCCGGCGCGCCCGCCGGCATCTCCCGGCCCAGCGCCACGGCGCGGGTGATCGCGTGCTGCACATGCGCCCGGTGCCGCGCACCCTCGTCAAAGAAACTGGTCGTGATCAGCTCCGCCGCCTTGCGGCGAATGCGCTCGCCCGGCCAGTCGGCGGACAGCGCGGGCGGCGGGCCGTTCAGCCCCAGCACCCTGTAGCAGACATGAAAAAGCCGCCGGAACTCGGCGGCTTTCACTTCGGATGGGCGGCTGGCCTTTAGCTCTGAAAGCGCGGCCTCCAGCCCCTCGGTCTCGGTCAGCGCGGCTTCGGCGCGGGTCAGGGCCTCGCCAAAGCTCATGCCCTCAGGTCTGCTTCGTGACCTGGGTGAACTCCAGCTCGACAGGCGTCGCCCGGCCAAAGATCGACACGGTCACCTTCAGGCGCTGGCCGTCGTCGTCGACCTCCTCCACGTTGCCGCTGAAGCCCTCGAACGGCCCGTCGGTCACGTTCACATTCTCGCCCACCTCGAAGGTGATCAGGCTGCGCGGCGCGGCATCGCTCTCCTCGACACGGCCCAAGATCGCCTCGACCTCGCTGTCGCGCATCGGCATCGGGCGGCCCTGCGGCCCCAGAAACCCGGTGACCCGGTTGATCGAGGTGATCAGGTGATAGCCCGCATCGCTCATGTCCATCCGCACCAGCACGTAGCCGGGCATGAACCGCCGCTCGGCGGTGACTTTCTTGCCCCGGCGCACCTCGATGACCTCTTCGGTCGGCACCAGCACCTCTTCGATCTCGTCGGTCAGCCCACCGGCCTCCGCATCCGTCCGGATCTGCTCGGCCACCTTCTTCTCGAAGTTCGAGAGAACCGCCACCGAATACCACCGCTTCGCCATGTCAAACCTGCTTGTCTGTTGGCCCCTCACCGGGGCGCGTCAATCCGACTCCCCGATAAAAAACGGGCGCGCCGTCGATTCGGGCGCGCCATGTTTTCGGGGATTGAAAGCGGGATAAACCGATGGGCCGGTGATTTCAAGTAGGGTGGGTGAAACCCACCAAACGCATCCTACCCGAACAGCCCGAGGATCTGGGTCAGCCCGGTGCGGATCATCCAGTCGACGAAAAAGAAGAACACGCCGGTCAGCAGCGCCATGATGAACACCATCACCGTCGTCAGCACCACCTCGCGGCGGCTCGGCCACACGACCTTGCCCACCTCGGTGCGGACCTGCTGGATGAACTGAAGCGGATTGGCGCTGGCCATGGGGTGCTCTTTCCTCGGGTATCGTTCCGGGGGCACTTACGGGCTTCGCGTGGCGATTTCAAGGCTCACGGTGCCGCATCACGCGGCACCGTGGCGCGCACTCCCCCTGCTCAGTAGACCGGATATGCCGTCGCCGTGCCCGCCGCCCGGTCGATCACCACCAGCCGCCAGCCATCGGTCACCGCCACCACCCGGCCATCGGGCAGGTACTCGAAGCCCTGGGTCTTCTCGAACCAGCCGGGCAGGTCTTCCACGCCCAGCGTCAGCGGGGCGCCACCGGCGACGGGGATGAAGCTCACCTTGCCACCATCGCCCGCCACGATCTCGGTGCCATCGGGGCTGATCTCGGCATAATCGCCATTGGTGCGCTGGAGGTCGAGCATCGTCACCTCGCCGGCGGCATCCGCCACCATCGGGTCGCTGCCGGGCTTGAGGTAGAACACCTGCTCGCCCACCGCGCGCACATCGTCAAAGTTCGAGCCGCTGTACCAGCTCCCGGTCGCCGCGGTCGTGCCCGCCTCCAGATCGACCTTCAGAAGCTGCGCCACGTAGCCATCGTGCTTCTTGCGAAAGATCTCCTTGTCGAGCCCCTTCACATCGTCGCCCGGTTTTTCCTTGGTCTCGTCCTCGCTCTTTTCCTGCCGGGTGATCGCATAGAGCATGGTGCCGTCATCGCTGAGGCCCGCGCTGTCGATCTGCGTTCCCTCCGGCGTCGCCACGGTCTTCTGCTGCCCGCCGGTGGTGGCGTCGATCACCGTGATCTCCGATCCGCCCGACACCCCGCGCCAGGTCACGATCCGGTTCGCCTCGGGGCGGAACGCCATGTCGCGCACCCGCTGGATCTCCCATTTCTTGCTCATGTCGGCGGCGGCATAGGCGGTCAGCATGTCGTCGCTGTCGAGCACGTAGACAAGGCTGCCGTCGGCCGAGTGATCCATCCAAACCGGCATCGCCGGGCTCCAGATCCGCTCCTTCACCTCGAAGGTTGCGGCGTCGATCACATAGATCACCCGGTTGTCGCCGCCCGCCAGCAGGGTGGCGCCATCGGGGCTGAGGGAAAATCCGCCAAGGCCGCCCGAGGGCAGGTTGGCGGCGGCGGGCAGGGCAAGGGTGGTCGATAGGGCAAGAGCCGCAACAATGCGCTTCATGGAAATGTCTCCGGTTGAATGACTTGGTCTAACGCGCGCAAGGCTGGCAGGCCATTTCCGCTCGGTCAAGCCCCGGAGGCTCCGGCGCAGGGTCGCTCAGACCCGCACCGCCTCGCGCATCACCCGGCTCGGCGGCGCGCCGAACATCCGGCTGAACTCGCGGCTGAACTGGGTCGGGCTCTCGTAGCCCACCGCAAAGGCCGCCTGGCTCACACCCTGCCCCTGCGCCTCGATCAGCCGCCGCGCCTCCACCAGCCGCAACTGCTTCTGGAACTGGAGCGGCGTGGTGCCGGTCAGGGTCTTGAAGTGGTCATGGAAGGTCGAGGCCGACATGCCCGCCAGCTTCGCCAGCGGCGCCACCCGCAGCGGCGCGGTGTAGCTGCGGCGGATCTCGGCGGTGGCGCGGGCGATGCGCGCCACGTGGCTGTCGTGCCGCGCCAATGCGGCCAATGCGGGGCCGTGCGACGAGTTCAGCAGCCAGAAATGCAGCTCCCGCAGGATCAGCGGCGCAAGCTGGCCGATCGCGGCGGGCGTGTCCTTCAGCCGGAACAGCCGCGTCAGCCCGTCCATCAGCGCCGCATCCGCCACCCCCTGGCTCACCGGCTCCACCGGCCCCTCCGCCGTGGTCTCGCCGCCTGCCGACAGCTCGGCCAGCAGGCCGACGTCGATCTTCAGCGCCAGCGACAGGTAGGGCGCCTCCAGCACCCGCGCCCGGGTCGGCAGATCGAAGGAAATCAACGAGCTCTCGCCCGCCCGGAAGGCATAGGGCACCTCGCGTGACCACACCTCCTTGGCGCCGCGCAGCACCACGCAGAGCACCGGCTCGTAAACCACCGGCACCAGCTCCGTCACCTGCTCGCAGCGCATCAGCATCAGCCCCGGCACGCCGACGGGCATTGGCATGTCACCGCCGCCAAGTCGGTCGGCATGGTCGTTCAGGGCAGCGATCAACGCGCGGTGCTCCATCGGCACGGCTCCTCTGGTGGTCTTCAGGAAGATGCGGCAGAGGCGGCGGCTTTCAACAGGGGGCGCCGCCCGGTTTCGGAGGATCGGGCAGGTTCGGCGGAGGATGCAGCAGGCCGAGGCGGCAGGGGCGGCCCATTTCAGCGGCATCGACACAACGCAGGACATCAGACCATGCCTACCAAAACCCCCATCGCCCTCATCACCGGTGGCAGCCGCGGCCTCGGCCGCGCCATGGCCACCCACCTCGCGCAAGCCGGGGTCGCGCCGATCATCACCTACAAGTCCAACACCGAGGCTGCCGATGAGGTGCTCGCCGCCGCCCGCGCCGCCGGGGTCGAGGCCGCCGCGCTGCAACTCGACACCGAAGACACCGCCAGCTTCGCCGCCTTCGCGCAGGCCCTCCCCGAGACCCTCGCCACCCTCGGCGGCACCCGGCTCGACATTCTGGTGAACAACGCCGGCTACGGCGCCCACACCCTGATCGGCGAAACCTCCGAGGCCGACTTCGACGCGATGATGCAAGTGCACGTCAAAGGCCCCTACTTCCTCACCCAAGCCCTGCTGCCCCTGCTCTCCGACGGCGCGCGGGTGCTCAACGTCTCCTCCGGCCTCACCCGGTTTTCCTTCCCCGGCATGGCGGCCTATGCCATGGCCAAGGGCGCGGTCGAGGTGATGACCCACTACATGGCCCGCGAACTCGGGCCCCGCGGCATCGCCGTCAACACCCTGGCCCCCGGCGCGATCGAAACCGACTTCGGCGGCGGCATGGTCCGCGACGACCCCGAGATGAAGGCCCGCGTGTCGGAAATGTCGGCCATGGGCCGCCCCGGTCTGCCCGAGGACATCGGCAACGCGGTCGCCGCCCTGCTCGCCGGGCCGAGCAACTGGATCACCGGCCAGCGGATCGAGGCCTCCGGCGGCACCCTGCTCTGAAGCTCGCCCCTACTCGGCCGGGGCCATCGCTCCGGCCGGGTCTGCCGCCCGCCGGCCGTCGCGCCGCTTCAGCGCGGCCCAGACCAGCCCGACCACCGCGATCGAGGCATAGCCGTCCACCGCGTAGTGATAGCCGGTGTAGACCGACAGGAAGAGCACCACCGCAAGGTAAAGAAGCCCCGCCACCCCCAGCCACCGGCTGCGCTCGGCAAGGTAGATCGCCGCCACGCCGGCCACCGCCACATGCACGCTCGGAAAGGCCGAGATGCCGGGGCCGATATAGTTGTTCCCGGTCGCGTAAAGCTCCCACAGCGCCTGCTGGGTCATCCCGATCACGGTCTGCCCGATGCCGCCGTCCTCCAGCACCTCGATCAGCCCGGCAAAGCGCTCGCCCCCCAGCAGCCGGTCATAAAAGATCGGCCCCACCGACAGGCCCGAAAGCGCCAGCACATTGCCGATCACGACCCAGGCCACGAGGTAGAGCACCAGAAAGCGCTTCACCCGCGCCCGGTCGCTGTCGAGCAGCACCAGTAGCACCGGAAACAGCAGCGCCCAGACGCCCCAGATCTTGGTATAGGCCAGAAACAGCCTCTGCCCCTCGCCCATGCCGATCAGCCCGTGCGCCCAGACCCAGGGCGCGCCGCCATGCAGCGCCTCGTCGAGATCGGCAAGGAAAGGGTCGGCAAAGAACGGCAGGATCATCGGCATCACGCTCTTCATCATGGTGAAGCCGGTCTGCAACGCCACGCAGGCCACAAAGACCTTGGCCAGCGCCGCGCCCCGCAGCCGGATCCGCTGCCAGCCGATCACGAAGAACAGCACCAGCAGCACAGGGAAGATCCCCAGCAGCACATCGCGGATGAAGTGAAAGAACCGGCTCCCGCCGCCCAGGGCCGGGCTCACCATCGACTGGAAGTCCACAAGGCAGCCCACGGCCACCATGGCGGCGACGAGGTAGATCAGCGCAAACCGCAAGAACCACGAGACCACGCCTGCCTCGAAGGGCTCGTCCGCCCCCCTGCGCAGATGTGCAATCGCCGTGCCGATCATGGCCGCAAACCCCTCGATAGCCCCAGTCGCCCGCGCGTCGGGCGTCATCCTTCCGGGGTGGTGCCAGAAAAATCAGATGGTTTCGGGGCTCAATTCGGCCATTTCCGGGGCGGATCGCGCCGCCTGCCGGCGCCGCACCACGGCCCATGTGGTGAGGGTCACCGCAATCGAGGCATAGCCATCCACCGCGTAATGCCAGCCCAGATGCACCGACAGGATCTGAAACGCCGCCGTCAGCGCCACCGCCACCGGCGCCAGCCAGCGGGCGCGTTCGTAGAGATAGAGCGAGAGCACGCAGGCCATGCCCACATGTACGCTCGGAAAGGCCGATATTCCCGAGCCCACGCCCTGGGTGCCGCTGTCGTAAACGCCCCACAGGAAGTCCTGCACCTGCCCGGTCATGCTGGCGGCAATCCCGCTGTCGGCCAAGGCCTGCGCCAGCCCGGCAAAGCGGTCGCCGCCCAGCAGCCGGTCGTAGTAAACCGGCCCGGCCGACATGCCGGCCAGCGCCAGCCCCGAGCCCAGCACGGCCCAGCCCACGGCATAGAGCAGCAAAAAGCGGCCCACCCGCGCGCGGTCGCCGTCGAACAGCACGAGGATCACCGGCAGATACATCGCCGGCACGATCCAGATGCCCATGTAGAGCGTCACCGCCGCGGCGGGCGGGATCCATGCGGCCACGGCATGGGTCAGCACATAGGGGTCCACCCCGCCATGCAGCACCCGGTCGATCCCGGCCAGCGCCGGGTCGGCCCAGAACGGCAGGGCATAGGGCAGGCTGGTCTTGACCAACGTGAAGGTCAGGAAGAACAGGTTGCACACCATCAGCACGATCACGGCGCGCGGAATCCGCGCCATGAACTCGCCCCGCGGCAGCACCAGGAACAGCGCCGCAAAGGCCAGCACCAGCCACCACGCCTTCTGGAAGAAAAACAGCACCGTCGCCGGAAGTGCGGCCACCAGACCACCGATCAGCGCCACCGGATCATCGCGCACCAGCGCCACGAAGACGATGCCCGCGAGAAAGTAGATCGCCACGAATCTCAGGAAGTTGCGCATGAACCGCCCACCTGTATCTGCCCTGTTCCGGCCCTGCCCGTTTTCCGCCATCCTACCCCGGCAACCCTTTCCGGACTATTGACTTTCCCCGCCCCGATTGAGTTAACAGCCTGAGTGTTGCCCTTTCTCCCAGTGAAAGTTCCGCCAATCCGATGGACAAGATACCGATGACCCGCGCGGGCCATACCGCGCTTGATACCGAACTCAAGAAGCTCAAGAGCGTTGAGCGTCCGGCGATCATCAAGGCGATCGCGGAGGCCCGCGAGCATGGCGACCTCTCGGAAAATGCCGAGTATCATTCCGCCAAGGAAAAGCAGAGCTTCATCGAGGGACGGATCAAGGAGATCGAGGGCGTGCTCTCGCTGGCCGAGGTCATCGACCCGTCGCGCCTCTCGGGCACCATCAAGTTCGGCGCCACCGTCACCGTGGCCGACGAAGACACCGACCAGGAAAAGACCTGGCAGATCGTGGGCGAGCACGAGGCCGACATCGAGCGCGGCCTGCTCAACATCAAGTCGCCCATCGCGCGGGCGCTGATCGGCAAGGACGAGGGCGACAGCGTCGAGGTTCGCACACCGGGCGGCGACAAGAGCTACGAAGTCCTGAGCATCAAATACGTCTGACAGGAGCCTGCGGGGCGTGAGCGAGGCCGAGAACAGCACACGCTCCACAGCGAGCATGACGGGCCAGCCCATGCGGGTGCAGCCCGCCCCCATCCGCACGGCCCAGGGCGGGCCGGAGGCGGGGGGGCGCGGCTTCGGCTCGGCAGAGTTCATCGGTATCGGCCTCACCCTCGTCTGGGGCCTGCTGGTCGGCGGGTTCTTCCTGCTGATCCCCGAGGGCGAGGCCGCCTTCGACCCGATCATCTTCACCATGACCCTCTTCGCCGTCTTCATGCCGGTGGCGCTGATCTGGGTCGGCATCACCGCCGCCCGCAACGCCCGGATCATGCGCGAGGAGAGCACCCGCCTGACCGCCGCCGTCGATGCCCTGCGCTCCAGCTATGTCAGCCAGGCCCAGGGCGAGCGCCCCGATGCCCGCTCCGGTGCGGTGGAGCGCAAGCTCGACGAGCTGGTAACCGCCCAGCGCAATTCCGAGGCCGCGCTGGCGCGCATCGCCTCCCGCGCCGGTCTGGCCGCCGAGGTGCCCCTGCCCGGCAAGCCCGCCCTCTCCCGCCCCGAGCCCGCCCCCGAGGCCGAGGCCCAGCCCACCTTCGACCTCGGCACACCCGCCGTCACCGGGGCCGCGCCGATCTCGGTCGAGGAGTTCACCCGCGCGCTGAACTTCCCCGAGAACGAAAAGGACAAGGCCGGCTTCGCCGCGCTCCGCAAGGCCCTGCGCGACCCCACGATCTCGGGGCTGGTGCATTCGGCGCAAGACGTGCTCACCCTGCTCTCCGAAGACGGCATCTACATGGACGACCTCACCCCCGAACCCGCCCGCCCCGCGGTCTGGCGCAAGTTCGGCGAGGGCCGTCGCGGCGAGGAGATCGCCGGCATGGACGGCGTGCGCGACCGCTCCTGCCTCGCCCTGACATCGGGCCGGATGCGCGCCGACCCGATCTTCCGCGACGCCGCCCACCACTTCCTGCGCAAGTTCGACCAGACCTTCGCCGCCTTCGCCGAAACCGCCTCCGACACAGAGATTCTCTCGGTCTCCGAAACCCGCACCGCCCGCGCCTTCATGCTGCTCGGCAAGGTCTCGGGCACCTTCGACTAGGCCCCGGCCGATCCTGCGCCGCCTCGTCCCCGGCGTCCGTCCCGCCCCAGAGCCCCCGGAGCCCCTCCCACCGTGGCCATAGACCTCACCCAGCTGCTTCCGCCCCTCCTTCCATGGCTCGTCTGCGCCATGGCCGTGATCTGCGGCACCGTGCTCCAGAAGCTCGCAGGGGCGGGCTTCGGCATGATCGCCGCTCCCACCATGACCCTCGCCGCGCCCGACTGGGTGCCGGGCACCATCCTGCTGCTCGGCGTCCTCTCGGGCATCGGCTCGTTTCTGGGCACCCGCGATGCCGTCATCCGTTCCGACCTGCCCCCCGGCTTTGCAGGCCGCCTGCTCGGTGCGGTCTTCGCCGCCTTCATCGCAAGTGCCGTCGTCGGCACCGACATGCTGCCGGTCATCGTCGCGCTCGTCGTGCTGCTCGCGGTCGCCCTCAACCTCGCCGGCCTCTCCATCGCCATCACCCCCAAAACCCTCTTCGGCGCGGGGGCGGTGGCCGGGGTCATGGGCACCCTCACCGGGATCGGCGCGCCGCCCATGGCCATTCTCTACTCCGGCGTCGAGGCGCGCCGGTCGGCCGCCACGCAAAACGCCTTCTTCGGCTTCGGAATGGTCATCTCCATCGCCGCGCTCGCCTTCGCGGGCCTGATGCGCGCGCCGCAGATCGCGCTGGCCGTCACCCTCGCGCCCCTCGTCCCGCTGACGCTGGTGGCGGTGCGCCCGCTGGTGGCGCGCTTCGAAAAGGGTTCGATCCGCCCCTGGGCGCTCGGGCTGGCGACGCTCTCCGCCGTCATCCTGCTGGCAAAGGCGCTCTGAGCGCCGCGCCCGCTACAGCCCCTCCGCCACAGCCTTGCCCGCCGCCACGCCGCTCGCCCAGGCCCACTGAAAGTTGTAGCCCCCGAGCCAGCCTGTCACATCCACCGCCTCGCCGATGAAGTAGAGCCCCGGCACCGTCTTGGCTTCCATCGTCTTGCTCGAAAGCTCGGCTGTCGAAACCCCGCCCGCCGTCACCTCCGCCTTGGCGTAACCCTCTGTCCCGTCGGGGTAAAACTCAAGCCCCTCCAGCACCCCCGCCGCCCGCTCCAGCTCGGCATCCGGCACGTTGCCCATCTCGCGGGCAAAACCGATCCGCTCCGCCAGTGCCTCGGCCAGCCGCCCCGGCAGATGCTCCGCCAGCGCCGCCTTCAGCCCGGCCCGCGGCGCCTTGGCCCGCGCCGCCTTCAGCCGCTCGAGGGCACCGGGCAGCAGGTTCAGCCGCACCGCCTCGCCCGCGCGCCAATAGCTCGACACCTGCAAGATCGCCGGTCCCGAAAGCCCCCGGTGGGTAAACAGCGTGGCCTCCTCGAAAGAGGCGCCCCCCGCCGTCGCCACCGAAGGCACCGCAACGCCTGAAATCGTGGTAAACAGCCGGTCCGCCTCGGGCAGCGTGAAGGGCACCAGCGCCGGGCGCGGCGCAACCATCTCGAGGCCGAACTGCGCGGCGATCTCATAGGCCCGCCCGCTCGCCCCCATCTTCGGAATCGAAGGCCCGCCCGTCGCCACGATCAACCGCGGCGCAGCCTCGCCCGCCACCTCAAACCGGCCCTCACGGTGGCGCACCGCCGTGCCGCTCACCCCCAGCCGGGTCTCGACCCCGCCCTTGGCGCATTCCGCCTCCAGCATCGCCACGATCTGCCGCGCCGAGCCGTCACAAAAAAGCTGCCCCAGCGTCTTCTCATGCCAGGCAATGCCATGCCGCTCGACCATCTCGATGAAGTCCCATTGCGTGTAGCGGCTCAGGGCAGACTTGGCGAAATGCGGGTTCTCCGACAGGTAGCAGCCCGGCTCGATCCCGAGGTTGGTGAAGTTGCAGCGCCCCCCGCCCGAGATCAAAATCTTTTTCCCGGCCCTCTCCGCATGGTCCAGCAACAGCACCCGCGCCCCGGCCTGACCGGCGGTGGCCGCCGCCATCAGCCCCGCACCGCCCGCGCCCAATATGATGACGTCATAGCTCATTCGGCCCGTCTAAACCGCTTGTAGGGTGGGTGAAACCCACCACTTAGCCAACCGTCGCCACCATCGTCGTGGCCCGACGAAACCCCAGCACCGGCGCAAGCCACCCCGCCCGCACCTCGCCCCGCGCCTCGAAGCCGCAGCGCGCATAAAGCGCCTGCGCCCGCGTGTTGCCCTCCACCACGTCCAGCCGCACCTCGCGGCAGCCCCGCGCCACGGCCTCCGCCTTGATCGCGCCAATCAGCGCCGTGCCCACCCCGCGCCCCCGCGCGTGCTCGGCCACGAAGATCCCGTCCATCAGCAACTGCCCGAACACCAGCTCGCGCTCGAACAGCTCCAGCACCGGCCCCCGCCAGCCTGCGCCGAACCAGCCGTATTGCCGCGCCATGTCCGCCATGCTCCCCGCCATAAACCCGCCCCCCGGCGTCTTGAACCCGGCCACCCCCAGCAGCCTGCCCTCCTCCACCGCCGAAATCGCGAACCCCGGCTGGATGATCTGCGCGATGAAGGCCAGCGCCTTGCGCTCCGGCCAGAGAATGCGTCCCAGCTTGCCCCGGAACGCCCCCCAGAACAGCCGCGCCACCTCGTCTCGGTGCGCCTCGTCAAATCCGGGGCGCAGCTCCATCACAGCCCGAGCGCGGCATAGGGGATGAAGCGCACCAGATCGCCCCGCGCCACAGTGCGCGCCGGTTCCGCCAGTTCCACCAGCCCCTCGGCCCAGCTCAGCCCGCTGATCCGCCCCGAGCCTTCCGAGCCGAACACCTCCACCCCCTCAGGCCCCATACGGGCCCGCAGGTATTCGCGCCGCCCCGGCTTCTTGCGCTTCTCGAAGGCGGCGGGCACGTCAAACCCATGCGGCTCCAGCCAGCGCCCGCCTGCGAGAACCTCCAGCGCCGGGCGGGCAAAGAGCGCGGCGCAGACCAGCGCCGCCACCGGGTTGCCCGGCAGGCCGAACAGCGGCCTGCCCGCCCAGCGCCCCAGCGCCAGCGGGCGGCCCGGCTTCAGCGCGATCCGCCATGCCGTCAGCTCGCCCTCCTCGCGCAGCAGCGCCGAGAGGTGGTCTTCCTCCCCCGCCGAGGCCCCGCCCGAGGTGATGATCACATCCACCTCCGCCGCGTCCAGCCTGGCCCGCAGCGCGTCGCGGTCATCGCCCACCCGGCCAAGGTCCACCGCCGCATGGCCCCAGCCTGCCACCATCGCAAGCAGCATCGGCCGGTTGGCGTCATAGGTTTCATGCATGGCGGCACCCGCCCCCGGCTCCACGATCTCGTCACCGGTCGAAAGCACGCCCACCCGCAACGCCCGATGCACGCTCACCCCGGCCACGCCTGTGGCCGCGATCAGCGCAACGTCGGGTGCGCGCAGCCTATGCCCCGCCTCAAACAGCGCCGCCCCGGCCTTCACATCCTCGCCCGCCTTCCGGGTGTTGGCCCGCGCCCTGGGTGCGCCGCCAAAGGCAATTTGCCCGCCCGTTTCGGTCACATCCTCCTGCAACACCACCGTATCCACGCCCTCCGGCAGCAGCGCCCCGGTCAGGATCCGCAGCGCCTTGCCCGCCGGAACCGCGCTGCCAAAAGGCACCCCCGCCGCCGCCCGCCCCGGCGCGATGTCCATGGTGAT
Organism: Oceanicola sp. 502str15; assembly: GCF_024105635.1. Taxonomy (NCBI): domain Bacteria; kingdom Pseudomonadati; phylum Pseudomonadota; class Alphaproteobacteria; order Rhodobacterales; family Roseobacteraceae; genus Oceanicola; species Oceanicola sp. 502str15. Next base: position 3,055,148 of record NZ_WYDQ01000001.1, read on the forward strand.
CCGCCCACCGGCTCCCGGCGCAGGCAGCCCGCCATGGGCAAACCCCCAGCCATCCACCGCCGCATTCGCCCCCGCCGGATTGCTCCGCACCGCCGCCACATCCGCCGCCAGCACCCGCCCCGAGGCCCGCCCCACCGGCACCTCCTCCCGCGCCACCACGCCCGAAAGGCGCCCCCTGAGCCGCGCCAACGCCTCCCCCACCGGCACCCAGTCGACCCCCGGCGGCAGGGCGAAGCAGTCGTCCCGCAGGGCAGGGCTTGTGGCGCCTTCCGCCGCGCCCAGCCCGACCTGCGCCAGAACGAAATCCGCAATCGCCCCGGTATCATCCAGTTCGAAAACCGGCACCCCAACCTCCACCGGCACATCGCTCGCCACCGCGACGATCCCGGCATCCTCCCGCGCCAGCAGCCCCGCCCCCGTCGCCGCCCGATGCGCCTCGATCCGCCCATGTCCCTCGCGCTTGAACCCCTCCACCAGCACCAGATCGACCGGGCCGAGCTTGCCCAGAAGCTGCTCCAGCCCCGGCGCGGCCCCCTCGTGCATCAGCGCCCAGCGCGCGCCGCTGGCCACCAGCACCTCGCGCGCGCCGGCCTGCCGGTGCCGCCAGCTGTCCTTGCCCTCCCGGTCCACGTCGAAGGCATGATGCGCGTGCTTCACCGTGCTCACGCTGAAGCCCCGCGCGGTGATCTCGGCCACCAGCCGCTCCATCAGCCCGGTCTTGCCACTGTTCTTCCAGCCAACGACCCCAAAGACCTTCACAGCATCAGCTCCGCCGCGGCGAGGTCTTCCGGCGTGTTCACGTTGAAGAAGGCATCCGACGAGCCAAAAACCACCTCGCGCCCGTCATGCCGCTCGGTCCAATGCACCACCTTGCGCAGCCCCTCCCCCAGCGCCGCCTCAAGATCATCGGCCAGCGCCACCGGCCAGAGCCCGAAGGTCGGCTGGCGGCGCACCCGCCCGGCCTCGCGCACCGCCGCAAGCACCGGCGAAGACCCGGACGCGCCGGCGATGAGCCGCTCGGCAAGGTCTCGCGGAAAGAACGGCGTGTCGGCGGCCACGCTCACCACATGGCTCGCCCCCTCCGCCTGCGCCCAGCGCATCCCGGCCAGCACCCCCGCCAACGGCCCGGCAAAGCCCTCCACCGGGTCTGCCACCACCGGCAGCCCGTATCCGGCAAACCGCGCCGCATCGCCGTTGGCATTCAGGCAAAGCGCCTCCACCTGCGGCGCCAGCCGCTGCACCACGCGCTGCAACAACGGCACGCCGCCCAGCTCCAGCAACCCCTTGTCACCGCCGCCCATCCGCCTTGCCTGCCCTCCGGCAAGGATCACGCCCACAACCTTCATGCCGCCCTCCATGCCTCCAGCCGCGCCCGGAACGCCTCGGGCGTCAGCCCCTCCGGCAGCGCCTTGTCCGGCACCGTCAAGATCGCGGTGCCCACCAGCAACCCGGTGCCGCCCGGCAGCGACACCACCTCCGAGACAATATCCCAGCCCGCCCGGACCTCGCTCACCTCGGTGCGGATGTGGTATCCCGCGCGGCCAAATCCCATCCGCCACGTGCCAAGCCGCGCCTGATGCGCCTCCCACCGCGCGCCAAGGTGCCGCCACTGCCAGCGGCCCTTCCAGATCACCACGCCCAGCATCACGTAGATCCCGGCCACGAAGGCAAACAGGGTCGGCAACGTCAGCCAGCGGCCAAACCACCCGGGCCACAGCCAGATCCCGAGGCCCACCAGCGCCATTACGCCAAGCAGGAAGGCCAGCGGCTTCCACACCGGGCGCGGCCTCGCCCGGCGGCCAAGCGTGGCCATCGCGGCGCGGGCCTCCTGCCATGTCGGCGCAAAGGCCAGTTCGATCGACTGTTCGCTCATGCCGCCCCCTTCCACCCTTCCAGCGCCGCCCGAAACACCGCCCCCCCCATGCCCTCGGGCAGCGCCGAATCCGGCACCGGCATCGCAATCGCCCCCAGCCGCAGCGCGGTGCCCCCGGCAATCTCGCTGATCCCCGTCACCGCGCCCCAGTGATGAAAGCTCTGCCCCACCTGCGACCGGCTCTCTATCCCCTCCGGCCCGAACCGGCTCACCACGTCGCCCGCCGCCTCCGCCACCTCCTCATGCGCCGCGGCAATCTGCCTTGCGCGCCGCATCCAGCTGATCTGCCACAGCCCCAGCCCGGCCAGGAACCCGAGGCAGAAGGCCAAAACCACCGCGCCCGAAATCGCCACGCCCAGCGCTTCCTGCACCGCCACCGCCAGCAGGCCGATCACCACGCCCCCCGCAACGCAGAGCGGAAAGAACCAGCCCGGCCTCCTGCGCCCGCCGCGTGGCGTTCTGCCCGCCCCGATCGCCGCCATCAGCATCTCGGGCGACACCCGGTAGCGGCATTCGATCACCGTCATGCCGCCTCCTTCCAAGCTATCAGCGCGGCCCGGAATTTCTCGGGCGATGTCCCCTCGGGCAATTGCCCATTCGGCACCAGTATCAAGCCCCGGTCCAGCAGCAGCGCCGTGCTCTGACCCATCGCCCGCACCTCGCGCAGAAGCGACCAGCGCCCGCGCCATTCCACCAGCGCGCCGCGCTGCTCAATCCCCTCCGGCCCAAAGCGCAGCCAGTAACCGCCATCCTGAGCCTGCCAAGCCATCTCCTGCTCGATCACGCCCTTTCGGTGCATCGCCAGCAGGGCCGCACTCATCCCCGCGCTGAGGGCCGCACCGAGGAAAAGGAATATCCCGGCCTCCGGCGAAAGCCCCCAGTCGCTCTTGAAAATCAGCAGCGCAGAAAGCCCCAGCACCACCGCCGCGCCAGCCCCGACATAGCCCCAGAACACCTGGTTGCCGCTGTCTCTCACCTTCAGCGCCTGCGCCATCTGTTCGCGGCTGAGGCGGCAGTGCAGCTCCATCGGCTCCGGCAGCTCGCTCATTTTGGCCACTCCAGCCGCTCCTCGCCCGAGAGGCACACAAACCGCTCGCCGCGCATCCGGCCAATCAGGGTGAGCCCCACCTGCCGGGCAATCTCCACGCCCCAGGCGGTAAAGCCCGAACGGCTGACGAGGGCCGGAATGCCCATGAGCGCGCATTTGATCACCATCTCGCTCGTGAGTCTCCCGGTAGTGTAAAGTGTTTTACTATCCGGATCCGCGCCCTCCCGCAGCATCCAGCCCGCCACCTTGTCGACCGCGTTGTGACGCCCGACATCTTCCATGTAAACAAGCGGTTGCGGCCCCTCGCAGAGCACCGTGCCATGGATCGCCCCGGCCTCAAGGTAGAGCGATGGCGTGGTGTTGATCTCCTTGGCCAGCGCATAGAGGTCGGCCACCTTCACCCGCGTCGCAGGCAGGGTCAGCCCCTCCAGCCCCTCCATCATGTCGCCAAAAACCGTGCCCACAGCGCAGCCGCTGGTGCGCACCTTCCGGCCCAACTTGGCTTCGTAATCGGTCTCCCCTGCGGTCCGCACAACCACCACGCCCAGCTCGGCATCATGGTCCACGCCGGTCATCTCGCCGGGGCGCAGCATCCCTTGGTTGGCAAGAAACCCCATCGCCAGCAGCTCCGGGTGGTCGCCAATGGTCATCGCGGTCACGATCTCGGTGCGGTTGAGGTAGATCGTCAGCGGGCGCTCCTCCACCACCTGCATCTCCACGGCGCGGCCCTCCTGGTCGCGCCCGGTGACGCGCCGGGTCAGCCCTTCGGCCCCGGTGTCAGGAGCCACCAGGTAATTACTTGACGTGCTCAAGTTTGCTGCCATCCTCTCCCCCAACGGGCCACCTCGCGGCCCATGCTAGAGGCCCCCGATGCCATCCACCACACCGAAAAAAGCCTATGCCTCCGGCATCCGCGCCGGGCTGCCCTTCCTCATCGTTGTCGTGCCCTTCGGCGCGATCTTCGGCGTGATCGGCATGGAGGCCGGGCTGAACCTTGTCGAGGTCATGGGCTTTTCGGTGCTGGTCATCGCGGGCGGGGCGCAGATCACCGCGCTGCAACTGATGCAGGACAACGCGCCCACCGTCATCGTGCTGGCCACGGCGCTGGCGGTGAACGCGCGCATGGCGATGTATTCCGCCTCCATGGCCCCGCACGTGGGCACCGCGCCGCTCTGGCAGAAGGCGCTCATCAGCTACTTGCTGGTCGATCAGAGCTATGCCGCCTCGGTGCTGAAGTACGAAGAAAAACCCCAGTGGGACGTGCGCACCAAGGTCGCCTACTTCCTCGGCACCATCACGCCGGTTGCGCCGATGTGGTATCTCGGCACGCTCGCCGGGGCACTGGCGGGCACGGCGATCCCCGAGAGCTGGTCGCTCGATGTGGCGGTGCCGCTGGCCTTTCTGGCCATCGTCGCGCCGGGGCTGCGCACACCCGCCCACATGGCCGCCGCCTTCGTGGCGCTGGTGGCCTCGTTGCTGCTGGCCTGGATGCCGTTTTCCACCGGGGTGATCGTCGCCGGGATGCTGGGCATGGTGGCGGGGGCCGAAACCGAACGCGCGCTCGCGGCACGGGGGGCAGGCTGATGCAGGACTACCCGATCTGGCTCATCATCGCCGCGCTGGCCGTCGGCACCTTCCTGATCCGCTTTTCCTTCATCGGGCTGGCCGGCTCCCGCCCCCTGCCCGAAACCCTGCTGCGCTACCTGCGCTACACGCCCGTGGCGGTGCTGCCCGCGCTGGTCGCCCCCATGCTGGCCTGGCCCGCCGCCACCGGGGGAGAGGCCGACCCGGCCCGCCTGCTCGCCGCCCTCGCCACCGTGGTGGTCGGCTGGCGGATGAAATCGCTGCTGTTCGCCATTCTCGCCGGGCTGGCGGTGTTCTACGGGGCAACCGCGCTCGGGCTCTGACCGGGCCTCGCCTGCTAGCGGTAGAACTCGCGGTTCGGGTCGACGTAGCCCTGCTCTTCCTCCACCGGATCGCGGAATTCCTCGGTCTTCACGCCAGGGATGCGGGCGAAATCCTCCATCACCTGCAACGGATACCAGGTCTGCCGCACATGGCCGAAGCCCGGAATCTGCCGCAGCAGCGCCGAGGTCGTCTTGGCGCAATGCGCCTTGGCCACCGCGCCGTTGTTCTGCACCAGCGCCAGCGCCCGCTGCGCCACCTCGGGGCTGACCCGCACCTCCTGCGTCACCACCCGCCACTCGGGCCGGGCGTGGTAGTCGATGTAGAAAGCCATCACCCGCGGGTTCACCCCGATCACCACGTCGTTGCGCTCAGGCACCGCCGGGCTGCTGAAGCTGCCCGCCGGGTCAAAGATCACCCGCTGGCTGCCGTTCACCACAAGCGCCGTATGGCCGCCCGCGCCGCTGTCGTTGTTGATCATCGTCATGAGGGTCAGCGACGGCGGGCCGTCATGCCGATAGCGCGCCCGCGCCACCTCGTCGTCAGGCGCCCAGACAGGCGCTGCCCCGCCGCAGGCCGCAAGAACCAGCGGCACCAGCAACAGCACGATCAGCCGTATCATGAAATCAACCCTCCACCCCTTGCCCGCGCGGGGCCGGGGAGAGTTTAACCGCTCGTCAGCCGTTGACCAGAGCGAGGAAGACGAGGAACACGAGGATCACGACAACCGACTTGGTCACAAAGCTCATGAACCCGTCGAAGGTGGCTTCCTGAACGCTGGTATCCATCTCGCCATGTTTGTGGTCGGCCATGAGTCTCACTCCGCGAATTCCGTTTCCCCGCAGATAGCCCAAAGCGCCCCCCGCCGTAAAGACACCCCGGCACGGGCAAATCGGCGCAGCCCCGGCCCCTCTCAACCCTTCTTCAACCCTCCGGCATAATCCTCTACCCTCGCACCCAACTGCCCGAACCATCGGAGAACCCCATGACCCAACGCCTGCACCTCGTCTTCGGCGGCGAGCTGATCGACCCCGCCAAGAGCGCCTTCAAGGACGTCGACGCCATCGACATCGTCGGCATGTTCCCCGACTACGCCTCCGCCTTCGATGCCTGGAAGGCCGCCGCCCAGCGCACCGTGGATAACGCCCACATGCGCTACTACATCGCCCACATCCACCGGCTGCGCGATGAAGAGGCAGAGGCCTCCCCAACCGAGGAACTGGGCTGATCCCCTCGCCCGCCCCCGGCACCAGATGAGTCGCAATCCGCTCTCCCGGGCCTTCGCCGGGCTCACCGGGCGCAGCACCCCGCCGGGGGTGCCCGCCCTGGCCGAGCGCCGCCCGCCCGGGCGGCTGGTCTGGGCGCATGTGGCGGGCGGCGACACGCTGGCAACCCTGCGCGAACTCGCCGCCAACATGGCCGACACCCACCCCGTCACCCTGCTGGTGACCGGGCTCGGCGTGCTGGAGCCCGAGCAGACCCAGGACGCCACCCTGCTCTTCCGCCCGCCCCCCGACACCGGGCGCACGGCGCTGCGCAGCTTCTTCGCCGCCTGGCGCCCCGATGCCGCGCTCTGGATCGGCCCGCCCGACAATGCCGCGCTGCTCTCGGCCCTCGGCACCGCCTGCCCCACCACGCTGATCGCGCCGGGCGAGGAGGGGCTCGCGGGGGCCAATCGCGTGACCCGCGCCGCGCTGCGGCTGGTGTCCGAACTCTGGGTCAGCAGCGCCGCCGCGGCCGGAGCCGCCCGCGCGGCGGGCATGGGGCCCTCGCGCATCCGCCTCACCGGCCCGCTCATCGCCCCGCCCGCGCCGCCGCCCTGCATCGAGAGCGATCGCGCCGACCTGGCCGAGCGGCTCTCGGCCCGCCCGGTCTGGCTCGCTGCCCGCCCGCTGGCCGAGGAGCTGCCCCACGTGCTCGCCGCCCACCGCTCCGCGCTGGCCATCGCCCACCGTGCTCTGCTGCTTCTCATGCCCGGCCCCGACTGCCCGGATGATGCCGCGCTGGCCGCGGACCTCTCCGCGCAGGGCTTCACCACCGCCTGCCGCGCCGAGGGCGACGAGCCCTCCGACAGCACCGAAATCTACCTGACCGACCGCCTCGCCCCCGAGGAAGACGGCCTCTGGTTCCGCCTCGCCCCGCTCTGCTTTCTCGGCGGCACCCTCACCCCCGGCGGCGCGGTCCAGCCCGCCGCCCCCGCCGCCGCGCTGGGCTCCGCCATCGCCTTCGGGCCGCACGGCGGGGCGGAGGCCGGCATGATGGCCCGCCTCGCCGGGGCCGGGGCCGCCCGCGCGCTGGCCAGCGGCGAGGCCCTGCCCGGCGCCGTCGCAGAGCTTCTCGCCCCCGACCGCGCCGCCGAACTCGCCACCGCCGCCTGGAGCGAGCTGTCAGAGGGCGCCGCCGTCATCGCCCGGCTCGCCGCCCACCTTTCGATCCAGCTCGAAACCCGCGGGGCCCTCTGATGCAAACACCGCTCTACTGGTTCACCCCGCCCGCCGCGCCCGCATGGCAGGCCCGCGCCCTCGCCCCGCTCGGCGCGCTCTACGCCGCCGCCACCGCCCGCCGCCTCCGGCAGCCCGGCTACCGCGCCGCGGTGCCGGTGATCTGCGTCGGCAACATCAACGCGGGCGGCACCGGCAAGACCCCCACCACCATCGCCCTCGCCCAGCGCATTCCCGGCGTCCACGTGGTGTCGCGCGGCCATGGCGGCAGCCTGCCCGGCCCGGTGCGGGTCGATGAACGCAGCCATACAGCCTCGCAGGTCGGAGACGAGCCCCTGCTCACCGCCGCCTTCGCGCCCACATGGGTCGCCAAGGACCGCGCCGCCGGGGTGCGGGCCGCCGAGGCCGCCGGGGCACGGGCAGTGATCCTCGACGACGGGTTTCAAAACCCCTCGGTGGTCAAGGATCTCTCGCTGGTGGTGGTCGATGCCCATCGCGGCTTCGGCAACGGCCGCTGCCTGCCCGCCGGGCCGCTGCGCGAGCCGGTCGCCGCCGGCATGGCCCGCGCCAGCCTGCTGCTCTCCATCGGCCCCGAGGCAGCGCAAGCGCAGTTTGCCAGCCAATGGCACAGCGCCATCACCGTGCCCCACCTCACCGGCCACCTCGCACCGCTCCAGACCGGCATGGACTGGGAGGGGCTGCCCACCCTCGCCTTCGCCGGCATCGGCCACCCCGAAAAGTTCTTCGCCACCCTGCGCGGCCTCGGCGCCAACCTGCTGCGCGGCGAACCCCTCGACGATCACCAGCCCCTCACCCCCGCGCTCATGGCCCGGCTGGAGCTGGAGGCGGCGGCGCTCGGCGCGCAGCTCGTCACGACCGAAAAGGACGCCGTCCGCCTGCCCGCCGACTTCCGCCAGAAGGTGCTGACCCTCCCCGTGCGCCTCGAACTCTCCGACTGCTCCCCGCTCGATGCCGCGCTCGCCGCCCTCGGCCTCTCCGCGCCCTGACCACCGCGCGGTGCATTGATTAACGCCCGCTATGTCAAAAAATGTATGCACAGGTTGTGTACCGGCTGTGCACGGGATGTGAATCCCAACTTTTCGTGGTTAATCCCTATGGGTTAACACAAGGTCCGCCACCCGCCTTCCGACCCCCGAACCGCGCAAAAAAGGGGCCCCGTTGCCACTGGGGCGAACGGGGCCAGAGGTCGTGCCATGTGTCAGGCCACAGGCACCGGCGGTAACTTTGTGAACTCGGAGTTATCCTAGTCGCGCATCTCGGCGCGGATCTGCTGGCGAAGCACGTCGATGCTCACCGGCTTGCCATCCTTCTTGAAGTGCCAATAGGTCCAGCCATTGCAGCTCGGCGCGCCTTCCAGATGCGCCCCGACCTTGTGGATCGAGCCTTTCACATCATCGGCAACCAGCGTGCCGTCGGCCCGCACCTTGGCGGCATTCTTGCCATTGCCGCTCACCAGCATCTCGCCGGGGCGCAGCATCCCGCGCTCCACCAGCTGGCCGAAGGGCACGCGCGGTTCGGCGCGTTTGCTGGTGCTCACCTTCAGCGCGTCGCTGTCGATTTTTCGCACGTTTCCAATACGTTTCTCTGCAACTTCCCTGTATTCGGCCTCGCGCTCGATGCCGATGAAATCACGGCCAAGCATCTTGGCCACGGCGCCAGTGGTGCCGGTCCCGAAGAATGGGTCCAGCACCACGTCGCCAGGGTTGGTCGTGGCGAGCAGAACACGATGGAGCAGCGCTTCCGGCTTTTGCGTCGGATGCGCCTTCTCTCCCCTGGAGTTCTTGAGCCGCTCATGGCCATTGCAGATGGGAAGCACCCAGTCCGACCGCATTTGCACGTCGTCGTTGAGCGCCTTCATTGCCTCGTAGTTGAAGGTGTACTTGCCACCCTCGGATTTGCTCGCCCAGATCATGGTTTCATGGGCGTTGGTCAGCCGCATGCCGCGGAAGTTGGGCATGGGGTTGGATTTGCGCCAGACCACATCGTTCAGGATCCAGTAACCGGCATCCTGTAGTTTGGTCCCGACGCGAAAGATGTTATGGTAGCTCCCGATCACCCAGATCGCACCATCTGGTTTCAGAATCCGCCGCGCAGCCGCCAGCCAGGCTTCGGTAAAGCTGTCGTAGGCCTTGAAGCTGTCGAACTGGTCCCAGTGATCGTCGACGGCATCGACCTGCGAATTGTCCGGGCGGTGGAGGTTGCCCTTGAGCTGCAGGTTGTAGGGGGGGTCGGCAAAGATGAGATCTACGGATGCTTCGGGGAGCTTGTTCATCTCCTCGATGCAGTCACCCGGAAGGATCCGGTTCAGTGGCAGCTCCTGCTGCCCTCTGCGGGTCGTCGTCTTCGTCATGTGTCTGCCTCTGTCCCCGCGCTCTTTTGGCGCTCGGTGTTGTTGACAGAAGCATGAGTCAGACCCGATTCGTGGTCAATTTCTTTTTTGAATCAGGGGTTTGCAGATTTTGGTTGCAACAAGATATTGCGTATCGGTGCAAAGGAACGCCGATGATGTTGTGTGACCCCCAACTCTTGGAGTGCCCTCAAGTGCACACTCGTTCCGTAGCCCGCGTTGCTCTCCCAGCCGTAGCCGGGGTGCTGTTGCGCCAAATCCACCATGAGCGCGTCGCGCGCGGTTTTCGCCACGATCGACGCCGCCGCGATCGAGAGTGATTTGCCGTCCCCCTTCACCACCGCCTCCGCCGATCCGCAGCCCTCGGGCAGCCGGTTGCCGTCGATCAGAAGATGGCCGGGCGCCTCGGGCAAGGCGGCCACGGCCCGCATCATCGCCGTGAGCGAGGCCTGAAGAATGTTGATCCGGTCGATCTCTTCCACGCTCACATGCACAATGCTCACCGCCGCGCTCGCAAGGATCGCCTCGTTCAACGCCAGCCGCCGCTTCTCGGTGAGCTTCTTGGAGTCGTTCAGCCCCGGCGGAATATTCGCAGGGTCCAGCACCACCGCCGCCGCCGTCACCGGCCCGGCCAGGGGGCCGCGCCCCACCTCGTCCACCCCCGCCACGCGGGCGAGGCCTCGGGCCATGGCGGCCTCTTCCAGCAGGAAATCAGGAAAGGTCTTCATGCCCCCAATTCGCCCGTGCAGGCGACGGGCGCAATGAAAAAAAGGGGGCAGAGAGCCTCACCCTCTGCCCCAAGTCCAGCACGGCCCCATGGGGATGACAGCCGTGCACTGCTGACAGGTGCGCCCCAGGAGACCGGGACGCGCCTTGCCTGATCTCAAAACTCAGGTGCGGTAGCCGTTGCGGCGCAGGCAGCGCTGCTCGAATGCCTGCACCCGCTTGCGGCCCAGGTCGAGCGTGTAGCGGCACGCCTGCGGCAGCTGCGCCCGGAAGCCGTTGCGGTTCAGGCAGGGCTGGCCGTAGAACACCTGGTTTCCGCGACGGGTCGGCACGACGGTTTCGCACTGCTGCGGCATCCGGACCCTGCGGCCCTTGTTGCCATGACGGTCGCCGCCGCGGCCGTAGCCGGGGGTCACGTCGATCACCCGGTTGTCGGAGCGCGATGCGCTGGAGCGGTCCTTGCTGCGCTCGTTGGCGGCAATCAGCGCGCCCACGGCCCCAAGGCCCAGAAGCAGGCGCAGGGTCTCGCCCCGGTCCATCTCGGCCTGCGCCGGAGCGGAAAAGGAGGTGAGGGCAATGGCAGCGGCAGCGGCGGTTGCGGTGAGTGTCTTGAACATGGCTTTATCCTCTTTGCGTGTCTCTGAAGCCCGGTGGGGGCGTCTGATCGGAGACGCGCCGGGGCGGTGATGAGGTGAGGATGGGGGTGATCCGGCCGGTCAAACAATATCGCCGCCGGGCTATCGCATATCAGGCCTCAAACGGGGGTTTGCTATTGAATAGCGAGGCCGCCAACCGCATGAGTATACGCATGAAAACGCTTCTCACCCTCCCTGCCGCCGCGCTCGCTCTTGCGCTGGCGGCCGCCCCTGCGGGGGCCGCCTGCTACGCCGAGTACAAGGCAAAGCAGGATAATCCGCTCAAGCTGCATTACGGTGTGATGGAGCTTGGCAACACATGCCCGCCCGGCAGCAAGGCGCAGTCCACCGTGGCTGCCCGTTTGCAGCAGGGCGGTTGGGTGCTACTCAATGTCATCTCGCTCTTCGAGGGCACCCCAAGCAAGGCGCAGCAGCAGAATGCCGGATCAAACTTCCTTCGCTACTGACCTGCGCAGTACCGGGAGCCGCGTTGTCACCTTCGGAATCGCCGCCATCGTGGTGATCCTCGGGCTGGCGGCGCTGTTCCTGTTTCTGACCCTGCCCGACGGCAACGCCTTCAATGCGCGGGTCGAACAGATCTTCACCGAGAACGACGCGCTGGTCACATCCGATGCGGTCAAGCTGCTGGAGATCCTGGCCCAGTCCGGCACCGCCTTCGGCGAGGTGCTGGCAAGCTACCGAATCGTCATCTTCGTGCTGCTGATCTTCTCCACCGCGCTCCTGATCGCCTCGCTGGTGTTTCTCGTCACCATCATCGCGCTGAACAAGCGGATGGGCGAGATCGAGCGCAGCGGCATTCAGGTGTCGAGCCTGGTGATCTCGCGCGAAGAGCGGGTCGTGTTGCTGAACAACATGGAATTCAAGCTCACCGAAGCCGCGATCGAAACCCTCGCCGTGCTGGCCGAAGCCCGGATGGACGAAGACGTTCTGAGCGGCGCCGCCATCGAGGGCGTCATCCAGGGCAAGCCCGAAGCCGATTGCGACGAGGCAGCCGGCGCGACCCGCATCAAGCGCCTGCGCGATTCGCTCGGCAACCAGATGGTCTCGGAACTACTGGTGAAAAACATCGCGCGGCGCGGCTACATGCTCGCCATCGACAAGGACGTGATCCGGATGGTGTGAGCGGGCGCCGGGCAGCGCCGTCCCGCGGGGTGGCGCCAGCAACGGTGGTTCGGGGCACTTTATGGCGCAGTCGTCATCTTCCCTCAGGGGTAGGCCCAAACCTCACCGAAGCGCCGCCCCGGGGGGCGGGACGGCGCTGCCCGGCGCCTGCGGCGCGCATCGGGCGGGCGCGCCTCATCACCCCGGCAGCGGCAACTCGCCCCGCTTGTAGGGCCCCCAATCGGTGATCTCCGGATAATACATCGCCCGCCACTTCCGCACCCTCGGGTTCATCGCCCTGAACCACAGCGGGCTCACCAGAGCCATAAACCCCATCGCCGGATAGCCATAGGGCAGCTGCGGCGCCTCGCCCTCGTCATAGGTCTGCAAAAGCGGAAACCGGCGCGACGGCTTGTAGTGATGGTCCGAATGGCGCTGAAGGTTGATCAGCAGCCAGTTCGTCGCCTTATGCGCCGCGTTCCATGAGTGATGCGGGCGCACCGGCTCGTAGCGGCCATTGCCGATGTGCTTCCGGGTCAGCCCGTAATGCTCGATGTAATTTGTCAGCTCCAGCAGCCAGATCGCCGTTCCCGCCTGATAGAGAAACAGCAGGAATCCGGCCCAACCGCCCAGCACGCAGGCCGCCACCACGAAGGCCAGTTGCAGGCCCCAGTAGCGCCAATGCGGATTGCTCCGGTGCCACCACGGCAAGCCCTTCCGCGCCAGCATCGCCTTCTCGGCCCGAAACGCACTCACCGGCTCCTCGCGCACCACGCGGGCCAGAAACCGCCAATAGTTCTCGCCATAGCGCGCCGTCACCGCATCGCGCCGGGTGCCCACATGCAAGTGATGCACCAGCAGATGCTCCGAGCGGAAATGGCTGTAGAGCACCGAGGCCAGCAGCACATCGCCCAGCCAGCGTTCCAGCCGGTTGCGCTGGTGCACCAGCTCATGGGCATAGACGATCCCGATCGCGCCGTTGGTCACGCCGAGGCCAAAGAACACCAGGATCTTTTCCAGCACGTTCAGGTGCTCCGCTCCCGGCACCCAGGCCAGCATCGTCAGCAGCAGCGCCACCTGCACCGGGCACCAGACCAGCGTGACCAGCCGATACCAGAACAGCTGCGCCTCCTCCGTCTCGGTCTCGGGGTTCTCGAGGTTCAGCCCGGTGAAGCCGTCGAGCAGGGTGAAGCCCAGCAGCGTGAACACCGGCACCGAAACCACCCAGAGCCCGCCCCATGCGGCGGAGGCCAGCACCAGCGGCACCGTCAGCAGCGACACCCAGAAAGGCGCCGCAGCCCGGAAGCTGGTGAAAGATGCAGAGGCCATTGGCCCTCTCCCGATGCTCATGCGTGCCCCGCCCGGATCATACGAGCGCGGAGCGGCGTTTCAATCGCCTGCGACATTCAGTGCGGGCGACGTGGCCGCAAGGTCATAGGCCTTGCGCATCACCGTGGGCAGGGCGGCCGGGGCGAGCCGCTCCCAATGCAGCCCCTCCGGCGCCTCCGCCTCGGCCCGTCCGGCATGAACCCGCAGGATCAGGTGAAAATGGGTGAAGGTGTGGCGCACCTCCCCGATCTCCTCCAACGCCGCCTCTACCGGCGGCGCAGGCTCTGCCGCCGTCTCGCGCCACTCCGCTCCAGGCCAGCCCAGCATTCCGCCCAGCAGGCCCCGCGCGGGCCGCCGTTCCAGCAGGTAGGCCCCGTCGGCCCGGCGGATCACATAGGCATGGCCCAGCCGCACCGGCTTGGGCTTCTTCGGGGTCTTCCTCGGCAGCTCGGCGGCAATGCCCTCGGCCCGCGCCACGCAGGGCGCGCGCCACGGGCAGATGCCGCAGGCCGGGCTCTTGGGGGTGCAGATGGTGGCGCCAAGGTCCATCACCGCCTGCGCATAATCGCCGGGGCGCCGCTGCGGCGTCAGCGCGGCGGCATGGGCGGTGAGCACAGGCTTGGCCGCAGGCAGCGGCTGCTGCACCGCATGAAGCCGCGCCATCACCCGCTCCACGTTGCCATCCACCACCACCTCGGGCCGCTGGAAGGCAATCGCGGCAATCGCGGCAGAGGTATAGGGGCCGATGCCCGGAAGCTCGCGCAGCCCCTCCGCCGTATCGGGATAGCCGCCTCGCCCGGCCACCACGCGGGCGCATTTCAGCAAGTTGCGGGCGCGGGCGTAATAGCCAAGCCCGGCCCAGCGGGCCATCACGTCCTCGTCCTTCGCCGCCGCCAGCGCCTCCACCGTGGGCCAGAGCCGGGTGAAGGTGGCAAAGTAGTCCTTCACCGCCGCCACCGTGGTTTGCTGAAGCATCACCTCCGAGAGCCACACGCGATAAGGATCGGCCCGCTCCCCGCTGCCCGGCGGCACCCGCCATGGCAACACGCGGGCGTGGGCATCATACCACTCCAGCAGCGCCGCGCTCATGCTCTCGTCACGCAATGTTTATGGCTCCCCTGCCCGCATTTGGCTGGCCCCGGCAGGGCCGCGGGCGGTAAGATAAAGCCGCACAACCCGAATTGCGAGGCCATGGCCAAGGCACCTGCAAAAACCTTCAAGCGCCACATGCGCGGCTTTGCCCAAACGGCAAAGTTCGTCACTGCGGATATCCGCAAGGCGAGCGAGAAGCGTGGCTTTGCCGAAATGCGCGTGCTCACCCATTGGGCCGAGATCGTGGGCGATGAAACCGCCGCCGTCACCCGCCCCGTCGATGTGAAGTTCGGCCGCGGCAGCTTTGGCGCAACCCTGCGGGTGCTCACCACCGGGGCCCATGCGCCGATGCTCGAAATGCAGAAAGAGCAGCTCCGCGAGCGGATCAATGCGGTCTATGGCTATGCCGCCATCACCCGCATCCAGTTCACCCAGACCGCGCCCACCGGCTTTGCCGAGGGGCAGGCCGATTTCAACCACGCCCCCAAAACCCGGCCCCAGCCCGCGCCCGCCCAACGCGAAGCGGCCGCCAGCCTGGCCGAGGGCATCACCGATCCCGCACTGAAAGCGGCCTTGAGCCGCCTCGGCGCCCATGTCATCCACAAATCCGAACGCGGCTGAGAGAGCCGAGCAGAGAAGACCGAAAGGCCCCTGATGAACAACAAGTACCTCTATTCCGCCGTCTTCGCCGTGGCCATTGCCGCCGGCACCTATTTCGCCATCGGCCGCAACAGCACGCCGGGCGGCACCGGGTTCGACCTCGCCGCACAGGCCCAGAGCGCCGAAGAGGTCGACACCTCCTCGATCGAGGAAATGTCGCTGGGCGACGAGAACGCCCCCGTCACCGTGATCGAATATGCCTCCTTCACCTGCCCGCATTGCGCAAATTTCCATGCCACTGCGTTCAAGAAGCTGAAGGAAAACTACATCGACACCGGCAAGGTGCATTTCATCTACCGCGAGATCTACTTCGACAAGCCGGGCCTCTGGGCCGGGATGGTCGCCCGCTGCGCCGGCCCGATGCGCTACTTCGGCATTTCCGATGCGATCTACACCGAACAGAGCGAATGGCTCGCCTCGCGTGAGCTGGCCGGCATCCACGGCGACCTGCGCAAGCTCGCCCTGAAGTCTGGCCTCGATGGCGACCAGGTCGACGCCTGCCTCGCCGATGCCGACAAGGCCCAGGCGATGTATGCCCTCTTCCTCAAGAACGCCGAGGCGGACGACATCAGTTCCACCCCGTCCTTCATCATCGACGGCGAGAAGTACACCAACATGGCCTACGAGAAGTTCGCCGAGATTCTCGACGAGAAGCTGGCCGAGTAAGGCCCGCTCCCGGGGGCAACCGCACGGCGGCCCCAACGCGATAAACAAGGCAGGCGCGGCCCACCGGCCCCGCCTGCCTTTTGCTGTCTGGCACAGGGCGCGCGGTTGGAGCGTGGGCAGAACTGGTGATCCCGGCAGGATTCGAACCTGCAACCTGCCCCTTAGGAGGGGGCTGCTCTATCCAGTTGAGCCACGGGACCACGCCGGGCAGGGTTTAGCCCGCGCGGGCGGGTCGATCAATCCTGAAGCCTTGCTTAAAAGCCCCTGAGGGGTCGGGTCTTTTCATTTCTGCCCCGGCGGGCCAAAACCTCAGCCAAGGAGGAACACTCATGGTCACAGTTTCGCAGCGCACCGGCCGCCTTGGCACCGAAAGCGCGTTCGAGGTGCTCGCCCGCGCCGGAAAGCTCGCCGCGCAGGGCAAGAGCATCATCAACCTCGGCATCGGGCAGCCCGATTTCCAGACGCCGGCGCATATCGTCGAGGCCGGAATCAAGGCCCTGCGCGACGGCCACCACGGCTACACACCCGCCAACGGGTTGCCCGCCCTGCGCGAGGCAGTGGCCGCCGATCTGCACCGCCGCCACGGCGCCGAGGTGAACCCCGACAACGTGGTCGTCCAGCCCGGCGGCAAACCGACCATGTTCTTTGCCTGCATGCTCCTTGGCGAGCCGGGCGCCGAGATCATGTATCCCAACCCCGGCTTTCCGATCTACGAAAGCGTCATCAAGTATTCCGGCGCCACCCCGGTCCCGATCGCGCTGCGCGAAGACAAGGGCTTTGCCTTCTCCGCCGAAGAGGTGCTGGGCCAGATCACCGAGCGCACCCGGCTGATCATCATCAACTCCCCCGCCAACCCCACCGGCGGCGTGACCCCCAAGGAAGAGATCGACAAGCTGGTCGCGGGCCTCGCCGATCACCCCGATGTGGTGCTGATGTCGGACGAGATCTATTCCTGCATGCTCTACGGCGGCCGCCAGCACACCTCGCTGCTGAACTACCCCGAAATCCGCGACCGCCTGATCATGCTCGACGGCTGGTCGAAGACCTACGCGATGACCGGCTGGCGCCTCGGCTATGCCGTCTGGCCCGATGCCCTGGTCGACCACGCCACCCGGCTCTGCATCAACGATCATTCCTGCGTCAACGCCCCCACCCAGTTCGCCGGAATCGCGGCGCTGGAAGGCCCGCAGGACGAGGTGGTGAAAATGGTCGAGGCCTTCGACCGCCGCCGCTCCGTTATCGTCGACGGGCTGAACGCCTTGCCCGGCGTGCGCTGCGCCGATGCCGCCGGGGCCTTCTATGCCTTCCCCAACATCGAAGGCACCGGCCTTACCGCCCGCGAGGCACAGGATCGCTTCCTGGAAGACTGCGGCGTCGCCACCGTCGCCGGCACCAGCTTTGGCGCCCATGGCGAAGGCTTCCTGCGCTTCTCCTATGCCAACAGCGAGGACAACATTCGCGAGGCGCTGTCCCGCATCGGCAAGGTTCTGGAGGGCTGAATGGCACACGAAAAGGCTCTAACCCTGGTGGAATCGCTCCTTGGCGCGCGCCTGAAGCGCTCCGATGCCGAGCGCGCGGCCCATGGCGAGAACGAGGCGCATTTCCCGCAGGCCCTCCCGGATGCGGTGGCCTACCCCAAGAGCACCGAGGAAGTCTCGGAGATCATGAAGGTGGCCCATGCCGAGGGCATGCCGGTCACGCCCTATGGCACCGGCACCTCCCTGGAAGGCCATCACCTGCCGGTTGAGGGCGGGTTGACGCTGGATCTGTCCCTGATGAACCGCATCCTCGCGGTGCATGATGCCGATATGGATGTCACCGTGCAGCCCGGCGTCACCCGCAGCCAGCTCAATGACGAGCTGCGCGCCACCGGCCTCTACTTCCCGATTGATCCCGGCGCCGATGCCTCGCTCGGCGGCATGGCGGCCACGCGGGCCTCGGGCACCATGGCCGTGCGCTATGGCACCATGCGCGAGAACATCCTCGCGCTGGAGGCCGTGCTGGCCGATGGCCGGATCATTCGCACCGGCTCCCGCGCCCGCAAGTCGTCGTCGGGCTACGACCTTACCCACTTACTCATCGGCTCCGAGGGCACGCTTGGCATCATCACCGAGCTGACCCTCAAACTCCACGGCCAGCCCGAGAGCATCCTCGCCGCCACCTGCCGCTTTCCCTCTGTCGAGAACGCGGTGAACTGTGTGATCACAACCATTCAGGCCGGGATTCCCATGGCCCGGATCGAGCTGGTCAACGCCACCATGGTCCGCGGCTTCAACCTGCACGGCGGTGGCGACATGCCCGAGGAGCCGCACCTGTTTCTGGAGTTTTCAGGCTCTGACTCTGCGGTATCCGAGCAATCCGAGCTGTTCGGAGAGATCGCCGCAGACTTCGATGCGCAGGATTTCACCCGCGCCACCCGACTGGAAGATCGCAACGCCCTCTGGGCGATGCGCCACAATGCCCACCATGCCTCAAAGGCGCTCTAC
Source organism: Oceanicola sp. 502str15 (assembly GCF_024105635.1). Classification (NCBI taxonomy): domain Bacteria; kingdom Pseudomonadati; phylum Pseudomonadota; class Alphaproteobacteria; order Rhodobacterales; family Roseobacteraceae; genus Oceanicola; species Oceanicola sp. 502str15. Next base: position 3,073,499 of record NZ_WYDQ01000001.1, read on the forward strand.
CCTGGCAAGCGGATGCTGGCGACCGATGTTTGCGTGCCGATTTCGCGCCTGGCCGAGGCAGTCGAGGCCGCCGAAGGCGCGGCCCGCGAGCTGGGCCTCGAGCCGGTCATCGTCGGCCATGTCGGGGATGGCAACTTTCACACCGGCATCGGCTTCGACCCGGCCGACCCCGCCGAACTGGCCATGATAGAGAGCTTTTCCGCCACGCTGGCCGAAACCTCCCTGCGTCTTGGCGGCACCGTCTCGGGCGAGCATGGCATCGGCCTCGGCAAGCGCAAGTATATGGAGGCCGAGCACGGCCCGGCGCTTGCGCCGATGCGGGCGATCAAGGCGGCGATGGACCCCAAGGGTATTCTCAACCCCGGCAAGATGCTCCCGTAGGGCGGGACTTGTCCCGCCTTGCGAACAGGCTCTAACCCAGCCCCAAAAGCCGTGCCGCGTTGCCTTTGATGATATCCGCGCGCAGCTCGTCCTTGATGGCGATGCCCTCGAAATCGGCCAGCCAGCGCTCCGGCGTGATCATCGGCCAGTCGGAGCCGAACAGCACCTTCTTCTTCAGGATCGAGTTGCAGTAGCGCACGAGGATCTCGGGGAAGTAGCGCGGCGACCAGCCCGACAGGTCGATGTAGACATTCGGCTTGTGCTGCGCCACCGCCAGCGCCTCCTCCTGCCAGGGGAAGGAGGGGTGCGCGAGGATGATCTTCAGGTCGGGGAAGTCCACCGCCACATCATCCATGTACATCGGGTTCGAGTACTTCAGCCGCATCCCGTTGCCGCCCGGCATCCCCGAGCCAACCCCGGTCTGCCCGGTGTGGAACAGCGCGATGCAGCCCTCCTCCTCGATCACCTCGTAAAGCGGATAGGCCATGCGGTCGTTGGCAAAGAACCCCTGCATCGTCGGGTGAAACTTGAAGCCCTTCACCTTGTACTCACGGATCAGCCGCCGCGCTTCGCGGGCGGCCATCTTGCCCTTCCACGGGTCGATCGAGGCAAACTGGATCAGCACATCGCTGTTCTCCGCCACCTGCTCGGCCACCTCGTCGTTGGAATAGCGTCGATAGCCCGTCTCCCGCTCGGCATCGACCGGAAAGATCACCGCCGCGATGTTCTGCTCGCGGTAATGCGCCGCCGTCTCTGCGATGGTCGGCGGATGCTCCCAAGGGGCGCGGAAGTATTTCGCCATGGTGGTTTGCAGCTCGTCATAGCCGTCATCCGGGTGGCAGCCGCAGGGCTCCTCGGCATGGGTATGAATGTCGATGGCGCGGACCTTGGTGATATCGACCATGTCAGCCCTCCTTGATTGTGATCACAGCCGGGTCGGCATCATCATAGAGCCGTTCCAGCAGCTCCGCCCGGCGGGTGAGCACCTTGCGGAAGTTAAGGTTGCCCTTCGCGGTCATCTCGCCATCGCCCATCGAGGGCGGTTCGGCCAGAACCAGCGCGCGGGTGATGAGCGCGGCGGAGCCGGTGGCCTCCCCGGCGCGTTCGACGAGGCGCCGCTTGATTTCTTCCCGAAGCTTCGGCCCGATCAGCGCATTTTCCGCCGTATCCGTCTCGAAACCGGCCTTTTTCAAGGCCCCGAGGTTCGGGAAGATCAGCAGCCCGATCTCCTTGCGATCCGCCCCTGTGATCACAAGATCACTGGCGATCCCGTCCAGCAGCTTCAGCGCCTCCATCCGCAGCCCCGCGGCTCGCACCCAGGTGCCGGTTTGCAGCTTGAAGTCCTCCGAGATCCGCCCGTCAAACTTCATGCCCTTCGACATGTCGTCGGGGTCCACGAACACCATCGCATCGCCGGTGATGAAGAAGCCCTCCTCGTCAAAGGCCTCCGCCGTCTTTGCCGCGTCCTCGAAGTAACCTGGCATGATGTTCGGCCCCTTCACCCGCACTTCGCAGCGCATGTCGGCGTCGGGGATGAGCTTGGTCGTCACGCCGGTGAGCGGCACGCCGACAATGCCCGAGCGGTCGGTAGGCTCGTGCTGGAGCATGGTTGCCGGGGCGGTTTCGGTCAGCCCCCAGGAGGATGTCATCAGCGGCAGCGCGCCGCGCACCTCGCGGGCCATGTCCTCCATCGCCGTCCAAACGTCCTGCGGCAGCGAGGCGCCCGCGTAGAAGATCATGTCGAGTTCCGAAAACACCGCGCGTCGCAGCGCCTCGTCGCTTTTCATCGCCTCCGTCACCATGCCGAAGCCGAGCGGCACGTTGAACCAGATCGTGCCCGCCTTCATCGACATGTTCTCCAGCGTCCGCCCGATCAGCGCCGGCGTCGGCTTGCCGTCGTCGATATAGAGAGAACCGCCATTGGCCAGCATCATGTTGAAGTTGTGCGAACCGCCGAACACGTGGTTCCACGGCAGCCAGTCCACGATCCGGGGCGGCTGTGCGCCAAGAAAAGGCAGGGCGTCTAGCAGCTGTGCCTGGTTGGCGCACATCATCCCATGGGTTGTGATCACAGCTTTCGGGTTCGATGTGGAGCCAGAGGTGAGCAGGTATTTCGCCACCGTGTCAGGCCCTATTCCGGCATGCACAGTGTCGATTTCAACGCCCGCGTCGCCCTTCAGCAGCTCCTCGAAGCGCAGCATCCCCGGGCCCGCGTTGGCCGACACCAGCCGGTCCAGCGCCGCGATCTCGGGCAGCGCCAGCGCATCGGCATAGCGAGTGGCGTCATCGGCATAGACCATGCCGGGCTTCACCAGCTCCACTGCGTGCTTCAGCCGCCCGTGGGCGCCCGGGATCAGGGCGTATTGCTCGGCCACCGGCACCAGCGGAATGCCGACATATTGCGCCGCGAGGGCCAGCAGCCCGTGGTCCACCCCGTTGCCCGACATCACCAGAATCGGCGTGCCCGGCCCCATGCCGCGCCCCACCAGCGCGGCCCCGATGGCCCGAACCTGTTGCAGCACCTCGGCATAACTCAGTTCGCGCCAGCCCGGCCCCGACCGCTCGGCGATGAACACCCGGTCGGGCGCGGTTTCGGCCCAGCCGTGCAGCCAGTCGCCGGTGGTCTTGGCAATGGGGCTGATCTCGTATCCCGAGTGCAGCAGAATGCTTCCGTCCGCCCGGTCCTCCCGGCGCACCTTGTGGGCGCGGTAGCGCGTGTCGTCGGTCATCCGGTGGTCCTCCCGTCCCGTCCGTTTCTCTCGATCCGGCGCAGCGCCGAGATCAGCAGGTTCAGCTCCGCCTCGCTCAACCCCTCCGTCATCCGCCGGTCGTGCTCTTGCACCGCCAGCCGCGCCTCCTCGACCACGGCAAGGCCCTGCGCTGTGACGTGCAGCGCATAGGCGCGGCGGTCGTCGGGTGCGCGGTCGCGTGTCAGCATCCCGGCCTGTTCCAGCTCATCGAGGATCACCACCAGGTTGGGCCGCTCGATGGCAAGGATCTCGGCCAGCTGCGATTGCCGCAGCCCGGGGTTTTCGGCCACCACCACCAGCGCCGAGAAGGTCACCATGCGCAGGCCGTAAGCGGCCAGCGTGGCGTTCACGTCGATCTGGATCATGTGAAACGCCCGCTTCATGTTGTAGCCGACATGGCCGCGCAGCCCCTCGTCCGAAGGGTCGGGCTGCACGAGCTGGTGGCGCGGCGCGGGCATCAGCTGAACTTCGGCGCGCGCTTTTCGAGGAAGGCGGCAAGCCCCTCCAGCGCGTCGGGCGATGTCTGTGTCAGGGCGGCACAGAGACTTTCGGTAAAGAGCCCGTCGGCCTTGGCCATGTCTTCGATCCGGGCAATTGCCTGCACCATGATGTAGTTAGAGAGCGGCGCGTTGGAGGCGATCTTGGCGGCCAGATCCATCGCCAGCGCCAGCGCCTCCCCCTCGCCCACCGCGTAATGCGCGAGGCCGAGCGCCTTGCCCTCTTCATGGCCATACTTCCGGCCGGTCAGCATCATCTCGATCATCCGGTCGGCGCCAAGGATGCGGCCCACCCGCACAGTCGCGCCGCCGCCCACGAAAATCCCGCGCCGCCCCTCGGGCAACTGGAAGATCGTCGAAGGCTCGGCAATCCGCACATGGGTCGAGGTCGCCAGCTCCAGCCCGCCGCCAATGACCGCGCCGAACATCGCCGACACCACCGGCAGCCCGCCAAACTGGATGCGCTCCATCACCTCGTGCCAGCCGCGCGAATGGCGCATGGTGCCCTCGGCATCGCGCGCCTTGTGCTCGCTGAGGTCGAGACCCGAGCAAAAGTGGCCCTCCGTCCCGGTCAGCACCACCACGCGCACGCCCTCGGGCGGGGCGCGGAAGAAGCCGTCAATCGCCTCCAGCAGCTCGTCGCACATGGCGTTGCGCTTGCCGGGGCGGTTCATGGTGAGCACGGCAATCCCGTCCTTCACCTCGATCTTCAGCATGTCACTCATCGGGTTTCCTTATCGGGGCGGCAAACGGGTTGCGCCATCCAACCGGATCACTTCGCCGTTCAGGTAGGGGTTTTCAACCATGTGCTGCACCAGCAGCGCGTATTCGCGCGGATGGCCCAGCCGGTGCGGATAGGGCACGTTGGCGACGATGGCGGCAGTCGTCTCCTCCGGCAGGCTCTCCATCATCGGGGTGTTGAAGAGGCCCGGCGCAATGGCGTTCACCCGGATGCCGGTCTTGGCAAACTCGCGGGCCGCGGGCAGGCACATCGAGGCCACCGCGCCCTTGGAGGCCGCATAGGCCGCCTGGCCCAACTGGCCGTCCTGATAGGCGGCGCTGGCGGTGTTGACGATCACGCCGCGCTCGCCGTCTTCGTTGTCGGCCGGAAGGGCCTGCATCAGCCGGGCGGCGTGGGACATCACGTAGTAGGTGCCAAAGAGATTGACCCGCAGCACCTTCTCGAAGAGATCAGTCGAGAGCTTGCCTTCGCGGCCCACGATCCGCGCCGCCAGCCCGAGCCCGGCGCAGTTGACCGCGATGCGCGGCGCTTCGCCCAGATCGGCCGCCGCCTTCTCGACTGCGGCCTGCACCGCTGCCTCATCGCTCACATCCGCCGGACAGGCCGCGCCGCCCACCTCTGCCGCCACGGCCTCTGCCGCCCCGGCGTTGAAGTCGAGCACAGCCACCTTGGCGCCCAGCCCGGCCAGATGCCGCACCGTTGCCGCGCCCAGCCCGCTGCCGCCGCCGGTGACAAGAGCCACTTTTCCGCTGATATCCATGAGTCCTCCCAGACGAATTTGAGACTGTTATATCTCATACCTAATTTTGCGCAAGCCGGGCGCGCTGCCATCGGCGCGCCCTAGAGCGGGATCAGAAAGAGGGTGATGATCGGGAAAGCGACAAGGATCGCAACCCGCACGATGTCGGAAGTGACGAACCAGATCACCGCCTTGTAGGTCTCGACCATGGGCGTGGTGCGGTCCATCGCGTTGATGATGAACAGGTTCATCCCCACCGGCGGCGTGATCAGCCCCACCTCGACCACGATCAGCACAAGGATCCCGAACCAGATCGCCACATGCTCCAGCGAGACCCGCGCCAGGTTGGCCTCGGTCGCGCCGCGCAGGCCGATCTCCTGCATCACGTCGCCATCCAGCGTTCCACCGGCCTCCAGCGAGGCGCGGGCGGCCTGAACCACCTCGGGCGTTGTTTCGCCGAAGATCGCCGCCACCTGCGCCGGGGCAAGGTTGGCAGCATCGGCCACCGTGCCGAGGCCCAGCACCGCCATGTGCTCGTTGGCCTCCGCCAGCGCCCGCTCGAACCGGCTTTCGCGCATGCCTTCTATGGCCCCGGCCTGTAGCCCCTCAAACCACATCTGCGCCTCCGCGAACCAGCTTTCAAAACGGGCCTCCTGAAGCGCGTGCAGCGAGACCAGCCCGAAATCGAGGTTGGAGATGATCGGAAAGAAGATCGGGATCGTCAGCAGGATCATGCTGAGGCTGTCCATCAGGCAGCCGAAGACGAGATAGAAGGCGAGGATCAGGATCAGCACCATCCAAGGGCTCCAGCCGAGGCCGACGATGGTGTTCGAAAGCTCCTGAGGCACCTGGCTCAGGGCGAGGAACGAGTTGTAGAAGCCCGCGCCCAGCACGATGAAGAAAATCATCGCCGTCGCCTGCGCGGTGCTGATGATGCTTTCCTTGAACCGTGTCCAGTCGAGCTGGCCGCTCACCAGCGCGATCAGCCCGGTGCCCGCCGCACCCACGGCGGCACCCTCGGTCGGGGTGAACCAGCCAAGGTAAATGCCGCCCACCACGAGGCCGAACACCAGCAGCACCGGCCAGACATCAAGCAAAGCCCGGATGCGCTCGGCATAGGGCACCGGCTCGCGGGTGCCGGCCGCGTCTGGATACATCCGCACGTAGATGCTGATGGTGATCATGTAGCCGATGGCGGCGAGGATGCCGGGGATGAAGGCAGCGAGGAACAGCTTGGCGATGTTCTGCTCGGTCAGGATCGCGTAGATCACGAGGATCACCGAAGGCGGGATGAGAATGCCCAGCGTCCCGCCCGCCGCCAACGTCGCGGTGGAAAAGCCCCCCGAGTAGCCGTAGCGCCGCAGCTCGGGCAGCGCGACCCGGCTCATGGTGGCGGCGGTGGCGAGCGAGGATCCGCAGATCGAGCCGAAGCCCGCACAGGCCCCCACCGAGGCCATGGCCACCCCGCCCTTGCGATGGCCCAGCCAGCTTTCGGCGGCCTTGAACAGCGCCGTCGACATGCCCGAGAGCGTGGCGAACTGCCCCATCAGCAGGAACATCGGGATGATGCTCAGCGAATAGCTGGAAAAGGTGGTGTAAACCTCGCTCTTCAGCTTCGCCAAAAACACCGTGGTCCCGCCGGTAGCATAGAACAGCCCGCCAAGGCCGACGACCAGCATGGCAAGCCCGATCGGGGCCCGCAGGAAGATCATGACAAGCAGGATCGGGAACGACAGGTATCCAAGTTCAAGCACGCTCAATGTGCCGCTCCTTCTGCCTTCGGAAGCCAGTGCTGATCGGTCGTCAGCTCCATGATGCGCCCCACGGCGCAGTAGACCGCCACCAGTGACGCCACGATCGCGGCGATGAAGCTGGCGAGGAAGGCCCACCAGATGGGGAACTGCAACAGCAGCGAGGTCTCGCCATTGCCGATCTTGTCTTCTAGGCCGTAGTAGAGCCGCCAGGTGATGAGCAGCACGATCACGGTGAAGACCACTTCCCAGAAGGCGATGATGACATCGTTGCGCCGCTTGGACAGGAAGGAGGTGAACACATCCACCGTCGCATGGGCGCTGAAGAGCTGGCAGATCGGCAGGAAGGAAAAGATCGTGAAGGCGATGCCCGCCTCGACGATCTCGAAGTCGCCGTTCACAGGTCCGGCCCCGGCGGCAAGGATCGTGTCGGAAAGGCTCTGCGAGAGGCCCTTCAGAAAGTCGGAATGCGCGAAGGTGTTCAACCCGCGGCCCAAGACGCTGATGCAGGTCAGAATGACAAGCGACACCAGCACGATGCCCCCCGTCAATGCCATGCCACGCGCGAGGCCTGTCATGAATTTAAGCACTGCTCTCCCCCTCCCCAAGGGTCTGCCAGGCCTTGTTTCTTTACGGCCGGAAGCCGAACTCCCCTAGCCTGCCCCGCCCGCCAAATCCAGCATTTCCTGCGCTTTTCGAATGGCGCTCCCGCAAGATTCATGCGGCCGCGCAATCAACGCAAAAAATCGTTATGCCACATAACTATACCGGAGGTGGCCCTGTAAAGCCCATTTCCCTCAGGCGCGTCCCAATGTCTCGGAAGACACCGCGCCCTCGAGCCCGGTGGAGCCGTAAAGCCAGGCCACCGCGTCATACCAGTCCTCGGGCGATTTGGCACTCATAACCGTGTTGCGCAGCTCCGCATGGGCGCCCTCGGGATGGTAGACATGGGTGCCGATCTCGCGGCTCTGGAGCTGAATCCGCGCCGTGCGCTGCCGACGCATCTCGTTGTAGCGCCTCAGCATGGCTCCCATCTCGCCGCCCTCCGCCGCCAGGTGTGAGAGCGCCACCGCATCCTCCATCGCCATGCAGGCGCCCTGCGCAAAGTATTGCATCGTCGGATGGGCCGCATCGCCCAGCAGCGCCACCCGCCCGTCGACCCAGTTCAGCACCGGGTCACGGTCGCACAGCACCCAAACCTTCCAGTCCCGCCCCTTCTCGATGATCTGCCGCGCCTTGGGGCTGATGTGCTCAAACCCCTTCGCCACCTCCTCATGGGTCACCGGCTTTCCGGCCACCGGCTCCGGCGCGTCATTGTGATAGGTCACCACGAGGTTCCAGCTCTCCCCGCCCTGAAGCGGGTAATGCACGATATGGCACTTCGGCCCGGCCCAGAGCGTTGCCGCGTTCCAGCGCAGGTCTTCGGGCATGTCGTCGGTCGGGATCACCGAGCGATAGGTCGAATGCCCCGAAACCCGTGGCATCCCGTCACCCACAAGCTGCTGGCGGATATTGCTCCACAGCCCGTCCGCCCCGATCAGCGCCGTGCCCGTCACCCGCTCGCCGCCCGCCAGCACCGCGCTGGCGCTGCCTGCGTCCTGCACATAGCCCGTCACCTCGCAGGAGGTGCGCAGCTCCACCAGCTCATGCGCCTCGCAGGCCCGCAGAAACACCCCGTGCAGATCGCCCCGATGCACCACCGCATAGGGGTTGCCAAACCTCGTGCGAAAATCCTCGCCCAGCGGAATCCGGGTGATCTCGTCGCCGCTCATCGCATCCATCAGGCGCAGGTTGTCGATGTAAACGGCCATCTCCCGCGCGGTGTCGCCCACCCCGAGGTAGTCGAAGGCATGAAAGGCGTTCGGCCCAAGCTGAATGCCCGCGCCGATCTCCCCCAGCCTGCTGGCCTTTTCCAGCACGATCGAGCGCAGCCCCTTCTGCGCCAGCCCAATGGCCAGCGCGAGCCCGCCGATCCCGCCGCCTGCAATCACGTAACGGTCGTTGCGCATCGGGTCTCCTCCCCCGGTTGGCTATTCCGCGTCCGGCTGCTGGCTCGGATGCGCCTCGGCAAAGGCCGGCAGCGCGTTGCAGGCCTCTGCGATGCGGGTGACATTGGGCATCCCGCTCAGGTCCACCTTGAACCGCGCCGCCGAAAACACCTGCGGCACGAGGTAGACATCGGCCATGCCCGGCGTCTCACCAAAGCAGAACTGCCGCGCCGGGGCCTTCGCCAGAAGCGCCTCGCAGGCCGCCAGCCCGTCGCCAATCCAGCGCTGGCACCAAGCCTCCACGCCCTCCTGATCCTGCCCGTATTCGGCCCGCAGGTATTGCAGCACCCGCAGGTTTTGCAGCGGGTGAATCTCGCAGGCGATGGCAGCGCAGAAGGCCCGCACATGCGCCCGCTCGATCGGGTCATCGGGCAGCAGCTTCGGCTCCGGGTGGGTCTCGTCCAGCCACTCCAGAATGGCCGGGCTCTGCGTCAGCACCTCGCCGCCGTCCAGCTCGAAGGCGGGCACGAGTGCCTGCGGGTTCAACCCCTTGAAGCCCTCCGCCTTCTGCTGTCCCTGCGCCAGATGCACCGACACAAAGTCATAGCCCACGCCCTTCAGGTTGCAGGCAATCCGGCAGCGATAACTGCTCGACGAGCGGAAATAGCCATGAAACCTCATTCCGCCGGCCCGATATCCAGTGCAATCGGGTCCAGCCCGTCGATCCCGCCGGTGATCTTGTCACCCGCCACCACCGGGCCAACCCCCTCCGGCGTGCCGGTCAGGATGATATCGCCGGGGCGCAGGTGGTAGAACTTCGACAGATGCGCAATCACCTCGGGCACCTTGTGGATCAGCAGGTCGAGCGTGCTGTCCTGCCTCGAGACCCCGTTCACCTCCAGATGAATCCGCTGCGCGTCCACCGCAAACTCGCCCGCCTTGGTCAGCGGCGAGAGCACGCAGGAGCCCTCCACATCCTTGCCCAGCATCCACGGACGCTTCTTGTTGCGCGAGGCGATCTGCTGGTCGCGCCGGGTCATGTCCAGCCCGCAGCCAAAGGCATAGACCGCCGCCGCGCCCTGCTCCGCGGTGCCCTTGAACACCTCCGCCCCCAGCGCCACCACCAGCTCCATCTCGTAATGGAAATCCTCGGTCCCCGGCGGGTAGGGCAGGGTGCCGCCCGTCGCCAGAACCGAGTGCAACTGCTTGGAAAAGTAAAACGGCGCCTCCCGGTCCACCTCGAAGCCCATCTCCTCGGCATGGGCGGCATAGTTGCGCCCGACGCAGAAGATCCGGTGAATCGGGTATTCGGCGGCCTCGCCCTTCACGGGGATGCTCTGCACCTCGGGGGCGGCAAAGAGATAGTCGGTCATCGGCTGCGTTCCTCGTAATAGTCCAGCTTCTCCTGAAGCGGGCGGTCATGGATGCGAACGAGGAAAGACTCCGCGTCGGCATGGTGCGTGATCTCGGCAAAGACCGGCGCGGTAAAGGTGTCTTTCGCGGCCCAGTCGATGCGCTGGCCGTTGACGATGGAATGCCCGCTGCCCTCGATCACGTGAAAGGCGCTGGAGCAGCTTCGCAGAGGCGGGCGCTCCTCGCCCCCGGCCTCCACCATCATCGCTGTAAAGCCCATGGTCGGCAGAATGTCGGCGCCGGTCTCGGGGTTGATGTAATCCAGCTCCACCACCGGGCCGCCGTCGTATTTCATCGTCTCCACCAGCGCCTCACGGGTCCGCGCCCATGGGTAGCGCGCCATCGGATAGCGGCGCGGTTTGGCCCCCAGCTTGCGGGCCGGGGCAAGGCCCGCGGCGCGATAATCTATCTGGCTGGCATCCGGCCGGTTGCGCTGGTTCTGCAACGGGCCTTCCTCGGCATAGGAGCCTTCGAGGTAAACAAACAGCGGCAGGTCCAGCGCATCGAGCCAGACAACCGGGTCTTTTCCCTCATGGCCATGGTCATGCCACTCGCCGCCGGGGGTGAGCACAAGGTCGCCCTCCTGCATCGGCAGCTTCTCTCCGTCCACCACCGTGTAGCCGCCCTCGCCCTCCACGATGATCCGCACCGCGCTGGGGGTGTGCACATGGGCCGGGGCGGTCTCGCCGGGCAGCAGGAACTGAAGGCCAAGGTAGATCGAGGAGGTCGCCTGCATCGCCCCCACGCCGCGCCCCGGATCGCTCAGCACCAGCACCCGCCGCTCGGCCTTTTCCACCGGCGTCAGCTCGCCCGCGCGGTGCAGCAGCGGGCGGATCGCCTGGTAGCGCCAGTGGCCGGGTTTGGTTTGCGGGTTGGGCGCGCCATGGGGCAGCACGTTGCGCATCATCGGCCAGAGCGGGGCAACCCCCGCCGCGGCCATATCCTCCCGGTAATCCTCCGGAAGCTCTTCGAGTGTTCCGAGCTGTGCCATGGTTCCTCCCTCCGGCGTTATTGGTGTGCATACTTACTATAAGCATGCTTGTCAATTACCCCGCCCGACCCTACCCTGCCAACCCACCGGCTCCACCACAAGAGGCCCGCCTTGCCCGCAATCCACAACCTGCCCTGACCTGACCGCAGGCTGGAACCAGATCTCGGTGGCTGTCACCGCACAGAGCGGAGGCGTGCAATATGCCGCTCTCTCTGACCCTCTGGCCGAGGCCAAACCATCGCACCAGCGCGACACCCACCGAGGCGGGCAATGCCTCATAAAGCTCGCCCGCTGCACGTTCACCCACGAGCAGGCCATGGCGCCGCCGTGCCACCGCGCTCGCCGGAAACCCGGCCATCGCCCGGCCGCCTGCTTGGCGGCCCTTGCCCGGCGCAGGGTTTCGGCGTGCACATGGATGCCGTCGCAGATCACCCCCGCGCTCAGCCGCCCCTCCGCCAGCGCCGCGCCCACCAGCCCCGGCGCGCGACTGCCCATCTGGCTCATCGCGTTGAACAGATGGGTCACGCAGGTCGCGCCTGCTTCCACGTAGCGCCGCGCCTCCTCATAGCTGCAATCGCTGTGCCCGAGAGACACCAGCACCCCATCCGCCACCAGCCGCGCCACCTGCGCCGGGCTGACCGAGGCCGGGGCCAGCGTTACCTTCAGCCGCCCCGGCGCGGCCAGCAGGCGCTGAAGGTCGTCCTCGCCCATCTCGCGGATCAGCGCCGGGCTGTGGGCCCCGGCGCGCACCGGGTCAAGGTGCGGCCCCTCAAGGTGCAGCCCGATCACGCCGCGCACCGTCGATCCCGCCAGCGCCAGCGCCGCCTCCGTCATCTTCGGCGTGGCGGTGATGAGCGTGGGGAGGATCGAGGTCGTGCCGCAGGCCGCATGGGCGCGGGCCATGGTCTCGAGCCGCGCCGCGGTGGGGCCATCGTTCAGCATCACCCCGCCGCCGCCGTTCACCTGCAAATCCACGTAGCCCGGCGCGAGGATCTCGGCCCCGGTCTCCACCATGGCGCAGCCCTCGGGCAGATCGCCCGGCTCGGCCAGCATCACCACCTGCGGCCCCTGCACCACCAGCGCCACGCCCCGGCGCAGCGCCACGCCGTCATGCACGGCCCCGGCGATATAGGCGGTTGCGCTCATGGACGCTGCTCCAGGGCCAGCGCCAATGCCCCCTCCAGCGCCGTGCCCTGCGCGGGCACAAGCGCGGCCTGCATCTGCGCGGGCAACGCGGCCGCATAGCGCGGCCCGGCCCCGCCGGTCAGGCACAGCACGTCGCCCGCCTGCCAACCCAGCCGCGCCACGCCGCGGGCAATGTAATCCGCACCCCTCGCAATGATCTGCCCGGCCACAGCATCCTCCCCGGCGTCAAACACCCGTGGCGCGAGCCGGGCAAAATCCCGCGGCCCGGCGCTGGCGGCAAAGCCGACCACGCCCGCCGCGCCGCCCATCTCCTGTGCCACAGCGCGGGTCAGGTCCGAGCCCTCCGCCAAGCCGTCGGCCCCCGCGATCACCGCGCGCAGCAGCTCTCGCCCCACCCAGGCGCCCGAGGCCTCATCCCCCAGCACCAGCCCGTGCCCGCCGATCGACGCAAACCCCTCCGGCCCCTGCCGCGCAATGTAGGAGCCGGTGCCAATGCCCGCCACGTATCCGGCCCCCGCGCCCAGCGCTCCGCGCACGGCTGCGCGGCGGTCTTCCTCGACCACGGCGGCCAAGGGCAGCGCGGCGGCAACCGCCCGGGCGATCTCGTCGTTCACAACACCGGCGAGGGCAAAATGGGCCGGCACCCCGCGCAGCGCGTCAATCGCAAGCCCCGCCTGGGCCGCAACCCGCTCCAGCAGCGCCAGCACCTCCGCCACCGCACCGGCAAAATCCGAGGTGGCATTGGCCGGCCCGCCCTTCGCCTCGTGGCGCCGGCCATCCCACAACAGCGCAAGCCGCGCACCGCTGCCGCCTCCGTCACACCCGATTGCCCGATCCCCTGTCATCCGCCCGTTATCGCACGCCCCGCGGCATAGAAAAGCCCCCAACTCGGCACAGCCGTTGCGATCTGCACTCGTTTTCCATACCCTTTCACCGGGGAGTTTCATGTGCATTTCAGGGGACCAAAATGCCGGACAAATCTGTTGAGGCCGTTGCGCAGCACATCCTGTCGCTCGGCGACATGGAAGTGGCTGATTTCATTCGAACCGAAGTGTCCAAGAAGCGCCTGAGCGGCAAGCTTCACCTGCTCAACGACGGCGCGAGCCACGGCTCCGACGATTCGCGCCAGCTCGCCCGACAGGCGATCGAAAGACTCGGATTTCTCTGAAAAGCTAAGTCGCGCGCCCGCCAGCGGGCACCGCTTCGGCCCCTGAAGGCGTCAGTTCGAGATCGCGTTGCTGACGCCCACCGCGCTGCCCACCAGCGAAAAGATCGTGCGGGCATTCGTCACCGGGCTCTCCGTCACCAGCACCGTGTCCTGCGGATGAATGGCAAACTTCTCCGCCGAAAACAGGCCATCCGCGCTGGTCAGGTCGATGGTGAACACGGTCCGCACGTTCTGCGGCCCCTTCACCCCATCGGCCCGAACGGCGCGCGGGCTGTAGTGCCGCAGGATCAGCACCCCCTTCGGGTTGGCCCGCGTATCCTCGAGCCCGCCGATGAGCGACATCGCGTCCAGCGCCGAAATATGCTCTTTCTCGAAGTAGATCAGCTGCTCCTTGCCGCTGGCCCCGAGGGCGCGGAAGTAGCGGTCATCCGCAACCAGCATCACCTTGTCACCGCCGGTCAGCGTGGTGTCGAGCCCTGGGTTGTCATAGAGCCGTTCGAGCGAAGTGGCATAGGTGTGGCCGCCCCGGATCAGCCGCACCCGCGGGTTGCGCAGGCCCGCCTGCGGGCCGCCACCCTGGGCGATCAGCCCGAGCACGGTAAAGCCGCCGTCGGGCAGCGCCACGGTGCCGGGCGCGTTCACGCCGCCCACCAGCGAAACCGCGCTACCGGTGCCGGGCAGCACGTTCAGCTGCACCTGCGCCGAGGGCACGATCTCGATCATCTGGCTTTCAAGCTGGCGACGGGCGGCATCGGCGGTCTTGTCGGCAATCCGCTGCTCGCCGAGGTAGGGCACAAAGATATGGCCGCTCTGGTTGACCCGCAGGTTGCGCATTTCCACCAGCTTGGCGCCGGCAGGGGCGATCAGCGAGTTGTCCTCCGAATCCCAGATGATCAGGTCGACCCGGTCATAGGGCTTGATGCGCGGCTCCCCGGAGCGCCCCGACCCGCGCAGCCAGCCTTCCGAGCGCATACCCGAGCCGGTGTAGGGCCATGCGGCAAAGCGCGGCAACAGGGCGCGAGTCACCGGGTAAACGGCGATCTGCGGATTCTCCGAGTTCTGCGCCTTCAGCACCTCGTTCGAAATCGCGGCACCGCGCGGCAGCGAACAGGCAGCCAACAGCAGCAGCACGATCAATGGCCGGAGAATTTTCAACGCAGCTGCCCTTCGCTCTCGTCTGCTGCGGTCTGCGTGCCGCAACTTGCACACAAAATAGAGTGTATGCCGTCGCAAGGTCAACCAAGATGATGCGGCCTTGGCGTTGCGGCACCCTGCCGCCACGGGCCAAATTATCCGCCTGCAAACCTCCTCGATTTCAATGGTATTTTCGACACCTTGTCGGCATCCTGCGCCGTTCAGCCACAATCCCGCCCCGCCCGGCGCCCCGAGCGCCCTGCACAACAGCCCGGTCGCAAGGGCAAGGGCGGGCAGCATGGCTGAATTCGAGTTCAAGGGTATCCTGACGGGCGGTAGCGCCCAGCATCCGACGATGCTCGGCAGCATCATCAACACCAATTCCGGCATCACCCTCATCAACCACGGCAACAACGTGGTCCGCGACTATGACGCCACCGGCTCGGGCCTTGCCGGCGTAGGCGGCACCCTGTCGCTGGGCGGGCGCGTCAACTTCACCCTCTTCGGCGAGAGCGTCAGCCTCTCCGGCCGGGTGATCGACGGCGCGCTCGACGAGCTGGCCGCCGGCAATCGCGGCTCCGACCGCGCCTTCCTTTCCACCACCGAGAGCCAAGCCAATGCCGCCACGCTGATCTGTGCCAACGTCGGCGGCACCGACTATCTCTTCGTCGCGCCGCAAAACGGCGCCGGCGTGGCCGCCTATGCCGTCACCAACAACGGCAACACCCTGACACTGGCCGAGAGCCAGCCCGACACCGCCAGCCACTACGCCGCCAACGTCTCGTCGATGTCGGTGGTCGAGGTCGGCGGCACCACCTACCTGCTGGCGGGCTCGGCCACCGAGCACGGCGTCACCGCCTATCGCGTCGCCAACAACGGCACGCTCACCGAGGTCGACAGCTTCGGCCGCGACGAGAGCCTGCCGGTGCAGACCGTCACCGCGATGGACAGCACGGTGATCGACGGCACCGCCTATGTCGTCGTCGCCTCCTCCGGCTCCAGCTCGCTCACCGTGCTCGAGGTGCAGCCGGGCGGCAGCCTCGCCCCGGCCACCCATGTGGTCGACAGTCTCGACACCCGCTTTTCCGGCGTCACCGCGCTGGAGGTGGTCGATCTCGGCGGCGGGCGCACGCTGGTCATCGCCGGCGGCAATGACGGCGGGCTCTCGGTCTATACCCTCCTGCCCGACGGCAACCTTCTGCCCTTCCAGACGATCGAGGGCAGCCTCGACGCCGGGCTCGACCGGATCTCCGGCATCGGCACCAACCTCACCGGCACCCGGCTCGACCTCTTCGTCACCACCGAGGGTGCCCCCGGCGTGGTGCAGTTCACGCTCAACATCTCCAGCCTCGAAGATCTCGACTTCGCCACCACCAGCGGCCACACCGGCACCGCCAAGGACGATCTGATCGTCTCCGACTCATCCGGCCCCCTGTTCATCTACGGCGGCGATGGCGACGACATCATCGTCGACGGCGCCGGGCGCGACAGGCTCTACGGCGAGGCCGGGGCCGATACCTTCGTGCTCACAGGCGGCGACCTCGAGCGCGACCGGGTGATGGACTTCGAGGTCGGCATCGACACCATCGACCTCTCCGACTGGAGCATGTGCTACGGCACCGCCTGGCTCGACGTCTACGAGTGGAGCAACGGCGCGCTGCGGATCAACTACGGGGCCGAAAGCCTCGAGATCTTCTCGGCCGACGGCGAGCCGCTCACCTTCGAAGACTTCGCCAACATCAGCTTCACCTTCTCCAGCAGCTACGAGGTGGTGCGCGCCCCGCTCGAAGAGCCGCAGGCCGAGCCCGGCACCGACCTCTTCGGCACCCTCGAGGACGACGTGCTTCAAGGCACCGCCGGCGATGACGACATGCACGCGGGCGGCGGCGATGACCTGATGATCTCGGGCGGCGGGGTCGACGGGTTCTGGGGCGGCTCGGGCATGGATGTGGTCAGCTACACCGGCGCGGCGGGCGGGGTTGTCGTGAACCTCTCCGACACCGGGCTGAACGCGGGCGAAGCGGCGGGCGACCTGTTCTACGGCATCGAGGGCGTGATCGGCTGCACCTACGGCGATCACCTCACCGGCAGCGCCGAGGCCAACCGCCTCGAGGGCGGCGGCGGCAACGACTGGCTCGATGGGCTGGAGGGCGACGATGTCCTGATCGGCGGCGAGGGAAACGACCAGATCCTCGGCCGCGACGGCAACGACTTCATCGACGGCGGCGCGGGCAACGACAACCTCCCCGGCGCCAATGGCAACGACGAGATCCACGGCGGCACCGGCGACGACCTTATCGGCGGCGGCGATGGCGATGACGCGCTGTTCGGCGATGACGGCCGGGACGAGATCGCCGGGGGTCAGGGCCACGACCTGCTCGATGGCGGCACCGGCAATGACACGCTCACCGCCGGTTACGGCAGCGATCGGGTCTTCGGCGGTGACGGCAAGGATGCCATCGCGGGCGGCGCCGGCAGCGACCACATCGAAGGCGGCAAGGACGATGACAGCATTGGCGGCGGGGCCGGGGCCGATGCGATCTATGGCGGCGGCGGCAACGACACGATCGGCTCGGGCGACGGGGCCGACGAGATCTGGGGCCAGAGCGGCAGCGATGTGCTCAACGGCGGCGGCGGGAACGATGTGATCAACGGCGGCGGCGGCAGCGACAGGATCAACGGCGGCACCGGCAACGATCTGCTCTCGGGCGGCGCCGGGGCCGACACTTTCGTCTTTGCGACCCTGAGCAGCGGCGAGCTCGACATCATCACCGATTTCGACGCCGCCGAGGCCGATGTGCTTCAGTTCAGCGGCATTCCCGGTGGCTCCAAGGCCGACCGGATCGACGCGCTGGGGGCCATCCAGTCGGGCGACGACGTGCTGCTCGGCTTCGGCGGCCACAGCATTCTCCTCGAAGACGTCTCCCTCGCGGATCTTGGCACGAGCGAGTTCGTTTTCGTCTGATCTGGCACCGCCCGACTCGCCCCCGCGCGCGGGAGCGGGCGCGCCTCACTCCTCGTCCGGCCCGGCCTTCATGATCTCCTTGTGATGCGCAATCGCATCCCGCACGTCCTTGTAATAAAACAATTTCCCCTCCTCCAGCACCGCACCCTCGCTGCACAGCCGCCGGACTTGCGGCAGCGCGTGGCTGACAAAGATCGCCCCCGCCTGCTCCAGCCGCGCCCGGATCACCGCCTCCGATTTCGCCTTGAACGAGGCATCCCCAACGGCGGTGATCTCGTCGATCAGATAGGTGTCGAAGTGAATGCCCATCGAGGCCCCGAAGGCGAGGCGCGAGCGCATGCCGCTGGAATAGGTGCGCACCGGCATCCGAAAATGCCCGCCCAGCTCGGCAAAATCCTCGACGAACTCGACCAGCTCATCGGTGTCCACGCCATAGACCCTGCCGATGAAGCGGATGTTCTGAAGCCCGGTCAGCTCGGGGTGAAAGCTCCCCGAAAACCCCACCGGCCACGACACCGTCCCCCGAATCCGCACCTCGCCCCGGTCCGGCTCCATCGCGCCCGAGATCATCTTCAGCAGGCTCGACTTTCCTGCCCCGTTGCGGCCCAGGATCGCCACCGCCGTGCGCGGCGGAAAGCGCTGGGTCAGCCCGTCGGCCACCATCTTCCGCTGGCCCCGGACATTGTAGGATTTGGTGAGGTTGCGCAGCTCGATCATCGTGGCGGCAGGCCCGGGCTCATCGCCTGTCGCGCAGCGAGTAGTAGACCATCGTCAGCACGGTCCAGGCGGTGGCAAGCGCGCCGAGCAGCGTCAGCAGCAGGATCCAGCGCTGCGGAAACAGCGGCGTTTCGGCGGCGGTCGGCTCGATATAGGTGGCAAGGTAGCGCGATTGCCGCTGCGCCTCGGCCACCGCCGCATCATAGGCGGCGAGGGTGGCAACATAGGCCTCCTCGGCAAACTTCTGGTCCACCGCCAGCGCCTCGTACTGGCCGATGAGCCGCGAGTAGGCCTCTTGCTCCTCGCTCGCGTCGCCATCCTGCGAGAACCGGGCGCGCTCTTCGCTGATCCGCTGGCGGATCACCAGAACCCGCCGCTCCGACTGCACGATCCGCGGGTCGTCGGCCCGGCTGTTCTGGCGCAGCAGGTCCAGCTCGATGAGCGCATTGGCCAGCTCGGCCTGTAGCGTGTTCAGCAGCCCCATCCGTCCCCGGATATCGGCCTCCGGGTCCACGATCTGGTGCTTGGTGCGAAACTCCGTCAGCGCCGTGCGCGCCGCCTTCAGCCGTTGCAGCGCCCGGTCCCGCTCGGCGCGGGCATAGCGCGTGGCGTCCTCGCGGGCCACGGCGGAGAGGGCATTGATCGTGCGGTCGCTCTCGGCGCGGATGGCGCGGGCAATGGCCAGCGCATCCTCCGGGGCAAAGGCCCTGACCCGGATCTCGATCAGGTGGCTGGAGCGGTCGAAATACACCTGCACCATCCGCGTCCAGTAGTCCGAGACCGCCTCGATGCGGGTGTCCTCGCCCAGCGAGAAAACCGGGTCGTCCGGCCGGGTGTAGGCGGCCACGAGGTCGACCTGCTGCATCACCGCGCGCACCATGTTGGGGCTCTGGATGTATTCGAACAGGATATCGGTGTCATTGGTCGAGGAGCCGCCGGTGAGGTCAGTGATGCCGCCAAGGATCTCCACCGCGCTGCCGGTGTCTTCCTTGCGCACCGAAAAGCCGAGCCGGCTGGCGTATTGGTCTTCCGCAACGGTGAACAGATACCACCCGGCAAGGGCCATCGGGGCCACGACCATGGCGAGCAGAGACAACAGCAGGCCCCAGTGCCGACGCCGGGCGCGGGCGGGGCGGGCGCTTGGCGTGGCGGCCACCCGGGCCACCCGCGCGGCGGCACCCTTCTGCGGTGCCACCTGTCGCAAAACCTGCCCCTGCATCTGCGCTGTCCTTCATTTTCCATCGACGCCATCAAGGGTTTGAGAACCCTTTGGCTCTAAGTTGGCTAAAGGATGACAGATGATATTTCGTTAACGCCGGGCCAGTTGCCCCCCGCCTCCCGCCCCGCCCGGTTTCGCACCGGGCGGGCGGTGGCCGCGCTGTTCATCCGCGAGATGTCCACCACCTACGGGCGCAACGCCATGGGCTATGCCTGGGCCGTGCTCGAGCCTGTGGCCGGCATCGCCCTGCTGTCGCTGGTGTTTTCCCTGGCCTTCCGGGCGCCCTCGCTCGGCACCAACTTCGCCTTGTTCTACGCCTCCGGCCTGCTGCCCTTCATGGCCTATCTCGACATCAGCCAGAAGGTCGCGCTCTCGCTGCGCTTCTCGCGCCAGCTGCTGCACTATCCCGGCGTCACCTTCGTCGATGCGCTCGCCGCCCGATTCCTGCTCAACACCATCACCCAGGCGCTGGTGCTGATGATCCTGCTCACCGGCATCATCATCGCCTTCGACCTGCGGGTGATTCTCGACATTCCGCATCTCGCCCTAGGCTTCGGCCTCGCGGTCTGGCTCGCGCTGGGGGTGGGCACGCTCAACGCCTATTTGCTCTCCAGCTTCCCCACATGGGAGCGGAGCTGGGCCATTCTCAACCGCCCGCTGTTCATCCTGTCCTGTGTGCTCTTCGTGTTCGATGACGTGCCCCAGCCCTATCAGGACTGGCTCTGGTTCAACCCGCTGATCCACTGCGTCGGTCTGGTGCGGGCCGGGATCTATGCCACCTACGATGCCAGCTATGCCTCGGTCGGCTACGTGCTGGCCGTCGGCGGGGTGCCCATGGCGCTGGGGCTGCTGTTTCTGCGGCGCCATCACCGCAACATCATCGACCGGGGGTAGGGCGGGCGCGGCACCGTCAGACGAACTCGAGATCGCTCACCAGCAGCGAGGCGGCGGAGACATTCTCGAGCACCACGGTCATTCCGGCCCAGCTGATCTCGGCATCGGCGCCATTCTGGCCGATGCTCAGGCTGGCAAACTGGTCCAGCGCCGTCAGCCCGGGCACACCGCCGAGGTGCAGCACGTCGCCCTCGGCAGAGCTGAAATCCGTCACCCTGTCACGGTCGCCCGGGTCGAACTCGGTGAACACGAAGGTATCCGCCCCCATGCCGCCGGTCAGCACGTCGCTGCCCGACCGGCCCGCAAGCCAGTCGTCATCGCCACCGCCCTTCAGCACATCGTTGCCCGCGCCGCCGTCGAGCGCGTCATTCCCGGTGCCGCCATACAGCGCATCATGACCGCCGCCGCCCCAGAGCGCGTCCTCCCCGGCATTGCCCGCCAGCCAGTCCTGCCCGGAGCCGCCCCTGATAACATCGTTGCCGTTGCGCCCCGAGGCATAGTCATTGCCGGTCTGCCCCCAGAGCGCATCATGCCCGACCCCGCCGTTCATCTGGTCGTTGCCACCGCCACCATAGAGAAAGTCCCGGTCCGAGCCGCCCGCCAGCACGTCGCCACCCTCGCCGCCGTGCAGCACATCCCGGCCCGCGCCGCCCAGCAGCGTGTCGGAGCCGGCGTCGCCCTCCATCACGTCGTCGCCCGCGCGCCCTTCCAGCAGGTCGTCCCCGCCCCGGCCCACGAGCCTGTCATCCCCGCCCATGCCCCACAGCGCGTTCCCGGCTTCGTTGCCCGCAATCTCGTCGTCGCCAGCCCCGCCCAGCGCGTTCTCGATCACCGTGCCCTCCGCGATCACCACGAGGTTGCCGGCATGGCGCTCGTCAGTGCCGCCCAGCGTGCTCAGGGCGCCCTCCGCAAGGTCGACGATATTGCCGGCGATGGAGGTCGACAGGTCGAAGGTGTCGATCCCGCCGGTGTCGAGCACCGTCATCGCGATGGCACCGCCACCAAACAGCGCCGAAGACACCTCGGCACCGTTCCACACCGCCCCCATCACAGTGCCGGTCAGCCCGCCCACGGTGGTGTTGGCCAGCCATGTGGTATCGCCGCCCTCCACCTCCGCCGGCGTGCCGTAAAGCGCCCAGACGGCGGCGATATCCGCGATCATCGGGGTGATGACGCTGGCATAGGAGGCCAGCCCGGCCTCGGACATGTCGAAGTAGGACATGACGGTCGCCAGCGTGCTGTCATTGACGAAGTGGTTGTCGACCCCGTGGGTGGCGCTGCCGTTGTAATTGCCCGAATGCATGAGCCCCAGCGCATGGCCGATCTCGTGCATGTAGGTCAGGAACGAGTAGCTGTCGACCGTGGTGCCATAGGACGAGAGCCACCCGGTCCCCACGTTCACATTGGCCCAGTTGATGACCCCCGTGCTCGGCATGTAGGAGCCCGGCCCGGCAAAGGCGCCGGGTTGGGAATCGTCAAAATCAATGTCGGATGCGCCTATATCTGCGGTTTCCTCAAAGGTGATCCCGGTCACCACCGACCACTGCTCCAGCGCCAGCAGCGCCAGCTCCCGGCCCTCCGCGGTGAGCTCTTCAAGGTAGACCCGGATCGTGTCGCCGGTGTTCTCGTCATGCCCGATCGCCGTCGGAATGCCCCAGCCGAACTCGGTGATCTGGCTTACGATGTCTTCGGTCCGGAACATGTCGGTCGCGGTGCGCAGGATGTAGTCGCCACTGTCCCCAAAGCCCGCCACGCCAGACACGCCGCTGACCCCGATGAAGTAGCTGCCCGTCGCCTCCACCGTGTATTCGATCAGCGAAAAATAGGTGTCGTCATAGGCATAGCCATTGTCGGTAAAATAGGCGTCATCGTTGTAGGCAAGCTGGCTGCCCGATGAATCATACAGCGCCAGCCCGGTGTTCTCGATCCCGGCGAGCGAGCCGTTGGTGCCGAACACCGTCAGCACCAGGTTGTCGCCCTCGGTCAGCTCGATCTGCACCCAATCCACATCGGAGCCAGAGCCGATCTCTCCGGCAAAACTGTCGCCCAGCGTGACCGAATAGGCCGTGCCCGTTCCGGCGGCGGCGTCGGCGGCCTCCTGATGGTCGGCATCGGGCAGATCGTTGACCAGATGCCGGGTCAGCGGTGCGCCCTGCAGCACGCCGTAGACGGGAGAAATCGCAAGCTGGGGAGAAAGCTCCAAGCAGTAATGACACATTTTAAACCATTCCCATTCATTGTGTGCCCGAGCGCAGTGCCGACGCACTGCATTGGCGGCCCCACCACGCCGGGGCCCGACGACGACCATAGGGCGCAGGAATGACCAAAACGTGCAGTTCAGGGCAGAATGTCCTCAAATCCACCACGCTCCCCGCGGCGTCGGGGCAGGCCGATTCGGCGCAGGCGCCGCCCAGGGTGGCGGTTGTTATGGCGGTGTTCCGCCCCGACCCGGCGCAGCTCGAGGCGCAGGTTGCCAGCCTTGCACGGCAAAGCCTGCGGCCCACCCTGCTGCTCTGCGTCATAGCCGACCTCGAGTCGGGGCCGCTGGTGGAGCAGGTGGCGGCAGGGCACGGGCTGCCCTGTGAGCTTGTGGTGCCCGAACAGGGGCTCGATGCGCCCCGCGCCTTTGCCGCCGGTCTGGCCGCCGTGGTGCCGCTGATCGCGCCCGGCAGCCTCATCGCGCTGGCCGATCAGGATGACATCTGGCACCCCACCCGCATTGCCCGCGGGGCCGCGCTTCTGGCCGATCCGGCGGTGAGCCTCGTGCATTCCAACGCCCGTGTGGTGGATGCAGAGGGCAAGGTGCTGCACCCCTCGCTCTTTGCCCTCGAACGGCGGCGCAAGGCTCCGGGGCTGCGCGGCTTGCTCTACCGAAACACCGTCACCGGCATGACCATGTTGTTCCGCCGCGAACTGGCGCAGATCTCGCTGCCCTTCCCGGGGCAGGCCGGGGTGCACTTCTATCACGACCTCTGGCTCGGCCTTCTGGCCGAGGCCACCGGGCGGGTGGCGCGGATCGACGAGGCGCTGGTGGATTATCGCCAGCACGGGGGCAATGCCGTGGGCGCCGTCGACCGCGCCGGCGGGTGGCGCCTGCCGCGGATGTCACGCAAGGCGCTCCACCACTGGTTCCGCCGCAAGGCCACCAGCTACGCCCTCGCCCGCTACCTCGCCCGCTGCGTGCAGGCCCGCATGTCCGAGGCGGTGATCGGCACCCTGCTCCAGCCCGGCGCCTCCGATACCGAGCCGCTGCGGCCCTACCTCAGGCGGCGCGGGCTCGGCCTGCCCCACCTGGCCGACGCGCTGCGCCTCCTGCTCGTAGGCCATCCCGATCTTGCCCGGATCGCCGCAAGCCACTTCACCATCACCGCCGGGCGCCTCGCATGGTCGCTCCGCGAGGCCCTCGGCCCCGGCCTGCTCGCGGCGCTCGCCCGCTTCGATACCCGGCTGTTCTCGCTCTCCCCCGGCCTCGCCCCGCCCGCGCTCGATTCCGCCGGCAACGTCGTGCAGCAGGAGCTTGCCCTTGCTCCCGAGCCCCCCGCCAGCCAGCGTATCCGCCCCGCCGTCGAATACATCGACGCCCGCAAGCGCCCCTCCTGGACCCCGCGGCTCGACGCCGCCGAACCGGCGCTCGTGCTGCTGGTCCCTACCCTCAACCCCTCCGAGGCCTTCGCCGGAATCGCCACCGCGATCGACATCGGCATCGGCCTTGCCGCACGCGGGCACCGCGTCCGGATGATCGCCACCGACCTGCCCATGGCCAACCCCGCCGCCTCCCGCGAGTTCGTCGACAATCGCGCCGGCGCGGCGCAGGCCGGGGCGGCGGCGCGGATCTCCCTGCACTGCGGCATCACCGGCGACCATGCCGGCCCGGACGGCCCCGGCATCTCCCATCACCCCGGCGACGTGTTCCTCGCCACCGCCTGGTGGACGGCCCATGTGGCACAACGGCTGATCCGGGCGCAGCCCATGCACCACAGCCGGTTTCTCTACCTGATCCAGGATTTCGAGCCCAACTTCTATCCCTGGGGCACGGTCTATGCCGATGCCGCCGCCAGCTACGCGATGGATTACACCCCGATCTTCAACACCACCCTCCTGCGTGATCACTTCGCCGCCCTCGGGCTCTGCTCTCCCCAGGCCCTCGCCTTCCGCCCCTCCATCGAGGTGTCGCGCTACTCCGCCGGGGCGCGCGCGCCGCGCAGCGGCCCGCGCCGGCTGGCGCTCTACGGGCGGCCCGAGGTCGAGCGCAACATGTTCCCCATGGCCGTGGAGGCGCTGGAGCGGTTCCTTCAGGCCGAGGGGCTGGGTCGCAAGGAGATCGAGCTGGTCTCGGTCGGGCTCCAGCACGAGCCGGTCGAGTTTTCCACCGGGGCGCGGCTGACTAGCCGGGGCAAGCTCCCGTGGGAGGCCTATCCGGCCTTCCTCCTCGGCGTCGATCTGGGCCTGTCCCTGATGTATTCGCCCCACCCCAGCCACCCGCCGATCGAAATGGCGGCCTCCGGGGTGCGGGTCGTCACCAACAGCTTTGGCGGCAAGGATCTGGGGCGCCTGTCGCCCGCCATCCTCTCTGCCGCCCCCACCCCTGAGGCCCTGGCCGAGGCGCTCGCGCGCGCATGGTCGGCCGGCCCGGTTCCCCAGCCGATGCGCGAGATCGACCTCTCGGTGCTCGGCCTTTCCATGGACGCGCTGCTCGAACGGCTCTCCGCCGAGCTGCGCCCGCTCTTGGCAACGGAGGCCAGCGCAGCATGACCCGCTCGATCCTTTTGCATATCGGAATGCACAAATGCGGCTCGACCTACCTGCAACAGGTGCTCCTGCGCAATCAGGCGGCGTTGGCAGATGCGGGCATCGCCTATCCCCACGACGGCACCGGCCACCCCGGCAACGCCGCGGGCATCGAAACCGCGCGGGCAGAGCGTCTCGCCGCGCTCTTCGGCCCCCACGACCGGCTCGCCCTCTCCTTCGAAGACCTGATCTCGCTCGGCAGCAAGGCCCGTCCTTTTGCCAGGGCGGTGGCGGAACTGGGGGCCGAGGTGCAGATCGTCGCCTTCGTCCGGCCGTTCAGCGAGTATATCTTCGGTGACTACTCGCAGATGATGAAACAGCACTTCCGCACCTATATCGCGGCCGGTGCGGGCTATGGCGGCAAGAGTTTCCAGCAGTTCGTGGTCTCCCGCTCCCGCCAGATGAACCCGCGCGGCTGGATGCGGGCCTGGCGCGAGGTGCTGCCCGGCGCCGGGTTCACCCTCGCAAGCCATCGCGCCATCCGCGCCACGGTCGAGCCCATGCTCGGGCCGGTGCCGCTCGATTGGGAGGTGCCGCGCCATCTCACCAACCCCTCGCTACGCACCGAAGACTGCGACCGCATCGCCGCCATGATCGCCGCGGGCGATGTGCCGGGCCGCCGGATCGTCGAGGCGGTGAAGGCCGCACTGCATCTGCCCAGCCAGCCCGACAGCGGCCGTACCGAAGATCGCGTGGCCTGGATCGAGGCGGTGTTCGAGCATCACAACGCCGCCCTGCTGGAAGAATTCGGCTACGACAACCGCCTGCCCCAACCCGCCGCCGCGCCCGAGGCGGCCAAGGGCGCCGCCTGATCCGCGCAGCGCGGGCTCAGAACCGCCCGAGCACGACCGAAAGCCACATCAGCGAGCTGGCAAACTGCGTCTGCCGGTGAATACCCAGCTCGCGCAGCATCTTCATCCGCACCGCCAGCGGCTGGCGGCGGGCCGAGCCGAGGCGGCGCAGCAGTCGCCGGTTCTCCGGGGTGAAATGGGGCGCACAGGCCGCCATCGCCTTCAGGTTGGTTTCCATCCAGCGGCGATAGGTGCCGTCGAGCACCATGTTCAGCCGTCGCGCACGCGCCCTCATGCCGTCATTCGCGCCGATCAGGTTGGCACCGTGCTGGCGATAGAGCAGGCCCGGCGCGTCATCATGCAGCACGATGCCGCCCGCGCCGGTGATGAGCTGGTAGAGCCACCAGTCATGCACCGGCACCTCCCCCACGTGCCGCGCCGCCGACTGGGCAAGCCGGGTGGCCGCGGGGTTGAGCACGATCGTATTGCCGCCCGCGATGTTCTGGACCACCGCATTGGCAAAGCTCGGCGGCTTCGGGCGGGCGGGCGAGATCCGGCGGTTTTCGAGCGCCTGATCGGTGACAAGGCTACGGCTGTGATACATCGCCGGCCGGTTCCAGCTCACCGTCTCGAGCTCGGCAATCGCGCGCGCCAGCTTGTGCGGCAGCCAGACGTCGTCCTGATCCGAAAACGCCCAATAGGCCCCCGGCGCGACCTGCCGCATCAGGTGCAGAAAATTCGCCGCCGAGCCCTGCCCCGGCCCGGTGATCCGGCGGATCCGGTCGCGCGCGGGGTGGCGGTCGAGAATCTCCGCGCAGCCGTCGTCGGCGCCGTCGATGCTGGCGACAAGGCGCCAGTTTGGGTGCTGCTGGCCGGCGAGACTGTCGAGCTGGTCCTGCAGATGGGGTGCTCCGCGATGCACCGCCATCAGCACGGTGACAGGCGGCGACGGGTGAGAGGCCGCATAGCCCAGCGCGCCGTTCTGAGAATCCGGTGTCACCTGCAACATGGTCTGCCCCGCTTGCGATCGGCATCATGCCTCCGAGCCCAAGGCGGCCCCGAGGGCGAGAGAACGCCCCTCCGTCACCGCATCGAACCAGCCCCGATGGCGCTCCACCCGCTTCTGCCAGAAAGCCATGAAATCCCGGTTAATTCTGCTGACCGCCGAAGTCACGGCCAAGGCAGGCAGGCGCCGCGCGGCCCGCCTTCCGCCCGGGTCAGGGCAGCAGTGCGCTCAGGTAGGTGCCGTAGTCGTTCTTGGCGAACATCTCTGCCCGGCAGATCAGGGTTTCCCGGGTGATCCAGCCCTTGCTGAAGGCGATCTCCTCCAGCGAGCCGGTCTGCAGCCCCTGCCGCACCTCCAGCGTGCGCACGAAATTTCCCGCGTCGAGCAGGCTGCCGTGGGTGCCGGTGTCGAGCCAGGCATAGCCGCGTCCCATCAGCTCCACGTCGAGGTCGCCATCCGCAAGGTAGCTTTCCAGCAGCGAGGTGATCTCCAGCTCGCCCCGGGCCGAGGGCTGCACCCGCCGGGCGCGTTCGGGGGCGGTGCCGTCGACAAAGTACAGCCCGGTCACGGCGTAGTTGGAGGGCGGCTGCGCGGGTTTCTCGATGATCGCCCGAACCTTGCCCGCCGCGTCGAAATCCACCACCCCGTAGCGCTCCGGGTCCGCCACCCGGTAGCCGAAGACAGTGCCGCCGGAGGGCTTGCTGTCGGCGCTGGCGAGCATGGTGGGCAGGGCGTGGCCGAAAAAGATGTTGTCGCCCAGCACCAGCGCCGAGGCGGCCCCGGCCAGAAAATCCTCGGCCAGGATGAAGGCCTGCGCCAATCCGTCCGGCGAGGGCTGGGCGATGTAGGTGAAGGTCAGGCCCCACTGGCTGCCGTCGCCCAGCAGCCGCCGGAACTGCCCGGCGTCCTCCGGCGTGGTGATCACCGCAATCTCGCGGATGCCCGACAGCATCAGCACCGAGATCGGGTAGTAGATCATCGGCTTGTCGTAGATCGGCAGGAGCTGCTTGGAGACGCCGATGGTGATCGGATAGAGCCGCGAGCCGGTGCCCCCGGCCAGAATGATGCCCTTGCGTTCCGTCATCGGTGCCTCCTCAGGCGGATAAACCCAGCCGCTGGCCCAGGCCGGCGCGGTCGCGCAGCGCCTGCCACCAGGGTTCATTGTCGAGAAACCAGGCCACGGTGCGCCGCAGCCCTTCTTCCAGTGTCACGCTCGGGCGCCAGCCCAGCTCGGTGGCGATGCGGCTCGGGTCGATCGCATAGCGCAGGTCGTGGCCGGGCCGGTCGGCGACGAAGGTGATGAGCTCTTCGCGCGGGCTCGGTGCCGGGCGGGCCTCGTCGAGCAGGGCGCAGATCATCCGCACGAGGTCGATGTTGCAGGCCTCGTTTTCGCCGCCAATGTTGTAGCTCCGGCCCGGCGCGCCGCGCCGGATCACCGCCAGCAGGGCGTCGGCGTGATCTTCGACGTAGAGCCAGTCGCGCACGTTCTCGCCGCGCCCGTAAACCGGGATCGGCCGGCCCTCCAGCGCATTCAGGATCACCACCGGCACCAGCTTTTCGGGGAAGTGGAAAGGCCCGTAATTGTTGGAACAATTGGTCATCACCACGGGCAGGCCGTAGGTTTCGTGCCAGGCGCGCACGAGGTGGTCGGAGCTGGCCTTGGAGGCGCTGTAGGGGCTGCGCGGGTCGTAAGGCGTGGCCTCGGTGAACTGGCCTTCCGCGCCGAGCGAGCCGAAGACCTCATCGGTGCTGACGTGATGAAACCGGAAGCCCTCGGGCTGCCCCTCGGCCTGCCAGTAGGCGCGGGCGGCTTCGAGCAGGTGGAAGGTGCCGAGCACATTGGTCTCGATGAAGCTGGCGGGCCCGTCGATGGAGCGGTCGACGTGGCTTTCGGCGGCGAGGTGCATGATCGCATCCGGCCGGTGCCGGGCGAGCGCCGCGTCGAGCGCGGCGCGGTCGCGGATGTCGGCCTTCACGAAGCTGTAGCACGGGTCATCTGCCACGCTGGCGAGGTTGGCGAGGCAGGCCGCATAGGTCAGCGCATCGAGGTTCACCACCTCGTGCCCATCGGCAATGGCCCGTCGCACCACCGCCGAGCCGATGAACCCCGCGCCGCCCGTCACCAGCAGCTTCATGCTCCGCCCTCCCATGCAAAGGGGCTTTCGAACCCGACGAGCGGCGGGGCGGCGGCGTCCTTGTCCGAGAGCACGGGCGCGGCACCGCCGAGGCCCCAGTCGATGCCGATATCCGGGTCGTTCCAGGCCAGCGCGCCCTCGGTTTCGGGGGCGTAGGTGTCGGAGCATTTGTAGATGATCTCGGTGTCGGGCACCCGGGTCACGAAGCCATGGGCAAAGCCGGCGGGCAAAAACAGCTGCACGCCGTTCTCCTCGGTCAGCTCCACGCCGAACCACTTGCCATAGGTCGGGCTGCCCCGGCGGATATCGACCGCCACGTCGAACAGGGCACCGCGGCCGCAGCGCACCAGCTTGTCCTGCGCCCGGGGCGGGGCCTGAAAGTGCAGCCCCCGCAGGGTTGGCGCGCTGCGGGAGAGCGAATGGTTGTCCTGCACGAAAACCGTGTCGATCCCGGCCTCAGCCAGCTTAGGCCGCGAGTAGGTTTCGGCAAAGAAGCCGCGATGGTCGCCAAAGCGGCGCGGGGTGATGACGACGACGCCGGGCAGGGGGATGTTTTCGATCTTCATGGCGTGGCGCGCTCCCTCGTTCCGGCGCGCTCCGGCATGCCGCCTGGCGCGGTTTTCCCAAGCTTGACGGCACCCAACTTCCCGAGCACGCGGGAGAGGGCCGGGCGCCAGTTAGGGCGGGCCAGCCCGAAGCGGGCCTGCGTTTCGGTACAGTCGAGCCGCGAGTTCAGCGGGCGTTGCGCCGGGGTCGGGTAGCTGCTGCCGGGGATGCGCTCGACCTCGCAGGGCAAACCGGCCCGCGCAAAGATCTCCTCGGCGAAACCGGCCCAGCTCACGTCGGGGCTGCCGGAAAAGTGGTAGGTGCCCGTCTTCGCGGGGTCGCCCCGAAGGGCCGCAGCGATGGCCACGCAGGCCGCTGCAATATCCGCCGCCGCCGTCGGGCCGCCGTGCTGGTCATCGACAACCGACAACCGCGCGCGCTCTGCCCCGAGGCGCAGCATGGTCTTCACGAAGTTGGTGCCATGGGCCGAAAACACCCAGGAGGTGCGCAGGATGGCATGGGCCCCGCCCGCCGCGCGAACCGCCTCCTCGCCGGCCAGCTTGCTGCGGCCATAGGCACCGAGCGGAGCCACTGCGGCGCCCGGCGCGCGCGCCGCCATGCCGCTGCCGTCGAACACGTAGTCAGAGGAAATGTGCACCAGCGGCAGCCCCCGGGCCGCGCAGGCCTCGGCAATCTCTCCCGGCGCCGCGCCGTTGACCCGAAGCGCCAGCGCCTCTTCCTCCTCGGCCCGGTCCACGGCGGTGTAGGCGGCGGCGTTGATCACGGCATCTGCGTCGCATCGGGCGACCACCTCCGCCGCCTCACCGCTGCGGGCAAGGTCGGCGCGGCTGCGGGGCACCGTCTCGATCCTGCGGTCATCGCGCACCAGCGCTGCCAGCTCTCTTGCGACCTGTCCGGTTTCTCCGAACACCAGAAGTTTCATCCGTGCAAACCCTCCGCCCTCATCCCACCAGCTCCGATTGATACCACGCGAGGGTGCGGGCAATGCCGTCCTGCAAGCTGTGCTGTGGCACAAAGCCCAGCTCGGCGCGGGCGTGGGCGATATTGGCAAGGTTGTTGCGGATCTCGCCGGCAAGCGCCGGGCCGTGCACCACCTC
The DNA here is from genome assembly GCF_024105635.1 of Oceanicola sp. 502str15. NCBI lineage: Bacteria > Pseudomonadati > Pseudomonadota > Alphaproteobacteria > Rhodobacterales > Roseobacteraceae > Oceanicola > Oceanicola sp. 502str15. Next base: position 3,104,378 of record NZ_WYDQ01000001.1, read on the forward strand.
GGGCATCCGCCCCGGGGCGAGCGTGCGAAAGATCTCCGCCACCTCCATCACCGAGGTCCGCACCCCGGTGCCAAGCTGAAACAGCCCTTCGGCACGGGCCTCGATCGCTGCAGCAATCGCGCGCGAAACATCGTCGACATAGATGTAATCGCGGGTCTGCCGCCCGTCGCCGTTGATCCGCAGGCAGCTGCCTTCCAGCACCTGGCGGCAAAACTGCGGAATCACCCCGCCCTGTCGCCGTGAATGCGGGCCGTAGACGTTGGAAAACCGCAGCGACACCGCGGCAAGCCCCCAGGCGCTGGCATAGGCCCGCAGCATCGCCTCGGCGCAGAGCTTCGAGGCTCCGTAGGGCGAGGCCGGGTTGGGCCTTGCGCTCTCGTCCATCGGCCCGGCGTCCTGCGAGACGGCGCCGGTGGAGGCAAACACAAAGTGGGTGTCGGGCGCGTGGCGACGCAGGTAGTCGATCAGGCGCAGGGACTGGGCGGCATTGGTCTCGAAGGTGCCGATCGGGTCGATCATGCTCTCGCGCACCGAGGCCTGGGCCGCAAGGTGCACCACCGCATCGCCACTGGCCGCCAGCGCCAGCCCCTCGTCGGAGGCAAAGCACCCGCTGTGGAAGTGGTCGAACACCGCCCGCTCGGCCGCCGGCCCGTCGCGGTAGCGGTCGATCCCCACCAGCGTGGCCGGATGGCCCGAGCGGCGCAGGAAATGCGCCAGGTTCTGCCCGATGAACCCGAGGGCGCCGGTAATCACCAATCTCATCTCTGGCTCCGATCCGGCATCATGCTCTCCATCGCGGCGCTTGCGGGCAGTCGACCTCGAGCACCCGCACGGCGCGTCTGACAGGCACCCTACAACCCGAGTCTCTACAGAGGATTAACCACAATGCGGTTTGTCAGCCGACTTTCAGATCCGCGCCGCCTTTGCCCGCAGACGGTTCAGCCGCGCGCCGGGCAGCGGCATCAGCTTTCCGGCGGTCAGGTAGAGAATGTAGAGGTCGAGCCCGAGGCTCTGGCGGCGGGTATAGAGCCTGTCGAGACGCGCCTTCCGCGGCACGCAGCGCCGGGTATAGACCTCCTCGGTCTCCGCCGCCGTCCGGCAGGCCTTCAGCAGCATTTCCTCGTGGCTGTGATGCAGGATCGTCGCCAGCCCGGTGATCCCGGGGCGGCTCTTCAGCACCTCCGCATAGACCGCCGGAAACTGCTCGACGTATTGCCGCATCGGCGGGCGCGGGCCGACAAAGCTCATGTCGCCGCGCAGCACGTTGAACAGCTGCGGCAGCTCGTCGAGGCGCAACCGGCGCAGCCGATGCCCGAGCGGCGTGATCCGCCCCGCCTTGTCACCGCCCGAAACGCCGGTTTCCCTGCGGGCCGCGCCCGTCGCCATGGTGCGGAACTTGTAGAGATCGAAGGGCAGGCCCGGAGCCTTCATCCGCTCCGAGGTGTAAAGCGCCGGCCGACCGTCGCGCAGCGCCACGACGCACCACAGCACGCCCATCAGCGGCAGGCCCGGAATCAGCAGCAGGGTGGCCAGCGTCAGATCGAAGATCCGCTTGACCACCACCGCCCGCGCGCCGCCGCGTCAGCCGGCCGCCGCGACGGCTGGCGTGCCGGAAAGCCCGAGCGCATCAGGACGGCCCACGCAGATGTAGCTGTCAAACCCGGCAGCCCCGGCATCCTCGGCCGAGTAGATGTTGCGCAGGTCGGCCATCTTCGCGCTGCGCATGTCCTTGGCCACCCGCTCGAGATCGAGGGCGCGGAACTCGTTCCACTCGGTCAGGAGCACCAGCGCATCGGCACCATCGGCGGCAACGTAGGGGTCATCCTCCCAGATCACCCCGGGCAGCAGCGCCTCGCCCTCGCGCCGGCCCTGCGGATCGACCACCCGCACCTCGGCCCCGCCGCCCACCAGCGCCGGCACGATGGTGAGGCTCGGGGCCTCGCGCATGTCGTCGGTGTTGGGCTTGAATGTCACGCCGAGCACGGCGATCTTCTTGCCGTTGAAGGAGCCGTCGCAGAGGTCGCGCAGCTTCTCGATCATCCGCCGCTTCATCTCCTCGTTCACGGCAATGACCGTCTCGGTGATCTGGAGCGGCACGGCAATGTCCTGCCCGATCCGGGCCAGCGCCTTGGTGTCCTTCGGAAAGCAGGAGCCGCCATAGCCGGGGCCCGCATGCAGAAACTTGTTGCCGATCCGGCCATCCAGGCCCATCCCCCGGCTCACCGCCTTGATGTCGGCCCCGACGCGCTCGCAGAGCATGGCGATCTCGTTGATGAAGGTGATCTTGGTGGCTAGAAAGGCGTTGGCGGCGTATTTGATCGTCTCGGCGCTCTCGAGGTCGGTGTAGACAATCGGGAAATCGCGCAGGAACAGCGGGCGGTAGATGTCGCCCATCACCGCCTTGGCCTGCGGCGTCTCCACGCCCACAACCACGCGGTCGGGGCGCATGAAATCGTCGATCGCGGCGCCCTCGCGGAGAAACTCGGGGTTGGAGGCCACATCAAAGCTGCCTTCCTCGCAGGTCTTGGCGATGATCTCATAGACCTTGCGGTTGGTGCCCACGGGCACCGTCGACTTGGTGACAACCACGGTGAAGCCGTCGAGCGACTGGGCAATCTCCTCGGCGGCGGCAAAGACATAGCTCAGGTCGGCATGGCCATCGCCCCGGCGTGTCGGGGTGCCCACTGCGATGAACACCGCATCGGCGCCCGCCACGGCGGGGGCCAGCTCCTCGGTGAAGCTCAGGCGACCGGCGGCCACGTTCTTGGCCATCAGCACGTCGAGACCAGGCTCGTAGATCGGCACTTCGCCCGCGTTCAGCTTGGCCACCTTCTCGGGGTTCTTGTCGACGCAGACAACCTCATGCCCGAAATCCGAGAAGCATACGCCAGAGACAAGGCCCACATAGCCCGTACCGATCATCGCGATTTTCATGGTCCGCCCATCCTTCAGTCTAGCGGTTGTGCCCGCCCCCTGAATGGCGGGAGCGGCGGGCAAAAGCAACCTGTGCAACGGTGTTTCCCCAATCGCGCCTTATTCTGGCCAGATCGGGGGGTTTGTTTCGACAGTTGAGCTGATGGTGGGGGCCGGACGCTTGAGGTAACTGATGCAGAAGGCAATTCGCCTGGCTCTCGGAGCCATGATGACGGTGGCGAGCCTGTCAACCGCAGCCAACGCCTGCACCCGCGCCGCGGTGCCGGGGGCCGAGGCAACGATCAATCCCGCGCGGCTGGACCAGCCCCTGCTGGACGCCGCCATCGCCTCCGAAGTGAACCACCAGCGCTGCCGCAACGGGCTGTCCGCCCTCTCCGGTGCACCGGCCCTGCGCGCCCCCGCGCTGGATCACGCCCGCTGGATGGCCGCCTCCGGCACCCTCAGCCACCACTCCACCCGCCCGGGCCGGGCCACCGTGAAGGCGCGGATCCTGTCGTCGGGCCTGCGTATCCGCCGCGGCTCCGAAAACATCGCCCGCGTGGCGCTCTACAAGGTCGAGGGCCGCACCGGCTACAGGATCGTCGACGCCGCCGCCTGCGCCTTCGCCACCCCCGCGGGCCAGCCCATCGGGCGGCACAGCTATGCCTCGGTCGCGCGCTACACCGTGGGCCTCTGGATGAACTCGCCCGACCACCGGGTCAACATCCTCGGCCGCAAGTACAAGATCGCCGCCTCCGCCGTCGCGCTGGACCCGAAGGGCCGTGCCTGCGGGTCGCTCTTCATCGCACAGAATTTCGCCGGCTAGGCACGCCCCGCCGCCCGAGCCAACTGCCCCGCGCCCGCCCGATCACCCCGGCGGGCGCTGTGCTGTGGGGCTCTCCGGCAAGGGCCTAGGTGTAGTGCCGGTCATACCACGCCACGAAGGCCCCCACGCCCTCTTCCAGCGAGGTCTGGGGCAGCTCGCCCACAAGCGCCGTCAGCAGGGCGGTATCGGCCCATGTGGCCGGCACATCGCCCGGCTGCATCTCCATCATGTTCTTCTCGGCCCGCGCGCCAAGAGCGGCCTCGATCGCCTCGATGAAGGTGCCCAGCTCCACCGGCGCGGCATTGCCGATGTTCACCACCCGCCACGGCGCGACGGGCGACAGGCTGTCGGCCTCGCCCACCGGGGCACCGCGCTCGGGCGGCACATCCACCAGCCTGCGGATGCCCTCGACCAGATCGTCGATATAGGTGAAATCCCGGCGCATCCGGCCGTGGTTGTACACGTCGATCGGCTCCCCCGCCCGGATCGCCTTCACGAACTTGAACAGCGCCATGTCCGGCCGGCCCCAGGGGCCATAGACGGTGAAGAACCGGAACATGGTGACAGGCAGGTCGTAGAGATGGGCATAGCTGTGCGCCATCGCCTCGTTCGCGGCCTTTGTGGCGGCATAGAAGCTCATCTGATGCGCCACCCGGTCGGTCTCGGCATAGGGCATCTTCTCGTTGGCACCGTAAACGCTCGAGGTCGAGGCCATCAGCATATGGGCGGGCGGATGGGCGCGGGCGGCCTCCAGCAGGCGGAAGGTGCCGATCAGGTTGGCCTCCACGTAGCTCTCGGGCGCGTCGATCGAGTAGCGCACGCCCGCCTGCGCCGCGAGGTGGATCACCACATCCGGCGCGTGCTCTTCCAGCAGCGCCTCCAGCCGCCCCGGCTCCTCCAGCCGCGCCTCCACGGCGCTGAAGCCCTCGCTCTGCATCAGCCGCTGGTGGCGGCGCTGCTTGAGGCTCACGTCGTAGTAATCGGTCATCGCATCCAGCCCGATCACCCTGAAGCCGTCATCCAGCAGGCGGCGGGCGACATGCGAGCCGATGAACCCGGCCGAGCCGGTCACGAGAGCGGTGCGCGTCATGGTCTGGCTCCTTCTTTCCAACAATCGCCCGGCACCCGCCAGACAGTCTGCGGCCTGCGCCGAAACGCGCCTTCGCCGGGGGCGATCGGCGCCAGTGCCACCGCCCCCTCGCAGGCCGGCGGCGCAGCGCTTCGGCTGACATAGAGCACATCGCCGGGGCTGCCGGCAAAGGCATGGCTCTGCACGTAGTGGTTCGGCGGGCGGCCCCGCTCGGGCCGGGCATAGGCCTCCAGCCCCATGATCTTGCCCGCCACGCTCCGGCCCCGGATGCGGTAGAACAGGTCGGCCAGCACATCGCGGTCATCGGCCACCACGACCGTCACGCCCTCGGCCTCGGCCCGCGCCGCGATGGTCGCGCTCATCGCGATCCGCCCAAGGTAGCGCTCCATCAGCAGCGGCCCGTCGCCCAGTCGCAGCACGGGCGCAAAGACCGTGGCCAGCACCAGCACCACGGCAAACCCCGCGCCCAGCGCAAGGCTCGCCCCCATCGCCCAGCGGCCCCAGCCCCGCACCGTGATGACGGCGGCAATGGTGCCCGCGAGGTAGGCCGCCGCCGCCCAGTTGGCATAGGCCTTCGACAGCAGCGCCTGCCCGCAGACCAGCAGGAGGATCGGCAGGGCAAACCACAGCAGCATCGCGCTGCGCCTCTTCACCGCCGACCACAGCAGGCCCACCAGCAGCACCGGCCCGAACACCACGAACTGGCTGCCCGCGAACTCCCCCAGCGCCGCCCAGTTCAACCTGGCCCTTGCGCCGGGGTCGCGCACCCAGTCGGCGTTGTCCATCGTGTGCTCAAGGGTCGAAAGCCCGTTCTGGATGTTCCAGATGATGTTTGGCGAAATCACCACCAGCAGCGCCCCCAGCGCCAGCCCCGCATCGCTCCAGCGCACCCTCGCGCCCGGCACGAACACCGCCGCCAGTCCCGCGCAAAGCACGTAGTAGAGCCCGGCGTATTTGCTCATCACCGCCAACCCCACCAGCGCGCCGGCCAGCAGCGCCGCCCCCCGGCTCTGCTCGCGGATCACCCGCACCCAGGCCCAGAGCGCGCCTGCAAGGAAGGGGAACATCACCGTGTCGGTGCTGATCAGAAAGCTGCCCACCGCCACCAGCGGCAAGGTGATATAGCTCGCCGCCACGAGGATCGCCGTGCGCCTGTCGGCCAGCTCGTTGGCCAGCCCGGCCAGCAGCAGCGCCGTCACGCCATGCAGCAGCACCGCAGGCGCCCGGAGCCAGAAGGCGCTGTCGCTCCCCGCCAGCTCGGTCACGGCGCGCAGCAGCCAGCCGATCATCGGCGGCTTTGAATAGTAGCCAAAGGCCAGCTCCTGCCCCCAGAGCCAGTATTGCGCCTCGTCCACAAACACCTCGGCCCGCGCCAGCGGCAGCAGCGCAAGGCGAAAGATCACCAGCGCCGCCACCACCGCAAAGGCAGTGCCGAACCAGGGGCGCTCAGGCTTCGCGCTTGCTGACATGAATCAGGTAGAGATTGCGCAGGTAGATACCGAGCCCCATCGCCTGCCCCAGCACGAACACCGGGTCTTTCCGATAGAGCGCATAGGCCAGCAGGATCACCCCGCCGCCGATCGAGAAGTACCAGAAGGCCAGCGGCACCACCGAGGCCCGCGCCCGCTCGCTGGCGATCCACTGCACCAGAAACCGGGCGGTGAACATCAACTGCCCGCCCAGCCCGATGATGACCCACCAGAATTCGACCCAGGTCTCGACATGGAGCACCGCAAAGAGCCACTCAAACATCGGGCGTCACCTCGGTCGGCGCCTCGGTCTTCCGCCGCCGGATCAGCCAGGCCACGCCGATCAGGTCGTAAATCCCCACGAGGGCGCGGCCAAGGTTGTTGTACTTGCTCTTGCCCGCCGCGCGTTCGGCATGGGTCACATCCACATGCGCCACCTCCCAGCCGTCCCGCCGCATCAGCGCGGGCAGGTAGCGGTGCATGTGGTTGAAGAAAGGCAAACCAAGAAAGGCATCCCGCCGAAAGCCCTTGAGCCCGCAGCCGGTGTCGCGCGTGCCGTCCTTCAGGATGCGGGCGCGCAGCCCATTGGCTGCCTTGCTCGCCCAGCGCTTGCTGGCGGTGTCCTGCCGGTCCACCCGCTGCCCGGCCACAAGGCCGAGCCTGCCCGTGGTGTCGGCCATCAGCGGGCCATAGAGGTTCGGCAGCTCCTCGGGCGGGTTCTGCCCGTCGCCGTCCAGGGTCACACAGATCGGGGCGCGGGCGGCCTTCACGCCCGAATGCACGGCGGCGCTCTGCCCGGCAGGCCTCGGGTGCTGCAACACCCGCACGCGCCCATCGGCCCGCGCCAGCTTGAGCAGTTCCTCGCCGGTGCCATCGGTTGAGCCGTCATTCACGGCCACAACCTCGAAGGCAACATCCCCACAGGCCGCCACGATCCGCCCGATCAGCGGCGCGACGTTCTCCGCCTCGTTCATCATAGGGATCACCACCGAAACCTGCGGCGCGCTCATGTCCTCAGCCCCGCTTCAGCGTGTCGCCCAGCGCCAGCACCGGCTCGAGCTCCGTCACCGTGCCGCCGCCCTCACCCGCCAGATCGCCGCTCGCCGTGCGCTCGGCAATGATCTTGGCGGCCGCCTCACCGATCTCGCGGCGGCAGGCGTCCATTGTGGCCAGCTTCTGCGGGAAGGCGGCCAGCATCTCCAGCGCGTTGAACCCGGCAAGCCCCAGCTCGTTGGGAATGTCGATGCCCGAGGTCAGGCAATGCAGCATCCCGCCCGCACCGATCATGTCATTGGAATAATAGATGAAATCCAGCTCCGGGCTGCGCTTGAGCATGGTCGCCGTCATCTCCCGGCCCTTGGCAAGGCCCGAGCCGCCCGCATAAAACTCGCGGTCCCGCACCTCCAGCCCGGCACGGGCGAGGGCGGTGGTGAACCCCTCGAAGCGCTTCCGCGCCCGGTGGTCCAGCGGCATCTTGGTGCCCGCAAACCCGATGTTCCGATAGCCCGCGCCCGCGATCGCCTCGGCCATCATCCGCCCCGCGCGGCGGTGGGAAATTCCCACCATGGAATCGATCGGCTCGCCGTCCACATCCATGATCTCAACCACCGGGCAGCCCGCATTCGCCAGCATCGCGCGGGCCGCATCGGTGTGCTCCAGCCCGGCCACGATCACGCCGCTGGGCCGCCATGAGAGCATCTCGTACAGCACCTTCTCGGCGCGCTCGGGCTTGTAATGGGTCACGCCCACGACGGGCTGCAAATCGGTGTCATCCAGCACCGCGCCAATGCCCGTCAGCACCTCGGGGAAGACCATGTTGGAGAGCGACGGAATGACCACCGCCACAAGGTTCACCCGGCTGCTCGCCAACGCGCCGGCGATCTTGTTGGGCACGTATCCCAGCCGCTTGGCGGCCGCCAGCACCCGCTCCCGCGTGGCCTGGCTCACATCGCCCCGGTTGCGCAACACCCGGCTCACCGTCATTTCGCTGACGCCGCTGGCCTCCGAAACGTCCCTCAGGGTCAGCGGGCGGCGCGGCGGGATGGGCTTGGGGGCGTCCTGGTTCAACGGAGCGGGCCTTTCAACGGGTCTTTCTCCCCTGCTTACCGCCTTATTCCCGCCACTCCAAGCAGTTGCGGCAGGCTGTAGGGTGGGTGAAACCCACCAGCCGTCAGATCTCGATATCCGGCAGGCTGTCGAGCGCGGCGGTCAGGGCCTCGCCCCAGCCGTTGCTGATGCGCTGGAAATCCGGGTCGCTCGCTTCGATCCGCTTCTGCATACCCTGCACCAGGCTGCCCTCCTCGTAGAACTGGAGGTCCAGCGGCAGGCCGACGGTCAGGTTGGCCTTCACGGTGGAATCGAAACTCACCATCAACAGCTTCACCGCCTCGGCAAAGGACATTTCCGGGCGGTAGGCCCGCACCAGGATCGGGCGGCCATACTTGGTTTCGCCAATCTGGAAGAACGGCGTGTCGTCGCCCGCCTCGATGAAGTTGCCTTCCGGGTAGATCAGGAACAGCCGTGGCGCGGAATCGGCAATCTGCCCGCCCAGAATGAGCGTGGCCCCGAAGGCGCTCGCCTGCTGCCCGGCCTGCTCATGCTCGGCAATCACGTCCTTCAGGACCTTCGCCACCATCCGCGCAACCTGAAACATGCTGGGCGCTTCCAACAGCGAGGGGCTGCGCTCGCCCGGCGCCTTGGTGCGCTCCTCGAGGATCGAAACCACCGCCTGCGTCGTGGCAAGGTTGCCCGCGCTCATCAGCGTGATCACCCGGTCGCCCGGCTGCTCCCACGAGTGCATCTTCTTGAAAACACTGATGTTATCGACACCCGCGTTGGTGCGCGTGTCCGACATGAACACGAGGCCGCGATCGAGCTTCATTCCGACGCAATAGGTCATTTTACTGTTCTTGGCTCTGGCTCATCTGTTGCGCAACCTCGATGGCAACGGAGAGAGACTCCTCCTCGCCGCCCGTGCGCGTACCAGTTACCGGTGCGGCACCGGCATAGTCCAGCCCTGTCGCAACGCGAACATAGCGTGTGTCGGGAGACATGTCGTTGCTCACATCGAACCCGACCCAGCCCAGCGCCTCCACATGCACCTCGGCCCAGCCGTGCATGGCATCCTGGCTCACCGCGTCATCCAGCATCAGGTAACCCGACACATAGCGCGACGGATGGCCCAGATGGCGGGCGGCGGAGATGAACACATGGGTCTGGTCCGAGCACACGCCCTTGCCCGCATCCAGCACCTTCTCGGCGCTCCAGTCGGACTGCGAGGAGCCCGTCGTATAGACCACCGCCTTGCCCACCGCAGACATCAGCGTGTGCAACTGGTCCAGCCCGTCGCGGTCCGAAATGCTGCGCGCGAGTTCGCGCACCAGCGGGCCGGGCTTGGTCTGCGGGGTCTGCCGGTCGAACAGCCACAGCGGCGTCAGGCTCTGATGCGGGCCGATCACGCCGTTGTTCTCCTCCACCTCCACCTCGCCCTCGCTGCGCAACAGCAGCTCGGTCTCGCCGGGGGAGATGCTGACAAGCTCCACCGTGTTGCGGTGCTGGTCCTCGTATTGCAGCTCTTTCTTGCCGCCGATCACCGAGGTCTCCCAACTCAAAACCCGTTGGTTTCGATAGGATTTCGGCAGCTTGCGCATCTGCTGCAACCCGTAGCGCACAGGCTCCGAAAAGCTGTAGCGGGTTTCGTGTGCGATTTTCAGGCGCATGCCGGGGGCCTATTCATAAAACCGGAAGTCCACTTCAATCTGACGACTGAGGTCTCCCAAGGCAACGATGATCTCCTGGATGAACTCGTGCAGCCCGGTGTCGAAGATCTCGTCGATGCTGTGTTCCTTCAGTCGTTTGCCAAGCTGCACGGCCAAGTCGTGGCTGGTGGCGGTGGTGCCGTAGTCATGGGCCAGGTAGCTGAGATTGTCCTGCAACTTCTTGGCGCAGAAGTAGAGCGAGCGGGGCATCCGCCCGTCGAGGATCAGGAAGGCCGCAATCTCCCGCGGGGTCGGGTTGTGGCCATAGACCATCCGAATGCCGCTCTCGCCGCTGACCGAGCGCAGGATGGTCTCCCACTGCACGTTGTCCAGCCGCGAGCCCACGGCGGCAGCGGCGGGCAGCAGCACGTAGTATTTGACGTCGAGAATGCGCCCGGTGTTGTCGGCCCGCTCGAGGAAAGTGCCGATCCGGGCGAAATCGTAGATGTCGTTGCGCAGCAGCGTGCCATGGGTCGTGCCCCGCACCAGCGCGGTGCGCTGGCGGACGGCGCCCAGCACATGGGGCAGGTCGCGCTCGTTGACCTTGCGCTTCAGCACCTCCTTGAGGCGCATCCAGCACATGTTCATGGCTTCCCAGACCTCATCGGTCAGGGCGGTGCGCACCTGCCGGGCATTGCTGCGGGCCGCTTCCACCGCGCTCAGCACCGAGGAGGGGTTGTCGCGGTCGCGCAGCATCCAGTCGATGACCGCTTCCTTGGTCAGCTCGTCGTGCTTCTCGAAGTAGCCGAGATCCACCGAGGCCGTCTGCAACACGCTGGCCCATTCGTCGTCGTTATCTTGGTTCCGGGTCAGCGCAATGCGCTGGCCGGTCTCCACCATCCGGGTGATGTTCTCGGCGCGTTCAAGGTAACGATACATCCAGAACAGGCCGCCTGCGGTCTTTCCCAGCATCGCCTAGTCCTCCAGCACCCAGGTGTCCTTGGTGCCTCCGCCCTGGCTGGAGTTCACCACCAGCGATCCCTTCTTCAGAGCCACCCGCGTCAGCCCGCCAGGGGTGATGTTCACCCCCTCCGGGCTCACCAGCACGAAGGGGCGCAGGTCCACATGGCGCGGGGCAAGGCCCGCCTTGGTCAAGATCGGCACGGTCGACAGGCTGAGCGTCGGCTGGGCAATGTAGTTGCCCGGGCGCGACTCCAGCTTCTTGCGGAACTCCGCGATCTCCTTCTTGGAGGCGGTCGGCCCGATCAGCATCCCGTAGCCGCCCGAGCCATGCACTTCCTTGACGACCAGCTCGGGAAGGTTGTCGAGCACGTACTTCAGGCTCTCGGGGTCGTTGCAGCGCCAGGTCGGCACGTTCTGCAAGATCGCCTTCTCGCCGGTGTAGAACTCCACGATCTCGGGCATGTAGCTGTAGATCGCCTTGTCGTCGGCAATCCCGGTGCCCGGCGCATTGGCAATCGCCACGTTGCCGGCCCGGTAGACATCCATGATCCCCGGCACGCCCAGCGCGCTCTCGGGGTTGAAGCTGAGAGGGTCGATGAAGGCGTCGTCGATCCGGCGATAGATCACGTCGATCGGCTTGTAGCCCAGCGTCGTGCGCATCGCCACGCGGCCATCCACAACCCGCAGGTCGGAGCCTTCCACCAGCTCCACGCCCATCTGGTCGGCCAGAAAGGCGTGCTCGAAATAGGCGCTGTTGTAGCTCCCCGGCGTCAGCACGGCCACGGTCGGCGTCTCTCCGGCGCAGGCCGGGGCGCAGGCCGAGAGCGAGCGCAGCAGCGAGCGCGGATACTGGCTCACCGGCTGCACCTTGGTCTGCGCAAACAGCTCGGGGAACATCTTGTACATGGTCTCGCGGTTTTCGAGCATGTAGCTCACACCACTCGGCGTGCGGGCGTTGTCCTCCAGCACGTAAAAGTCGTCATCCCCGGTGCGGACCAGGTCGATGCCGACAATATGGGTATAGACCCCGCCCGGCGGCGTGACGCCGATCATCTCGGGCAGGTAGGCCTCGTTGTTCTTGATCATCTCCACCGGCAGCCGCCCGGCCCGGACGATCTCCTGGCGGTGGTAGATATCGTGCAGGAAGGCGTTGATCGCACGCACCCGCTGCTCGATCCCCCGGGTCAGCTTCTTCCATTCGGCGCCGCTGATGATTCTCGGCACGATGTCGAAGGGAATCAGCCGTTCCTCGGCGGCCGCCTGCCCGTAGACGTTGAAGGTGATGCCAGTGAGGCGGAAGACTTCTTCCGCTTCGCGTTGCTTGGCCCGCAGGCGCGCCGGGTCTTCGCCCTCGAACCACTGACCGAATTGGGAGTAGGGCGACCTCAGCCGCTCTTCCTTCCCCCACATCTCATCGAATGTTGTTGTCATTGGGACGATTATCCACGTCCCAGAAGGCTTTACAAAGCGAAATGACGCAAACGCAGGTATCGCGCGGAAATTGCCCGATTTTTAGGCATCGGCAACGCGGCGTAAGGTCTCCGCAATGGCGGAAACCCCCGCGCCAAGGTCCGCCGGGGCGGCAAATTCGTCCGGTCGGTGGCTAACTCCACCCCGGCACCGCACGAAAAGCATCGAGATTGGGCAGAGGTCCGCGATGGCGCTCGCGTCATGAGTCGCACCCGAGGTCAGCTCCATCCCCCTGCCGCCACCGGCCTTCACCGCCTGCACCAGCGCCGCCCTCAGCGCGGTGTCGCAGGGCGCGGCGGGCTGCGCGTAGGTGCGCCGCGCTTCCAGCTTCAGGCCCATCTCGGCGGCCACGAGGCTGGCAAAGGCGGCAATCGCCTCGCCCGCCTCCTCCCGTGTCGTGTCATCCTCGCAGCGCAGCTCCACCGGCATCCGCACCTCGCCCGGCACTGCGTTCACCGCGCCGGGCCGTACGTCGACCTGCCCCACCGTGGCCCGCAGCCCCGGCGTCGCCTGCGCCAGCCGGTTCACCTCGGAAATCACCCGCGCCGCGCCCACCAGCGCATCCTTGCGCGCCGCCATCGGCACCGTGCCCGCATGGCCGGTTTCCCCGACAAGGCGCAGCGCGTGCCGCTCGATCCCGCAGATCCCGGTCACAACGCCCAGCGCCTCGCCTTCGGCCTCCAGCACCGGCCCCTGCTCGATATGCGCCTCAAGGTAGCCCAGCGCGCTGCCCCGCTCCCGCGCCAGCGCCGGTATCCCCTCGGGATCGCAGCCAAAGCCTTCGAGGGCGGCTCGCAAGCTCACGCCGTCGCGGTCCACCATGTCGAGCACCGCAATATCCACCGTGCCCGCCACCGCCCGACTTCCCACCAGCGCCGTCGGAAAGCGCACGCCCTCCTCATCTGCGAAGGCAAGGATCTCCACCGCGAAGGGCAGCGCCACCCCCTCCTCGGCCAGCTTCTGCATCGCCAGCACCGGCAGCACCACGCCCGCGATCCCGTCAAACGCACCGCCCTGAGGCACCGAATCCTGATGGCTCCCCATATAGAAGGTGCCCGCCCCGCCGCCCTCGGCCCGGCCCACCAGCGTGGCCGCCGCGTCGAGATGCACCGCCAGCCCGGCGCCCTGCATCAGCTCTGTCAGGTAATCCACCGCCGCCAGATGGTGCGGCCCGTAGGGCAGGCGCGTCACCCCCGGCCCCTCGGCGCTGAACGCCGCCAGCGCCTCCAGATGCCCCGCCGCCCTTGCGCCCCAGTCGCTCACTCCTCGGGCTCCGGTACCAGCGTTCCGGTCAGCTCCGCATCCAGCACCCGATGGGGCGCCGCAAGGGTCGGCACCTGCCGCGCCCAGTCGCCATAATCGCCACTCGTCGCCCGGTGCAGCAGATCGCCCAGCGCCTCCAGCGGCGTGTCCGAGTGATCTATCCGCAGCGTCAGCGGCGGCGCATCCGACCGCAACACCAGCAGCGCCGCCGACAGAAGCCCGCGCTTGTCGCTGCCCTCCTCCGCCGCGCCCCACAGCGCGGCCATCAGCCGCTCCGGCAGGTTGCCCTCTGCTTCGAGGTAGCTCCGTGCCATCGCCTCCGGCACCGCCTTACTGCCCAGCATGTTGCCCGAGGCCACACCCCCGGCAAAAACATGATGCGCCGTCAGCGCCGTGTTCTGATTGCCGGTGAAACAGGCCCCCTCGCCGCCCATGCCCAGCGCCGCAAGCTGGCGCCACTCGCGCCCCGGATCGGCGCCCGTGATCTCGCGCACAGCCTCCGCCGCACCCGCACCGCCCTGCATCTCGTCGAGCACCGACTCGCCCCAGATCGTCGAGGGCGCCGCGCCCTGGCTCGCACTCATCCCCGCACCCCATCGCCCCCGCAGAACCCAACCGCCCACGCAGAGGCTTCCGGTAGCTGCCGCACCGGCAATGGCGTTTGTTTGAGCATCGTGCACAAGAATCGAGAAGGTCATGCGGCTCCTTTACCCTCCGGAAAGAAATTTATCATGAAAAATTGACCGGTCAAATTTATCATGATTAATTTCTTCCACGAACACCCGGCGCCCGCAAGGGAATCGCCGTGATAAAAACCACAGGGAGATGCTCCAATGACCCTCTTCAACTGGACACGCCGCGCCGTGATCGCAGCCGGGGCCGCGCTTGCGCTCGCGCCGCTGGCCGCCTCAGCGCAAACCCCCGAAGGCGTGCTGATCGTCGGCCAGGTGGCCGAACCCAAGTCGCTCGACCCCGCCGCCGTGACCGCGGTGAACGACTTCCGCATCCTGGTGAACCTCTACGAGGGCCTCACCCGCTACAAACCCGGCACGCTCGAAGTGGCGCCCGGTCTGGCCGAAAGCTGGGAAGTCTCCGAGGACGGCACCGAATATACCTTCAAGCTGCGCTCGGGCGTCACCTTCCACGATGGCACGCCCTTCAACGCCGAGGCGGTGAAGTTCAACTTCGACCGGATGCTCAAGGAAGATCACCCCTTCCACAACACCGGCCCCTTCCCGCTGGCCTTCTTCTTCTCCTCGGTCGAAGAGACCACGGCGGTCGATGACACCACGGTGAAGTTCAAGCTCTCCGCGCCCTACGCGCCTTTCCTGTCCAACCTCGCCTATCCCACCGGCCTCATGGTCTCCCCCGCCGCCGTCGAGGCAGGCGGTGCCGACTTCGGCCGCGCCCCCGTGGGCACCGGCCCCTTCAAGTTCGTCGAATGGCGCGCCAACGAGGCCGTGGTGATCGACAAGTATGAAGACTACTGGGGCGAGCCCGCCGGGGCGCAGGCCGTGGTCTTCCGCCCGATCGAAGATGCCAACACCCGCGTCGCCGAGATGATCGCAGGCGGCATCGACATGATGGTCGAAGTGCCCCCCACCGCGCTCTCCCAGTTCCAGGGTGACGAGTTCAACGTCGTCGAGCAGGCCGGCCCCCACGTCTGGTTCCTGATCCTGAACGCCAAGGAAGGCCCGATGGCCGACAAGAAGGTGCGTCAGGCCGTGAACTACGCGATCAACAAGGAAGCCATCGTCAACGATGTGCTCGAAGGCACCGCCGATGTCGCCGCCGGGCCCACGCCCCCGGCCTTCGCCTGGGCCTACAACGACGAGCTCTCGCCCTACCCCTACGACCCGGAGAAGGCCAAGGCCCTGCTCGCCGAAGCCGGGGCAGAGGGCGCCTCGCTCACCTTCTACGTCACCGAAGGCGGCTCCGGCATGCTCGATCCGGTCGCCATGGGCACCGCGATCCAGGCCGACCTCGCCGCCGTGGGGCTCGACGTGAAGATCGAAACCTACGAGTGGAACACCTTCCTCGGCAACGTGAACCCGGGCCTCGAAGGCAAGGCAGACATGGCCGAAATGGCCTGGATGACCAATGATCCCGACACGCTCCCCTACCTCGCCCTGCGCACCGACGCATGGCCCGACAAGGGCGGCTTCAACTCCGGCTACTACTCCAACCCCAAGGTTGACGAGCTGCTGGAATCCGCCCGCACGGCGGTGGATCAGGAAGAGCGGGCCGCGCTCTACAAGGAGATGCAGACCATCGTGCAGGAAGATGCGCCATGGGTCTTCATCGCCAACTGGAAACAGAACGCCGTCACCAATGACCGTGTCGAAAACTTCTCTCTGGAGCCGTCATTCCTGCTCCAGCTCGAGAAGGTGGTTAAGAAGTAACGAGTAACCACTGTTCGCCCTCCGGCTTTCGGGCCGGAGGGCACCCCTGCGGTGGGGGGCCTCCCCTCGGCCCGCCGCACCCCTCCAGCCGCCGCCGCGAAGACGTCTCGAAGGACGGACAAGCGCGCCCCAGCCAGACAGGAGACCCCCGTCATGGGAAGCTACATCCTCAAACGCCTTGCCGCCGCGATCCCGGTGCTCATCGGCGTCTCAGTGCTGGTGTTCTTCATCATGGCGATGATCCCCGGCGATCCGGCGCTGGCCATTCTTGGGGCCTATGCCACGCCCGAGAACGTCGCCAAGCTCAACGCCGACCTCGGCCTCGATAAGCCTCTGGTGCAGCGGTATTTCATCTGGCTCGGCAACATGCTGACCGGCGATTTCGGCCGCAGCTTCTCGCAGAACAAGCCGGTGATCGACGAGGTGATGGGCCGCTTCGGCAACACCCTCATCCTCGCCGGGGTGGCCTTCGTGCTCTGCTCGATCCTCGGCATCCTCGCCGGCGTGGTCTCGGCGGCGCGCCAGTATGGGCTGGCCGACAAGGCGATCACATTCATCGTGCTCATCGGCATCTCGATCCCCTCCTTCTTTCTGGGGATGATCCTCATCATCCTCTTCGCGCTGAAGCTGCGGATGTTCCCGGTCTCGGGCATGTATCTCATCTACGGCGGCGGTGGTCTGGGCGACCTGCTCAACCACCTCGTCCTCCCCGCCTCCGCGCTCGCCGTCGTCGCCACCGGCGTCATCGCCCGCCTCTCCCGCTCCGCCATGCTGGAAGTGCTGCGGCAGGACTACATCCGCACCGCCCGCGCCAAGGGGGTGGGCGAGCGCCGGGTGATCATGGGCCACGCCCTGAAGGCCGCCATGGTCTCGATCATCCCTGTGCTCGGCATCCAGGCCGGGTTCGTGGTGTCCGGCGCGGTCTATATCGAAATGGTCTTCGACTGGCCTGGCATCGGGCAAATGCTGGTCACGGCGATCTCCCAGCGCGACGTGCTGCTGGTGCAGGGCGGCGTGGTGGTGGTCGCCGCCTGCTACGTGCTCTTCAACATCGTGGTCGACGTGGCCCAGGCGATGCTCGACCCGAGGATCAAGACATGAGCCGGAGCACCCCCGTGGAAGCCGGGCCAGCGCCGTCCCGCCTTGCGCCTGCGGAAGCCGGGCGAGCGCCGTCCCGCGGGGTGGCGCTCCAACGCCCGGATGGGGGCACTTTATCGTGCGATTGTCCTCTTCCCTCCAAAGTCAGCCACAACCTCACCAAAGCGCCGCCCCGGGGGGCGGGACGGCGCTCGCCCGGCGCCTTCGGCTTGATTCCGGGCGGGTCTCGAGCCTCTGAACCCAACCGCGCCACCGTGGCACCGTCATCCTCGGGCTCGACCCGAGGACCCCTCCGCCACGAGATCCTCGGGTCAGGCCCGAGGATGACAGCCCAACACGACGGAACCTCCCCATGACCGCCTTCCTCAAGCTCCTCTTCCGCAACCGCCTCGCCGCCATGGGCGCCGTCGTGCTCTCCATCATCCTCCTGCTGGCCCTCGCCGTGCCGATCCTGCCGCTGGCCGACCCCAACATCACCAACACCGCCGACCGCTTCGCCAAGCCCTTCTCCGAGGGCTACCTCCTCGGCGCCGACCACCTGGGCCGCGACCAGCTCTCCCGCCTGCTCTACGGCACCCGCACCTCGCTCGCCGTCGGCGCCATCGCCGCCTTCCTCGCCGCCTTCTTCGGCTCCGCCATCGGCATCCTCTCGGGCTACTTCGGCGGACGGACCGACAACATCCTGATGCGCCTGATCGACATGCTCATGGCCTTCCCCTACATCCTCCTCGCGCTGGCCATCGTCGCAGCACTGGGCACCGGCCTCATCAACGCGCTGATCGCCGTGGCCGCCGTCAACATCCCCTTCTTCGCCCGCAACATCCGCGGCATCACCGTGGGCCTCTCGCACCGCGAGTTCGTCGATGCCGCCCGCCTCGCAGGCAAGGGCCACATCCGGATCATCCTCTCCGAGGTGCTGCCCAACGTGCTGCCGGTCATCGTCATCGCCATGTCCACCACCGTCGGCTGGATGATCCTCGAAACCGCGGGCCTCTCCTTCCTCGGCCTCGGCTCGCAGCCGCCCGACAGCGACCTCGGCTCCATGCTCGGACAGGCCCGCGCCGCCTTCACCACCCATCCGCACACCTCCATCATCCCCGGCGTGATGATCTTTCTGATCGTCATGTCGGTGAACCTGCTCGGCGACGGCGTTCGCGACGCGCTCGACCCGCGCCTGCGCTCCGGCGCCCTCTCCCGGCCCCTCCCGGTCACGCAGGTCTCCAAGTCCCGCGCCCTTCCCGCCGCCCGCGCCGAGGCCCCCCTGCTCGACATTCAGGAGCTTGAAACGCAGTTTCACGTCGGCGAGCGCGTCTATGAGGCGGTCGGCAAGGTCTCGCTCTCGGTCAAACCCGGCGAATGCCTCGGCATCATCGGCGAAAGCGGCTCGGGCAAGAGCGTCACCGCCCTCTCCGTCACCGGCCTCGTCGCCTCGCCTCCCGGAGTCATCACCGGCGGCGCGG
The DNA here is from genome assembly GCF_024105635.1 of Oceanicola sp. 502str15. Lineage (NCBI taxonomy): Bacteria > Pseudomonadati > Pseudomonadota > Alphaproteobacteria > Rhodobacterales > Roseobacteraceae > Oceanicola > Oceanicola sp. 502str15. The sequence continues at coordinate 3,123,030 of NZ_WYDQ01000001.1, forward strand.
TGCGGCTCGACGGGCAGGATCTGCTCTCCACCGGCTACGAACAGCTCCGCTCGGTGCGCGGCAACCGCATCGCCTATATCTTTCAGGACCCCCTCAGCACCCTGCACCCGCTCTACACCGTGGGCGACCAGCTGGCCGAGGCGATCCGGGTGCACGACAGCCGGGTGAGCAGATCGGCGGCCCGCGCCCGGGCGCTGGAACTGATGAAACAGGTCCGCATCCCCAACCCCGAGTCCCGCCTCGGCAACTACCCGCACGAGATGTCGGGCGGCATGCGCCAGCGCGTCGGCATCGCCATGTCGCTGGCCAACGAGCCCGACATCATCATCGCCGACGAGCCCACCACCGCGCTGGACGTGACCGTGCAGGCGCAAATCCTCGCCCTGCTGAACGACCTGCGCCGCGAGCGCGGGCTGGCGATCATCTTCATCACTCACGACTTCGGCGTGGTGGCCCAGCTCTGCGACCGGGTCGCGGTGATGTATGCGGGCCGGATCGTCGAGGAGGGGCCAACCCAATCGGTGCTCGACGCCCCCGCCCACCCCTACACCAAGCGCCTCATCGCCTGCGTGCCCGAACTCGGCGGCGGGCGGCGCGAGCTGGCCGCCATCCCCGGCCTGCCCCCGGTGGTCAACGACCTGCCGCCCGGCTGCCATTTCGCGCCTCGCTGCCACAAGGCCGCGCCAGAATGTAAAACAGGTTACATTCTGCTCGAGGGCACCGCACCCCGCGCCGTCCGCTGCATATACCCCGAGGAGACCCTCGCATGAGTCCGTCCGATAGCGCCCCCGCCCCAAAGCTCGCCCTCAAGGTCGACAACCTCTCCAAGACCTTCCCCATCGGCGGTGGCCTGTTTTCCAAGCCCAAGGCCGGGGTCCGCGCCGTGCGCCCCGTGTCCTTCGAGGTGCCCGAGGGCGAAACCCTTGGTATCGTCGGAGAGAGCGGCTGCGGCAAATCCACCTTCGCCCGCATGCTCGTCGGCCTGTTGGAGCCGACCACCGGGACGATTCAAATCGCCGGCAAGGCGCTCGACAACGCCGACCCCGCCGCCTTCGGCCGCCTGATCCAGTACATGTTCCAAGACCCGATCTCCTCGCTCAACCCGCGCAAAACGATCCGCCAGATCATGGAGGCCCCCCTCAAGCTCCTGCACGGCATGGACAAGCCCCGGCGCGACGCCCGCATCTCGGAAATCTTCGCCTCGGTGAACCTGCGCGAGGAGTTCCTCGAACGCTATCCGCACGAGTTCTCCGGCGGTCAGGCCCAGCGCATCGGCATCGCCCGCGCGCTGGCGGCGTCGCCCGAAATCATCATCCTCGACGAGCCGGTCTCGGCGCTCGATGTGTCGGTGCAGGCGCAGGTGCTCAACCTCATGGCCGGGCTCAAGGCCGAGTTCGGGCTGACCTACCTCTTCATCTCCCACGATCTCGCCGTGGTCGAGGCGGTGTCTGACCGGATCATGGTGCTCTACTTCGGCGCCGTGGTCGAAATCGGCCGCGCCGAAGATGTCTTCCGCGCGCCCAAACACCCCTATACCAAGCTCCTCGCCAACTCCGCCCCCGTCGTGGGCCGCCCGCTCACCGCCCCCGAATCCGCCGCCGCCGAGCTGCCGGACCCGCTCAACCCGCCCCCGGGCTGCCCCTTCGCGGGCCGCTGCCCGCGCGTGACCGACGAATGCCGCATTGAAGAGCCGCCGCTGGTGGCCATGGGAGATGATCATCTTGCCGCCTGTTTCCACCCGCTCTGAAAACCACCGCATGAGCCGCCCGGTCCAGGTGGCCGAGGCCATCAAGTCCTGGGTTGTCGAACACGGCCTCAAGGCGGGCGACCGGCTCCCCGCCGAGGCGGAGTTGATCGAACGTTTCGGCATGGCCAAGGGCACCATCCGCGAGGCCATGCGCATCCTCGAGGCCCAAGGCCTCGTCCGCACCCGCACCGGCCCCGGCGGCGGCGTCTTCGTCCACTCCGTCAGCCGCGAGCGGGCGCGGGCGCTGCTGGGCAACTACTTCTACTTCAAGGATCTCACCATCGCCGACATCTACCAGCTCCGGCAGGTGCTGGAGCCCGAGCTGGTCGCCACCCTCGCCGGCAAGCTTTCGGGCGCGGTTCTGGCCGAGCTGAGATCGGTGATCGACAGCTACGCCGAGCCCTCCCGCACCATCGAGGAGGAGCGCGAGCAGCATGTCACCTCGCTCCAGTTCCACGCCCTCCTCGCCCGCCAGTCGCGCAACCCGCTGCTGAGCTTCACCATCGACTTCATGGTCGTCCTGCTCTCCGACCTCACGGTCTACCGCGAGCTCTACGCGCCGCCCAACATCGAGCTCTGGAAGAAGGGCCGCGAGTTCCAGATCCGCCTCGTCGACGCCCTCCGCGACGGCAAGTCCGAAGAGGCCCGCGCGATCATGGCCGAGCACATGAAGACCGCGCGCGCGCTGATGGAGGGTCAGGAGGCGGTCATGATGCAAAGGTTCATGGCCGGCTGAACCGCGCCCGCCGCTCACCGTGCGCCGCGTAGATTAACGCACGCTATGTCATTTGATGTATGCACAGGTTGTGTACGGGTTGTGCACGGGATGTGACTCCCGTTTTTCGGGGTTAACGCCGCTTTCCTACCCCGGCGTGCGCTCCGCCCATCCGGCAAAGATGCTCTCGAGCCAGACCACGATGTAATAAAGCAGGATTCCGAGCGCCGCGAGGGCGATCAGAACCGCAAACATCAGCGGGTAATCCGAGTTGGTCTTGCCACTGTCGAACAACGCCCCAAGCCCCCGCCCATGCGGGCTGACGATCTCCATCAGGTTGGTCCCGATGAAGGCCAGGGTGACGGCCACTTTCAGCGCCCCAAAGAACTCCGGCAGCGTCTTGGGCAGCGCGATCTTCCAGAAGATCGTGCTCTGCGAGGCCCCCAAAGCCCTTAGAATATCACGATATTCCGGCTCCAGCGTCGAGAGGCCAATGCTGATCGAAACCGCGATCGGAAAGAACGAGATCATGAAGGCCATGAGCACCGTGTTGAAGTCATGCGCCCCAACGAACATCAGCGCCACAATGGGAACGACGGTCGCCTTGGGGATCGCGTTGAAGCCCACCAGCAACGGGTAAAGCGCCTCCCGCATGGTGCGCGAAAAGCCCATCACCATGCCAATCGCCACGCCCACGATGATCGCCAGGATCAGCCCCACCAGCGTCCGCCAGAGCGTCTGCCATCCCATCACGATGAACAGCTCCCAATAGCGCGAGTAAGCGGGCACAAGGTCCGACGGCGAAGCCATCTTGTAGTTCGGCCAACCCATTGCCCAAACAAGGAATTCCCAGAGCAGGAGGAACACGATCACCGCAGCGATCGGCACCGCCACCTTGCGCAGTTTCGGGTTCATGCCGCGCCCTCCTCGGCCGGCGCACGGCCCTGTGCCACCTCGATCTGGTGGCGCAGGATCGCCAGCATATCCGCCGCTTCCTTGGTATAGAGCTGCTCGATGTCATGGCCTCTCGCGGGCACATCCAGCACATATTGCGTCCGCGCCGGACGCCCCGAAAGCACCACGACCTGATCGGCCAGGTAGATGCTTTCGCGCAGGTCGTGGGTGATCAGAACGCCGGTGAACGGCTCGGCCTGTTTCACCTTCTGCATGGTCTGCCACAGGTCTTCGCGGGTAAAGGCATCCAGCGCCCCGAAAGGCTCGTCCAGAATGAGCACTTCGGGCTTGTGCACAAGGGCCCGGCACAGGCTGGCCCGCTGCCGCATCCCGCCCGAAAGCTCGCTTGGCCGCTTGTCTTCAAAGCCTTCCAGCCCGACCAAGTGCAGCAGGTAACGCGCCCGCTCCTCCTGCTCCTTGCGCCCCATCTTCGTGGGCACGATCTCCAGCGGCAGCATCACGTTCTTCAGGATCGTCCGCCACTCCAGCAGCACCGGATTCTGAAACGCCATGCCCACCGTCGCACGCGGCCCCTTCACGCGCTCTCCGTGCAGCCAGACCTCGCCCTCATCGGGCTTCATCAGCCCGGCCACCAGCCGTGTCAGCGTGGACTTGCCGCAGCCCGAGGGGCCGACAACGGCCACAAAGCCGCCCTCCGGGACAGAAACATCAAGCCCGTCGAGCACCGGAAGGGGTCCGCTCGGCGTCTGGTAGGCGTGGCGCACGCCCTTGATTTCAATGAGGTTCGTCATGCCGTTTGCCCCAAAAGGGGGCGACCAGTGCCGCCCCCGCAGGGTGGGTGGAACCCACCAATCACTTCAGCGCAAACCCACCTTCGGGCAGATATTCTTCGGTGAAATAGGCCGAAACATCGGGCTCGTTGACGAACTCGTAGGTGCTTTTGATCTGCTCCACCGAGCTGGCCAGACGGTCCTCGTCGATGGTGCCAAAGCCGCTTTCCATGGCGTAGTCGGTCAGCACGTTGGCATCGATCGACATCTGCAACCGGCGCTCCTCCAGCTCCGCATCGGCGGCCGGGTTGCGCTCCATCAGGCTGGCGGTGGCCGCCGCCGGATCGGCAATCGCGTCTTTCCAGCCCGCAGCGATGGCGGCCAGAAAGGCCTTCAGCGTATCGCCATTCTCGGCGGCCCACTCGGTGTTGACGATGATCGCATTCCCGTAAAGGTCCACCCCGTAATCAGCCATTAAGATTGTCGAGATATCGTCCTCCGGAACGCCAAGGCGCACGAGGTTGAGATAGGAGCTGAAGTTGAAGCCGGTGATCGAGGCCACGTTGCCCTCGGCCAGCATCGGCTCCCGGGTCGGAAAGCCCACAGGCTCCACCGTGATCGTGCTCATGTCGAGCCCGTTCTCGGCGGCAAAGATCGGGAACTGCGCCCAGGCGCCATCGGGGGGCGGTGCACCCAGCACCTTGCCCTCTAGGTCCTTCGGCTCGCTGACGCCCAGCGACTTACGGCCGATCACGGCGAAGGGCGGCTTGTCGTAGATCATCATCACCGCGGTGACAGGGGCGCCGGGGTTCTGGTCGAGGAACTTGATGAGCGAGTTGATGTCGGCAAAGCCCACGGGAAAGGCGCCGGTGGCCACTTTCGGGATCGCGTCGAGCGAGCCGGAGCCTGCGGTGATCTCCACGGAGAGACCCGCGCCTTCGAAGTGGCCGTTGTCGATGGCGGCGAAGTAGGGGGCCGAGGGGCCTTCAAACTTCCAGTCCAGCGCAAAGGGCACGGCCATGGCGTGGCTTTCGGCACGGGCATCGCCGGGGGTGGTCAGGGCGGCGGCCAGGATGGCGCCAGTGCCGAGAAGGGTGCGAAAGAACACGGGTGAAGTCCTCCGTTTCAGGTGTTGAGCGGCCCCGAGATAGGCACGCCGCGCGGTCAAGGTGAATTGCCGCCCGATCAGGAGTAGCACGCGGCGGGGTTTCGCTCAATAATTGAGCAGTTGCGCCCGTTGCTGCCCGGTTGTGAGGCTGCGGGTGCACGGGAAGGGTTTGGTTAAGGTTTTAGGCAAATGGCAGGGCCCGCCGCTCTGCCCGAAACCGACCCTTAAGAGATTCCGGCTAGCCTGCGCACCCATGGCGGCGCGTCGAATGTCGCCGCTCGTCGATTGCGCAGACCGCAAAACCCCGGAGTTCCCATGTTCAAAAGCACCGCCCTCGCCGCCGCCTTCGCCGCCCTCGCCCTGCCCGCCGCCGCGCAGGACTATCACGCCGCGATGACCGATTATCTCTCTGCCTCCGTCGCCACCTGGGCTTCCAGCGATGTGCTCGTTGCCGCGATCAAGGCCGCCAATGCCGAGCGCGCCGCCTTCACCCAGGCCGACATCGACGCCATGGATCAGGCCTGGCGCGCCGAGGCCGACGGCGGCGCAGGCCCCACCATCGACCCGGTGATGCACAACGCCGCCGCCGACTTCCTGCGCACCCAGGTTGCCGCCTCCGGGGGTCTCATCAGTGAAGTCTTCGTGATGGACAGCCACGGCCTCAACGTCGCCGCCTCCGCCGTGACCTCCGACATGTGGCAGGGCGACGAGGACAAGCACGCCAAGACCTATGCCGCCGGAGCAGGCGCCACTTTCGTCGACGAGGTCGAGTTCGATGAAAGCTCCGACACCTATCAGGGCCAGGTTTCCATGACGATCAGCGACCCGGCCACCGGCGAGCCGATCGGGGCCATCACCGTCGGCCTCGACGCCGAGGCTCTCTGAACGCCGCTTCCTTGTGCAGGCCGGAGCCTTTCCCGGCCTGCATGATGCAGAGGGGCGCAGCGCAGGGCTGAAACGCGCTGTCGCCGGATTGCCTGCTATGCATCCATCGGCAGATGCGGCATAAATTGTGTGTTCGAAACAAAGCAAGAGCACACAAACCGGCATGGCCATACTCGCAAGCATCTACCATCTGACGCACTACAAGTATGACCGACCTGTCACTCTTGCCCCGCAGATCATCCGCCTGCGCCCGGCGCCGCACTCGCGCACCCGGGTGCTCTCGCACAGCCTCAAGATTTCGCCCGCCGGGCACTTCGTGAACCACCAGCAAGACCCCTACGGCAACTGGCTGTCGCGCTTCGTGTTTCCCGAGCCGGTCACCGAGCTGAAGATCGAGGTGGATCTGACGGCCGATATGACCGTCTACAATCCGTTCGACTTCTTCGTCGAAGAGAGTGCCGAGAAATGGCCCTTCGACTACCCCGAAGACCTGAGCGAAGACCTCTCCATCTACCGCCGCCCCGAGCCCGCCGGCCCAAAGCTTGCGCAGTTCATCGGCGCGTTCGACTTTGGCACCGACGGCACGGTCGACTTTCTGGTCGCGCTCAACGCCCATATTTCCAGCGTGGTCGATTACACCATCCGCATGGAGCCGGGCGTGCAGACCCCGGAAGAGACCCTCACCGTCAAATCCGGCTCCTGCCGTGACAGCTCGTGGCTGCTGGTCCAATGCCTGCGCCACCTCGGCTTTGCCGCCCGCTTCGTCTCGGGCTACCTGATCCAGCTCAAGCCCGATGTGAAGGCGCTCGACGGTCCCTCCGGCACCGAGGTCGACTTCACCGACCTGCACGCCTGGGTCGAGGTCTATATCCCCGGCGCCGGCTGGATCGGGCTCGATCCCACCTCCGGCCTGCTGACGGGTGAAAGCCACATTCCGCTGGCCGCCACCCCGCACTACCGCAACGCCTCGCCAATCAGCGGTGGCTTCACCGCCGCAGGCACGCCCGAGGTCGAGTTTGCCTTCGACATGAAGGTCGATCGCGTGGCCGAGCACCCACGCATCACCAAGCCCTTCTCCGACGAGTCCTGGACCCGGCTCAACACCCTTGGCAACAAGGTCGATGAAGACCTGAAGGCCGCAGATGCCCGCCTCACCATGGGCGGCGAGCCGACCTTTGTCTCGATCGACGATTTCGAGGGCGAAGAGTGGAACACCGCCGCCGTCGGCCCCGAGAAACGCGCACTGGCCGATCAGCTGATCCGCCGCCTCCGCGACCGTTTCGCCCCCGGCGGCTTCCTGCACTACGGACAGGGCAAATGGTATCCCGGCGAGACCCTGCCGCGCTGGACCTTCTCGCTCTACTGGCGGCGCGACGAAAAGCCGATCTGGTCCGATGATGCCCTGATCGCAGGCGAAAAGCAGGACACCGGCGCCACCGCCGAGCATTCGCAGCAGTTTCTGGAGGGCATGGCGGGCCGCCTCGGGCTCGAGGCCGATTATGTCGCCCCCGCCTACGAAGACCCGGCGGAGTGGATCATCAAGGAGGGCAACCTCCCCGAGAACGTGACCCCCGAGAACTCCAAGCTGAAAGACCCCGAGGAACGCGCCCGGATCGCCAAGGTGTTCGAGCGCGGGCTGACCGAGGCGGCGGGCCACGTACTGCCGGTGCAGCGCTGGCAATCCAAGGCGTCGGGCCACAAGTGGCGCTCGGAAAAGTGGAAACTGCGGCGCGGCAAGGTCTTCCTCGTGCCGGGCGACAGCGCCGTGGGCTACCGCCTTCCGCTGGGCACCCTGCCCTACGTGCCGCCGAGCCAGTTTCCCTACACCTACGTCACCGACCCCAGCGTGCCGCGCGGCCCGCTGCCCGATTATCACGCCGAGGCCGGGGATGACCTGCCCGAAAGCGCCGAGGAGCGGGTTCAGCCGGTGTCGGCGCCCAAGGCCACCGGCCCGACGCAGGACATCGTCGAGCAGGAGCTGACCATCGGCGGCGCCGTGCGCACGGCGATCTCGGTCGAGCCGCGCGATGGCCGGCTCTGCGTGTTCATGCCGCCGGTCGAGGATGCCGAAGATTACCTCGATCTGCTCACCGCTGCCGAAGAAACCGCCAAGGACATGGGCCTGCCGATCCATATCGAAGGCTACGCCCCACCCCATGACCCGCGCATCAACGTGATCCGCGTCGCGCCCGATCCCGGCGTGATCGAGGTCAACATCCACCCGGCTTACGACTGGCAGGATTGCGTGGCGACGACCGAGGCGATCTACGAGGAGGCGCGCAATTGCCGCCTCGGGGCCGACAAGTTCATGATCGACGGGCGCCATACCGGCACCGGCGGCGGCAACCATGTTGTGGTCGGCGGGGCCACCCCGAACGACAGCCCCTTCCTGCGCCGCCCCGATCTGCTGAAATCGCTGATCCTGATCTGGCAGCGCCATCCCTCGCTCAGCTACCTGTTCTCCGGCCTCTTCATCGGCCCCACCTCCCAGGCGCCCCGGATCGACGAGGCCCGGCACGACACGCTCTACGAGCTGGAGATGGCGTTGGCGCAGGTGCCCGCTCCCGGCGAGGGCGAGATGCCCCCGCCATGGCTGGTAGACCGTCTGTTCCGCAACATGCTGACCGACGTGACAGGCAACACCCACCGCGCCGAGATCTGCATCGACAAGCTGTTCTCGCCCGATGGGCCAACGGGGCGACTTGGCCTGATCGAGTTCCGCGGCTTCGAGATGCCGCCCCATCCCCGGATGAACCTCGCGCAGCAATTGCTGATCCGCGCCATCATCGCCCGGTGCTGGAAGGCGCCGGTGCAGGGCAAGCCGGTGCGTTGGGGCACGGTGCTCCACGACCGTTACATGATGCCAGAGTTCCTCTGGGCCGACTTCCTCAAGCTGCTCGAAGACCTCGCGCAGCATGGCTACGAGTTCGACCCCACATGGTACGAAGCGCAGGCCGAGTTCCGCTTTCCGTTCTGCGGGCAGATCGAGGTGGAAGGCGTGCACCTCGAGGTGCGGCAGGCATTGGAGGCATGGCATGTGCTCGGCGAAACCGGCGCCATCGGCGGCACGGTGCGCTATACCGACAGTTCGGTGGAGCGGCTTCAGGTCAAGCTGACGACCCAGCATCAGGGCCGCTACCGGGTCATGGTCAACCAGCGCCCGGTGCCGCTGTCTGCCGGCAATGTGTCGGGCACGCAGGTTGGCGCCGTGCGCTTCAAGGCCTGGCAGCCCGCCGAGGCGCTGCATCCGGTGCTGCCTGTTAACACCCCGCTCAGTTTTGACATCTATGATGACTGGACCGGCCGCCCGATCGGGGGCTGCACCTATCACGTGGCCCATCCCGGCGGGCGCAATTACGAGACCTTCCCGGTCAATGGCAACGAGGCCGAGGCGCGTCGTCTGGCGCGGTTTGAGCCCTACGGCCATACTCCGGGGTCCTACCGCCCCGCCCCCGAGCGGCCGCACCCCGAGTTTCCCTGCACGCTCGATCTGCGGCGCGATCCGAGGCTTGACGCTTGAATGAACCCAATGCTCTCCGGGCCCAAAGGCAGCTTCCCCTGCTAGATGGCTATGCCCCAAGGCCCGGAACGGCTGACGAGCTGATTGACGGCAAGGGGCAGATGCGCCCTGTCTGGCACAACTTCATCTCTGCCCTCGGACGGCTCCCGAAGGACGAGATCGAGGATCTCTTTTCGCGGGGCACCAACTACCTGCGCGATGCCGGGGTGTACTTCCGGCAGTATTCAAACGATCCCGCCCCAGAGCGCGACTGGCCGTTCAGCCATGTGCCCGTGATAATCCACGAGAAGGAGTGGTTCTCGATCTGCGACGGCCTCGCCCAGCGCGCGGACCTGCTTGAGCATGTCATGGCCGATCTCTACGGCCCCGCCGAACTGGTGCGCGGCGGCCACCTGCCCGCCGAGCTGGTAGCGCGTAACCCGCGCTGGCTGCGCTCGATGGTCGGCATCACGCCGGCCTCCGGGCATTTCCTGCACCTTGTGGCCTTCGAGATCTCGCGCAACCCCGACGGCACGTGGTTCGTGCTGGGGGATCGGACCCAGGCGCCCTCCGGTGCCGGCTTCGCGCTCGAGAACCGGATGGCCACCTCGCGCATCTTTCAGGATCCGTTTCCCCGCGCCAACATCCACCGGCTGGCCGGGTTCTTCCGGGCCTTCCGGGCGGCACTCGACGGGCAGGCGGGGGCCGCGGGGCGCCGCGCGGCAATCCTCACGCCCGGCCCGGGCAACGACACCTACTTCGAGCACACCTACATCGCCCGCTACCTCGGTATGGCGCTGCTCGAAGGCGAGGACATGATCGTTCATGACGGTCAGCTCAAGGTGCGCACGGTTGAAGGGCTGGAGCCCCTCGGCGCGCTCTGGCGCCGGCTCGACAGCGAGTTTGCCGACCCGCTGGAGCTGGATGAAAGCTCCTACCTCGGCACACCGGGGCTGGTGCAGGCGCTCCGGCTCGGCACGCTCTCGATGGTCAACGCGCTGGGTGCCGGGGTGCTCGAGATGCGGGCGCTGGAGGCATTCCTGCCGCGCATCTCCGAGGTGCTCAAGGGGCAGTCGCTCAAGCTGCCCAACATCGCCACGTGGTGGTGCGGCACCGAAAGCGAGCGCGAACACGTGCGCAAGAACACCTCCGAGATGATGATCGGCCACGCACTTGCCTCCGATCTGCCCTTCGAGATGGGGGCCACCACCGCGCCGGGCGGCGAGTTTCGCGAAAGTGCCCAGCCCTCGATCGACGCCTGGATCGAGGCGGAGGGCGGCAACCTCGTGGCGCAGGAACTCGTCACCCTCTCGACGACTCCCGCATGGGAGAACGGCCGCCTCGTGCCGCGTCCGATGACGGTGCGGGTCACCGCGGCCCGCACCCCCTCGGGCTGGACCTTCATGCCCGGCGGATATGCCCGCATCGGCGCGTCCAACGACCTGTCGGCACTGGCCATGCAGCGCGGCGGCACGGTGGCCGACGTCTGGATCATGGGCGATGCGCCGGTGGCCGCCGAGTCGATGCTGGGCGCCAGCGAGTCGCTTTCGCCTCGCAGCGGCGCGCTCCCGGCGCGCGCGGCCGAAAACCTGTTCTGGCTCGGGCGCTACGTCGAGCGGTTCGAAGGCGCGGTGCGGCTGTTGAGAGCCTACCACCTGCGCCTTGCCGAAACCGGCGACCGCAAGGATCCGCGCCTTCTCGAGCTTGCCAAGTTCATGGAGGCGCTCGCGATCGACATCACGGCCCCCGTGCCCAAGGCGCTGAACGATCTGCTCGGCTCGGCTCGCAACTGCGCCGGCAAGGTGCGTGACCGGTTTTCGATCGACGGGTGGAACGCGCTTTCCGACCTCGCGCAAACGCTCTCTGCCATTTGCGGCTCCACCCGCGCCGGCGATGGCGCAGCCCATGAAATGGGCGTGCTCCTCCGCAAGGTCACGGGCTTTTCGGGCCTCGTGCAGGAAAACATGTATCGCTCCATCGGCTGGCGCTTTCTGGCCTTCGGGCGGGCGCTGGAGCGGGCCGACGCGCTCTCGTCCATCCTTGCCACCTTCTGTGACGCCGATCAGCCGCAGGGCAGCCTCGATATCGCGCTGGAACTGGGCGACGCGCTGATGACCCACCGCCAGCGCTACCCGATCGAAGCCAGCCGTGGCTCGGTTGTCGACCTTCTTGCGCTCGACCCGAACAACCCGCGCGCGGTTGTCTTCCAATTGGTCGAGATGCACGAGCTTTCGAGCATGTTGCCGGGCAATGCCGCGCCCGGGCGGCCCTCTGCGCTCACCCGGGCCGTGATGCCGATCGAAACCCGGCTGAAAACGATCGACCCCGGGGCGCTGAGCACCAAGGCCATCCGCGCGCTGCGGCGCGATCTGGCCAATCTCTCCAACCTGCTTTCAACGCTCTATCTGAGGTGATCTGTTGCGCTACGACGTGAAGCTCAAGATCGAGTATGAATATCAGGGCTCGTCGGACCACGCCCGAAACCTGCTGCACCTGCTGCCCGCCGAAATTCCCGACCGGCAGCGCATTTCGGCCAGCCTGCTGACCGTGGACCCGGTGCCTCCCGAACGGCGCGACCTGTTCGACTTCTACGGCAACCTGATGACCTTCATCGCCTTCCACGAGCCGGTAGAGCAAATTTCGCTGACGCTGGCCGCGCGGGCAGAGCGGCTGTTGCAACCGCCTGGCTTGGAAATTTCGCCGCCGCTCTCGGCCCTGCCGCGCGAGATCACCGAAGAGCGCCGCATCGACGGCTCCGCTCCGCACCACTTCATCGGCCCCAGCCCCCGGGTTTGGCCCAACCCCGAGATGGCCAGCTTTGCCGCCGCCCTCGTCACACCCGACATGCCGGTGCTCGACGCCATGCGCGCTGTCGGGCGGGCGCTGCACGATGAAATGACCTTTGATCCGGAGGCCACCGAGGTCGACACGCCGGCCGCCGAGGCCTTTGCGGCCCGCAACGGTGTGTGCCAGGATTTTTCGCATATCATGATCGCCTGCCTGCGCTCGCTCGGCATTCCGGCCGGATATGTCTCGGGGTTTCTGCGCACCATCCCGCCCGAGGGTGAGGAGCGGCTGGAAGGCGCGGATGCCATGCATGCATGGGTGCGGGCCTGGTGCGGTGCCGAGGTGGGCTGGGTCGAGTTCGACCCGACCAACAACATTGCCGCCGGAATGGACCATATCACCGTTGCAGTGGGCCGCGATTATGGCGATGTGGCACCCGTCAAGGGCGTGATCCGAACATCGGGTGAGCAGGAGACAAGCCATAGCGTGGATGTTATCCCCCTTCCCGCTGCATGAATGAACCCGCGCCTGCGCATGGCGCTTCCCTTCGACCAACCGGCCAGAAAGTGCACCGCCTGTGAAAACCTCCATCGCCACTGTCTCGATCTCCGGCAATCTGCGCGAGAAGCTGGAAGCCATTGCCGCAGCCGGTTTCGACGGAATCGAGATTTTCGAGCAGGACTTCATCGCTGACGAGGGCAGCCCGCGCGACGTGGGCCGGATGGTGCGCGACCACGGGCTGGAGATCGTGCTGTTTCAGCCTTTCCGCGACTTTGAGGGGCTGCCCGAGCCGTATCGGGCCAAGGCCTTCGACCGGGCCGAGCGCAAGTTTGACGTGATGCAGGAACTGGGCACCGACCTCGTGCTGTTCTGCTCCTCCAGCCACCCCGAGGCGCTGGGCGGGATAGACCGTGCGGCCGCGGATTTCGTCGAGTTGGGGGAGCGGGCGGCGGCGCGGGGCATCCGGGTTGGCTACGAAGCCCTGGCCTGGGGCCGCCATGTAAATGACCATCGCGATGCATGGGAGATCGTCCGCCGCGCCGACCACCCCAACATCGGCCTCATCCTCGACAGCTTTCACACCCTCGGCCGCAAGCTTTCGCCGGAGAGTATCCGCGCAATCCCGGGCGACCGGATCTTCTTTGTACAGCTCGCCGATGCGCCTGCCATCGAGATGGATCTGCTCTACTGGTCCCGCCATTTTCGCAACATGCCCGGCGAGGGCGATCTTGCCGTGACCGATTTCATGCGGGCGGTGGCAGCCACGGGCTATTCAGGCCCGATCAGCCTTGAGATCTTCAACGACCAGTTTCGCGGCGGCAACACCAAGGCCATCGCCCGTGACGGCTACCGCTCGCTCATGGCCCTTGCCGATGAAACCCGCCGGGTCGAGCCCGAGCTGGCGATTGATCTCCCGGCATTCCCCCCGCCGATCCGCACCGAGGGCGTGGGTTTCATCGAGTTCGCAACGCGCGGTGACGAGGCCCGAGAACTGGCCAAGCTACTTTCCACCCTCGGGTTCAGCCACGCCGCGCAACACCGCAACAAGGCGGTGTCTCTCTGGCAGCAGGGCGATGTCCGGATCGTGCTGAACGAAGAGACCGAAGGCTACGCGGCCTCCGCCTGGGCGGCGCGCGGCACCACCGTCTGCGACATCGGCCTGCAGGTCGCCTCCGCCGCCGACACCATCGCCCGCGCAACGGCGCTCGGGGCCGAAACCTTTTCGCAACCAATCGGACCTGGTGAGCTGGAGATTCCCGCAATCCGCGGCCTTTCCGGCAGCCTGCTGCACTTTCTCGATGAAGGCAGCGGGTTGGAAAAGGTCTGGGACGTGGAATTCGAAGCCCTCGAACCGCAGGGCGCAGGGGCCGGGCTGACCAAGATCGACCATCTCGCTCAGACCATGAGCTACGACAACATGTTGAGCTGGACCCTGTTTTACGGAACGCTCTTCGACATGCACAAAAGCCCGATGGTCGACGTGATCGACCCCGACGGCCTTGTGCGGAGCCAGGCCGTCACCGCCCCCGACGGCTCGCTTCGGATTACCCTTAACGGCGCCGATAGCCACCGCACGCTCGCCGGGCGCTTCCTGTCAGATACCTTCGGCGCTCCGCTTCAGCACATGGCGCTGGCGACGGATGACATCTTTTCCACCGCGGAAGCCCTGAGCGCACAAGGTTTCGAATCCCTGCCGATGCCGGCCAACTACTACGCCGACCTGTCGACCCGGTTCACGCTGAACCCCGGGATGCTCGACCGGCTGAAGGCGGCGAATATCCTCTACGACGCGGATGACTCGGGGGAGTTCTTCCAGCTCTACAGCCGGGCTTTCGCGGGCGGGCTGTTTTTCGAGATCCTGCAACGCAAGGATGGATATGCCGGCTATGGTGCCCCCAACGCGCCGTTCCGCATTGCAGCCCAAAAACGACTGACCCGGGCCAAGGGTATCCCCAGCGGTTGAGTTCGCAGGTTTAGACGCGCGCGAATTGCCCTTCATGCGCAATTCAGGGCAATCACCGAGACTGATCGGCAGCGCCTCAGATCCGGAAGAGACGCTGCAGGAGCCGGGGCACGAGGGCCGAGAACCGCAGCGGCGCATCCGTCGCTGCAAGGCAGATGCAGGTCTCCCCGGCATCAGCAACCGGCGTGTGCTCCAGCTCTTCGTCCGCAACCTCGAGGTCACCCACACCGAAACGCCCGGTTTCGTCGCTGAAACTGCCCTGAAGCACGAGCGTCAGCTCCATGCCCCTATGGCCGTGATCGGGCACCGCCTGTCCCGGCGGGATCGACAGCAGGCGGACCGAGCCGGACCTGCTCTCGCTCACGATGCACTGGCGGATGCCCTTGCCGAGCGTAGACCACTTGGGCGGCTTGCCGCCCAGCGCCTCGACAACGGGGCCGGGCAGCGGGCCGAGGCGTCGCGGGCGGGCAGGTGCAGGGTCTGGCAGCTCGATCAGCGCCAGAACATCGGCCTTGAGACCATCCGAGATCGGAGCGGATTGCCCGGCATCCAGCACCACGCCGCCCAGCGCCTGATGCGCCTCGTAGGCGGCACGGCATTCCAGGCAGAGCGAGACATGCGTGGCCACCACCAGCGCATAGGGGTGCGGCAGGCTGCCCGCGGCGTAGGCCGCCAGCAGGGCGTCGGGGGTGTGATGAGTTATGGTGTCCTTCATCTCAACGGATGCCTTTCAATTCATGGCGCAACCGTTCAAGGCCCAGCCGGATGCGGGACTTGATGGTGCCAAGCGGAAGGCCGGTCTGCTCGCTGATCTCCTGATGGGTCAGATCGCCCATATAGGCCTTCTCGATAATCTCGCGCTGCGCGGGCTTCAGCCGCCCCAGCGCCTCCTTCAGCGCCCCGGCTTCCTGCTCCACCGCCAGCATGGCGCTGCCATCGGGCTCCGGCGCGGGCGCGATATCTTCAGGCAGGGGGCGACCCTCGCGGCGGATCACGTCGATCTGCCTGTTGCGGGCGATCTGGTAGATCCAGGCCGAGACCGGCGCGCGGGATGGGTCGTAGAGCCCCGCCTTGTGCCAGACCGTCAGCATCACCTCCTGCACGATCTCTTCGGCCTGCGCCGGAGAGGTTCCGCTGCGGATGATGAAGCCTTTCAGCTTGGGGGCAAAGTCGTCGAAAAGCGCAGCAAAGGCCGTCCGGTCGCGCTGGTCGCGAACGGCGATCATCCAAACGGTCTGGGCAGACGGGTTCGGAGCGGGCGAAGTCACCTCTGGCCTTTCCTTGAGCAACATCCGAACCGGGTGCCGGCCCGCCGTGGCGCTGGTGTGCGTTTCCATCAACATAGCTCCCTTACGCAGCAGGGCGAACCCCGGATCATTTTTTGATCCGGGGCGTTGGCTTTCTCGTAACCCCCTTGATCGAAACCGAAACGAGGCCCCGATGTCACTCGACGCCCTTCCTTCGCGCCCGCAGCGCATCGCCATTGTCGGCGGCGGCATCTCGGGGCTGGCCTCGGCCCATCTGCTTGCGCCGCAGCACGCGGTCACCCTCTACGAGGCCGCGCCTCGACTGGGTGGACATGCGCGCACAGTGCTCGCCGGGCGACAGGGCGATCAGCCGGTCGACACCGGCTTCATCGTGTTCAACTACGCCAATTACCCGCACCTGACCCGGCTGTTTCAGGAGCTCGACGTGCCGGTGACCCGGAGCGACATGAGCTTTGGCGCCTCCATCGACGATGGGCGCATTGAATATGCCCTGCGCAGCCTCTCCGCCCTCACCGCGCAAAAGCGCAACCTCGCCCGGCCGGGCTTTTACCGCATGGTGCGCGACATCCTGCGCTTCAACGCACGTGCCGAGGCGCTGGCGGAAGACAGCACCACCATCGGCGAACTGATGGACGAGATGCAGCTGGGTGCGTGGTTTCAGAACTATTACCTCGTGCCGCTCTGCGGCGCGATCTGGTCAACCCCGCCCGACCAGATCCGCGCTTTTCCGGCCCGCGCCATCCTGCAATTCTTCCGCAACCACGCGCTGCTCAGCCGCGGCGGGCAGCACCAATGGTGGACGGTGAAGGGCGGGAGCATCGAATATGTCCGCCGCCTTGAGCACTCCCTGCGCGGGCGCGGCGTGGCGCTGCGAACCAACTGCCCGGTGGATGCCATCGAGCGCGACGGCGAGAGCTGCATCGTGCGCGCGGGCGGTACTGCCGAGAGTTTCGACCATGTCATCCTTGCCTGCCACGCCGATCAGGCTCTGCGCCTTCTTGCCCGTCCTACCGCTGCGGAGGAAGCTGCCCTTTCCGCCGTGCGCTTTCAGGACAACCGCATGGTCCTGCACCGCGATACGGCACAGATGCCGCGTCGCCGCGCCTGCTGGTCAAGCTGGGTTTATACCGCCGACACCCGCAACCCCGCGCCCGCCGTGGGCGTGACCTATTGGATGAACCGTCTTCAGGACATCCCCGAGGCCGATCCGCTCTTTGTTACGCTCAACCCGGCCCGCGAGGTGCCCCAGGAGCTGACCTATGACGAAACCACCTTCCGCCATCCGATCTTCGACGCGCCCGCGCTTCAGGCGCAGGAGTGGTTGCGCGGAATGAACGGTCGGAACAACACGTGGTTTGCCGGGGCATGGACCCGCCACGGATTCCATGAAGACGGATTTGCCAGCGCGGCCCGGATTGCCCGCCAGTTGGAGCTGCAACCGGCATGAGCGCGCCGCAGCCCCACGCCCCCGAGCACCTGAAGGGCACCACCAC
The DNA here is from genome assembly GCF_024105635.1 of Oceanicola sp. 502str15. NCBI lineage: Bacteria > Pseudomonadati > Pseudomonadota > Alphaproteobacteria > Rhodobacterales > Roseobacteraceae > Oceanicola > Oceanicola sp. 502str15. Next base: position 3,140,681 of record NZ_WYDQ01000001.1, read on the forward strand.
CCACAGCCGGCGTGGCGCCACACGCCACGGATTTCGGTACGGGGTGGATTACGTGCTGATCGACCCCGAGCACGGCGCGCCCGGCCCCCGACTTTTTTCTCGCGGGCGCTTCAACCTCGCTTCCGTGCATGACACCGACCACGGCGGACCGCTTAAGGAGGGTAAGGGCGCGGTCTGGGCACGCGAGGTTTTGGAGCTTCATGGCCTCACAGGGACCCGCCTGCTGCTGCTCACCCAGCCGCGCTTTCTGGGCTATAGCTTCAACCCGGTCAGCTTCTGGCTGGCGCTGGAGGGCGAGGCGCTGCGGGCGGTCATCGCCGAGGTTTCCACCCCCTTCGGCGATCGCCACTCCTACCTCTGCCACCTGCCCGGCTTCGCGCCGATCACCCCCGACGCGGTGATCACCGCCCCCAAGGCGCTGCATGTCTCGCCGTTTCAGGATGTGGCCGGGCTCTACGAGTTTCGCTTCGATCTCGCGCCCGACCGGCTCGCCTTCACCATCCTGCACCGCAACGGCGCCGAGGGGGTGGCCGCCGCGCTTTTCGGGCGCCGCGCCCCGCTCACCAGCGCCCGCCTGCTCGGGGCCGCGCTGCGCCGCCCCTTCGGCGCCCTGCGCACCATGACCCTGATCCACTGGCAGGCCCTGCGGCTGCGTCTCAAGGGCGCCCGCTACCGTGCCCGCCCCGCGCCGCCCCCTGCTGCGGTAACATCCTCCGAGGTATCCCGATGAGCTTTCTGACCACCCGCGCCCGCCGCGAGTTTATTGACAGTTGCGCCCGCATCACTTGCGGCAGCCTGCGCCTGCGCACCCCCGAGGGCGAGGTCCATGACTTCGGCTCCGGCGCCCCCGCCGCCGAAATGGATATTCACGACTGGTCGATCGTCACCTCGCTGGCCGCGCGGGGCGACATCGGCCTTGGCGAGAGCTATGTCGAATGCCTCTGGGACACCCCCTCGATCGAAACCCTCGCCGAGCTGGCCCTGCGCAACTTCCACGAGTTCCAGGGTCATGCCCACGCCGGGTTCTGGAACCGGCTGAAGTTCCGCGTGACCGACCGCCTCCTGCGCGCCAACTCCCGGCGCGGGGCCTCGCGCAACATCCGGGCGCATTACGATGTGGGCAACGAGTTTTACCAGCTCTGGCTCGACGAAGGCATGACCTATTCCTCCGCCCTCTACGCCCCCGGCGACGATGACCTCACCCGCGCCCAGAACCGCAAGTATGACCGCATCCTCGACCGGGTGCGCGATGCCGAGAGCCTGCTCGAAATCGGCTGCGGCTGGGGTGGCTTCGCCGAGCGCGCGGCAGGCCGGGGCCAGCACGTCACCGGCGTCACCATCTCGCCCAGCCAGAAGGGCTATGCCGACGCCCGCCTCGACGGGCGCGCCGAAATCCGCCTTCAGGATTACCGCGCGGTGCAGGGCAAATACGCCAGCATCGTGTCGATCGAGATGATCGAGGCCGTCGGCCAGCGCTACTGGCCCACCTATTTTGCCACCCTCAAGGCGCGTCTGGCCGAGGGCGGGCGCGCCGTGCTTCAGGCCATCACCGTGCCCGACGAGAACTTCGACCATTACGCCGGGCGCTCCGATTACATCCGCCATTATACCTTTCCCGGCGGGATGCTGCTGAGCGATTCCCGCATCGCCCGCGAGGCCGAACGCGCCGGGCTGCGGGTGACAGACAACCACGCCTTCGGCCTCGATTACGGCCGCACCTGCCGCGCCTGGAACGACCGGCTGGAGGCGGTGGCAGGCAAGGTTCGGGCGCTGGGCTATGACGAGCGTTTCCTGCGCAACTGGCGCTACTACCTCGGCACCTGCACGGCGGCCTTTGCCACCGGGCGCTGCGATGTGGTGCAGGTCGAGCTGGCCCATGTCTGAGCCGCAACTCATCTGGATCATCGGCGCCAGCGACGGAATCGGTGCGGCGCTGGCCCGGCACTACGCGGCAGAGGGCGCCCGGCTGATCCTCTCCGCCCGCTCCGAAGACAAGCTCTCGGCGCTGGCCGCAAGCCTTGGCGGCCACCATGAGGTGGTGACACTCGACGTGGCCGACCGCGCCTCGGTGGAGCAGGCCACCACCCGGATCGCCGCCCTCGGCCCGCTCGACAGGATCATCCACCTCGCCGCGCTCTACGATCCGGGCCGCGTGGCCGAGCTCGACCCGGAGAAGGCCGCACAGATCGTCACCGTGAACCTCACCGGCAGTTTCCACATCGCCCAGCTCGCCCCGCCGCTGCTGCGCAGGGGAGGGCAGCTTGCGCTCTGCGGCTCCGTGGCGGGCTACGTCGGGCTGCCCAAGGGGCAGATCTACTCGGCCAGCAAGGCCGGGGTGATCAACCTAGCCCAGTCGCTGCGCGCCGAACTCTCCCCCGGCGTCGATGTGCGCCTGATCAGCCCCGGTTTCGTCGACACCCGGCTGACCCAGCAGAACGACTTCAAGATGCCCGCCATCACCACCCCCGAGAAAGCCGCCCTTGCCATTGCCCATGGGCTCGAACGGCGGCGCTTCGAGGTGCATTTTCCGCGCCGCTTCACCTATGCGCTCAAACTCCTCTCCGCCCTGCCCTACTGGGCGGCGCTCCCCCTGACCGGAAGGCTGGGCCAATGAAGATACTCGCCCTCTACGCCATCACCGCCACCGTCTTTCTTGCCGGTGACGCCCTTGGCCTCAAGTTCCTGATCAAGCCAGTGTTCGACCGCCACGTTGGCCACCTTCTGGCCTCGCCGCTGCGGCTCGGACCGGCGGCGGCCTTCTACCTTGCCTATGTCGCGGGGGTGCTGTGGTTCGTTTCGCTCCCGGCGATGCGGACGGGCGATCCGATGGCCGCGCTCATCAATGGGGCGCTTATCGGGCTGCTGGCCTATGGTACCTACGAGTTCACCAATTATGCGACGCTCCGCGACTGGTCGGTGCAGCAGGTTGTGGCCGACACGCTGTGGGGCGGCTTCCTCACCGGGGTTTCGGCCTGGGCCGGTGTCGCGTTGGTTGGGCTTATCTGGCGGACCTGAGCGCCGTTTGGTGCGGTTGTGCCTTCCGGCCATCTGAGGGACGGTCAGAATACCAGCCTTCGCTGTGTGAGCTCGCAACGTCTGACCATTTCCAGGTTGGGGTGCGACGGCCTTGGCGGTGTTGAGATCTGCACGGCTTTTCCTGTCTTCGCGGCCTCTTCAATTGCGACGAGCACGAGCATATCGGCGAGGCCCTCCTCGCCGTCCGGCTCGGGCGGGGTTCCGTTGGTGATGCAGTCGGAAAAATAGGCCGTCATGCCCGCGAAGTGGTCGATATGGGGGAAGTCTATTTGCTCTGTGGTGCCATTTCGCGTCAGGCGCATCTGCATCGGAACTTCGAAGCGGAAGGCCGGGTCCAGTGAAATGTCACCTTTGGTTCCGATGACGCGGAAGTGCTCGACGAGGGCCGCGCCGAAGCTGGCAATGAGTTGGGCGATGCCGCCGGACGGAAACCGCAGGGTCGCGGCGACCGAAGCGTCGACTTCGGCAAAGCGCGGATCATCCGTTGTCTGGTAGCGCACGGCCGTCACCTCCACGGGCTCCTCGGCAAAGATGTGACGGGCGGCGTTGATGCAGTAGACCCCGACGTCCTGCATCGGCCCGCCCCAGTGTTCGGCGCTGAAGCGGTGATTGCCGGTGCCCGGTGTGTTGGAAAAGGTGAGCTGCGCGAGCATCGGTTTGCCGATGGCGCCGGAATGGATGTGATCAAGGACGGTGAGGTTGCCGGGTTCGTTGTGAAGGCGATAGGCCGTCATCAGGAACACGCCTGCCTCGCGGGCGGCGGCAACCATGGCCTCGGCATCGCGCAGATTGTCGGCGAGCGGCTTCTCGACAAGGATGTGCTTGCCCGCCCGTGCCGCACGGATCGCGTAATCGGCATGCATGGAATTGGGCAGGGCGATGTAGACGGCGTCGATGCGGTCACTAGCGAGCAGGTCGTCATAGGCTGCGTAGGGCACGACTTCCGGCACGTCGTGAAAGCTGGCAAGTTCGGCGGCTCGCCCGGCGTTGCCGGAGACGATGGCGGTGACACGGGAGTTTCCGGTCTGATGGGCGCCCGGGAGGAAGGCTTCCTGCGATATCCATCCGGCTCCGACGACGGCGTATCTGATCATGTCAGGGGGTCTCCTCGGTCTGTGCGTCTTCGTAGAAGCTGTCTTTGGTGCCGATCTCAAAGTTGATCGGCCGCTCGCTCTGCATCCCTGCCACGATCTGATCGGCGAGAGCCGAGGCGACGTAGCCATCCCAGCTGCTGGCTCCGGTGGGGATGCCGGTGGCGATGGATTGCACCCAGGCATTGAGCTGGCGCCTGTAGGCCTCGTTGAAGCGCGGCAGCCAGTTGTCGGGCCAGCCATGGCCATGCTGGCCTGCCCTGTCCAGCCAGGCATGGGTGGGCGTGGCCATGGAGACCGCGCCATCGCGGCCTACCAGCTCGGCGTGGACGTGGTATCCGTAAGTGGCGTTCAGGAAGACCTCGGTCGAGACCATCTCGCCGCGGTCGGTCTGCATCTGGATCATCAGCGGATCGCCACCTGCACCTGCGAACACATGGGCCCGTGCCATTTCGGACCCTAGGAGCCATCGGCTCGCGTCGATCTCATGCACAAAGGCATTGGTGATTGCCATGGCGCCGGTGAACCACTCGGGGGCCTGGGCATTGCGGTGCACGTTGTGCAGCAGCATGGGCTGGCCGATCCGGCCGGACGTGGAGGCATGACGCAGCTCGGCATATGCCGGATCGAACCGGCGCATGAATCCGACCTGCACCAACCGCCGGCCCCCTTTGATCTCGGCCTCGATGATCGCGGCGGCCTGCGCGGTTGTGGCGGCCAGCGGCTTTTCGCAGAGCACCGGCTTGCCTTGCGAGAGGGCCTCCATCACGAGGGCTTCGTGCGTTTCGTCGGGGGAGGCCACGACCACGGCTTCGACTGCATCCGAGCGGATCAGGGCGAGCGGGTCTGAAAAGACCTCCACCCCGAACGCGGCGGCCCGTTTGGTATCTGCATCGCAGACCGCTGCCAGGTCGGCTCCGCGGGTTTCGGTCTGGAGCAACCTTGCGTGCTTGGCGCCCATGACACCGGTGCCGATGACACCTACCGAAATACTCATCAGTTCTTTCCTTCCATCGAAGCCGAAGCCATCACCGGGCCCGTGCCGGGCCACTGCGAAGTGTGTCGATGTAGACAGCAGCGATCAACACGACGCCCACAACGATTTGCTGGATGAAGGGCGACATCCCGAGCACGTTCAGGCCGAAACGGATTTCTGACATGATCAAGGCGCCGATGATGGCCCCCCAGACCGTGCCGCGCCCCCCCATCAGACTGCCACCGCCGATGACGACGGCCGCGATGGCATCGAGCTCATAGCCGAAGCCGATGCCCGGGTGGGCAGAGTTGATCCGCGATGCGAGGATGATCGAGGCGAGGCCAGCCGTGGCGCCCGAGATGGCGAAAATTCCCATTCGGTAGCGGCGCACATTGATACCTGCGCGTCGGGTGCCCTCCTCGCTTCCGCCCATGGTGAAGGCGTAGCGGCCCACCTTGGTCTGGTAGAAGACGAAGAGCATCAGGCCCGCAAAGGCCGCCAGGATCAGCACCGGCACCGGCAGTCCGAGGACCTTGCCGCCGCCGACAACCTCAAAGCTCTCGGGGAAGCCATAGAGGGAGCGGCCGTTTGATACGAAGAGTGCGAGACCCTGCGCGATCCCAAGCATTCCGAGGGTCACGATGAAGGCGGGCAACCGGGCATAGGCGATGAGAAAGCCGTTGATGCCACCCATCAGGGTGCCGGTTGCGATGGCCGCTCCGAAGCCGAGCCAAAGTGGGAGCCCTGCATCGATCACAGCAATGCCCATGACGACCATGGACAGCGACATCACGGTGCCGACTGAAATGTCGATTGCGCCGCTGATGATCACCAGCATGACGCCGATCGCCAGAACCGCCCGCGTGGCGGATTGCAGCGCGATCAGGCTGAGATTGTTGGAGGTGACGAAGCCCGAGTGCAGGAACTCCATCAGCACCATGATCGCGAGGAACACGAAGACGGTCGAGAGCTTATCGAGCAGGCCCCTCACTCGGGCCTTGCCCGAGGCGTCTCCGGTGCCGATGGTGGTGCGGTTTTCCAGTTTGGTGGTCATGCCTCTACCTCCGTCTGCGCTTCCTTCTGCACCGGCGGCTCTTCGATGCCGCTGACGATCATGCGGACCAGTTGATCGCGGTCGACGAGATCGACGCTGCGGTTGGTCACGAGCGTTCCGGTCTTCAGGATGACCACCCGGTCTGCCACCCTCATCACGTCATTCATGGAGTGGCTGATCAGCACGATGGCCTCGCCCTTGGCGCGCAGATTCTCGATGAGGCTGAGCACCTGCTCCTGCTGGGCGACGCCAAGCGCCGCTGTGGGCTCATCCATGATGATCAGCTTGGCCTCGGAATAGACGCTCTTGGCGATGGCGATGGTCTGGCGCTGGCCGCCGGAGAGATCGCGCACGGGTTCGTTGATGTTGGATATATTGATGCGAAGATCGCCGAGGAGGCGTTGGGTCTCTTCGGCCATCTTGCGGCGGTCAAAGACCTTGACGAGCCCGCCCGCGAAGGACTTTTGCAGCTCGCGCCCGAGGAAGATGTTGGTTGGGATATCAACGTTGTCGCAAAGGGCGAGGTCCTGGTAGATGATCTCGATTCCAAGTTCCTTGGCCCGGGCCGGCGTGCCGAGCTCGACCTGTGCACCGTCGATCATGATCGTCCCGGTATCGGCTGTGACTGCCCCGGCGAGGATCTTGACGAGGGTGGACTTGCCAGCCCCGTTGTCGCCCAGTAACGCAACGACTTCGCCGCGGCGGACTTCAAGGTCGACATTGTCGAGCGCGGCAACGCCGCCGTAGTGCTTGGAGATGCCCCGCATCGACACGATAGGCGCCTGCCCCTCGGCGGACCTGCTTTCGGCGATATCCATCGCTTACCTCGTTTCATGAGTTCTGGTGGTGGGGGCGGCAAAAGCGCCGCCCCGCGCGCGCTTGATTACTCGGCGATCCCGAGGATATCGCGGCGATAGTCGGCAACGTTCCACTTGTGGAGAAGCAGCATGCCGGAGTCGATCCGCTTGGGGAAATCCGCGGCGGTCTTGTCGCCGGCGGCGATGGCCGCGAGGATCTCGACAGAGGTTTCACCCATGCCCTTGGCACTTTGCGACACATCCCCGGCGGCGCGATCTTCAAGGATCAGATCGGTGCCCTCCGGGATGCCGTCAAAACCGATGACAAGAATGTCCTGGCGGTCGTTTCGGCGCAGAACTTCGGCGGCACCGACGGCCATGAGGTCGGAGGAGGCGAAGATGAGGTCGAGTTCGGGATTGGCCGAAAGGATGGCCTCCGTCGCTTCCACAGCGCCCGGCGTGGTCCAGTGGCCCGTAACCGAGGAAACCAGCTCGATGCCGTCGTATTTGGCGATGCTCTCGTGGAAGCCTTCGCGACGCAGGGCGGCAGCCTCAGAGCCAGGTTCGCCTTCGAGCTGCGCGACCTTGCCCGAGTAGCTCAGGAGCGAGGCGGCGTAGTCCGCTGCGAGACCGGCCGCGCGAGCGTTGTCGGTGGCAACCAGTGTCACATAGTTGGCTTCGTCGGTTTGCACCCCGCCATCCACAAGGACGACCGGAATGCCGGCTGCGGCGGCGCGCTTTACCGATGGGGCAAGGCCGTTTCCGTCAAGCGCGGCAAGCGCGATGCCATCAACACCGCGCGAAATCAGCGCCTCCATCGCTGAAACCTGCTCTTCGATCGCACCGTGGCCGGACACCGAATGGATTTCGATTTCCACGCCGAGTTCGGCGCCCTTGGCCTTTGCGAATTCGGCAACGTTGTTCATGAAAACATCGTTGATCACCGTTTTCGGCAATACAGCGATGACGGGCTTGTCCTGGGCCATTACCGGTCCGGTGGCGACAAGCGTGGCAGCAGCGGCACCTGCAAGCAGGCCGCGTCGAATGATGTTCATATCTTCCTCCCGTTTCCGCCTGGCTGTGTGACTGCGGGAGGCTCAGGCGGAAAAGCCTCCCGGGGAACGGTGCGGGGTAGCACCAGCTTTGCGGGTTGTGCTACCGGTTGCATCGTATGTGCTACCGGTAGCACACTGAGTTCTTATGTGTCAATCTGCGACGCCCTCTTGCGAGGCGCTTTTGTGGGGACGTATCAGAGAACATCGAGGCGGAAGGAGCCAGAGTGAAGCCGAACGGAACGACTGTGACCGCAGCCGACGTTGCCAAGAAGGCGGGTGTGTCGAAATGGACGGTGATTCGGGCTTTCAAGCCGGATGCGCGCATTGCGGCGGAGACTCGGGAGCGTGTGCTTTCGGTTGCCCGCGATTTGCATTACCAGCCCAACCTTCTGGCGCGGAGCCTTGCCACCAGCCGCACTCATCAGGTCGCGATTCTCGTCGATGATTTCGAGAATCCATACAAACTGCCAACTCTCAGCCGCCTGACCGCGAAGCTTCAGGCTGAAGGGCTGTTGGCTTTTCTCGTCAATATCAACGAGGACTTCTCGCAGAACGCGGCAATCATGGATGCCCGCCAGCGGAGGATCGACTCGATCATTTTCTTTGGCAGCGCCTACGATCCGGCGTCGATCAGCGACCAGGTGCTGGATGCGACGCAGCAGCCAATCTTCGTTCTGGCCCGCGAGTCTGTGAGCCACCCGCTTCCGAGTGTCTTCACCGACCCCCGGCACGCCATCGAGGAGCTGTCCAACCACGCCTTCGAGCGTGGCTATCGAAACCCGGTCTATGTAGCCGGGCCGTCGCGGGCCTACACGGCAGTTGGGCGCCGCCAACAATACCGGAAATTCTGGAAGGCAAAGGGTGTTGACCACCTGCCCGAGATCAATGCCGGGGCCTATGAGTTCCAGGCTGCCTGCGACGCGATCAGGGCACAGTTCGCCGATGGCTCCGGCGGCGCACCTTACGATGTGGTCCTCTGCGAGAACGATCTGCTCGCGCTCGCGGCGCTGGAAACCTTGCGATACGACTTTGGCCTCCGGGTGCCCGAAGACGTCGCCGTTGTGGGCTTCGACGACATTTCTCTGGCCGGGTTCAAGTCGATCTCGCTGACCACGTACCGCCAGCCCTTTGCCGAGATGGTGGACGAGCTGATCGAGATGGTGGTGGGCCGGAAGCTGCCGGAATCGATTGCACTGCGGGGTGAGCTGGTCGTCAGATCGACGACCTGACTCGGGTGATCGTCTCAGTCGGTTCGTTGGCTTGGCTGTCGGATGGTGCCTCTTGGTGATTGCGATGCGTAAGCAATTGCGGCGCAGTGGAGCCGCTACCGGACGCATGTGCGGCTTACCGAACGCTGCGCTCATACCTTTTGCTCGAAGCCAATTTCTGTCCGGTTCACCACGAGGTTCGGCGTGATCCGGTTCTCGAAGAAATCTATGATGTTCTGTGCCGACCCCAGGGCCATGCGTTCCGAAGCACCTTCGGTGACACCGGCAATATGCGGGCTGAGGATCACCTGATCGAAGCCTTTCAGCGGGTCGTCCGCGGCGGGCGGCTCGTCCTCGAAGACATCGAGGCCGGCGGCGCCAACTTTGCCCGACAACAGCGCGTCGATAAGCGCCGCTTCATGCACGATGCCGCCACGCGCGGTGTTCACCAGAACAACGCCGTCCTTCATGGCGGCGAACTCGGTGGCGCCGATCAGCGGCTCCTTCGCCTTGGGCGCACTTATCGAGATCACATCGGCCCAACCCAGAGCCTCGGTCAGATCCTCGGCGGGGCCGACCGGGCCTTCGGGCCAGCCTTGCCGGGTAAGGTAGGGATCGAAGGCACGGATGTTCATGGAAAAACCCGACATCATCTCGGCGGTGTGGCGCCCGATGCGGCCATAGCCGAGGATCAGCAGATTGCGATCTCTCAGGTCCTGGCTTTCGAGCTTGTTGCGCCAGCCCCACGGGCCTCTGCGCACGGAAGCATCGCCGCGCAGGGCCCGCTTTGATGCTGCGAGGATCATCATGCAGGCGTGCTCGGCCACGGAGTAGGAGTTCACGTCGCCACAGACCGCGAGGGCGATGCCTTTGCTGTTGAGTGCAGGCAGGTCAACCGCGTCGTAACCCACCCCATGGCGCGAGACGATCTTTAGGTTCTGTGCCTTTGCCACCGTCGGAGCCGACATCGGCTGGGTGCGGATCAGCAGGGCATCGGCCTCGTGGACGTAGGGCGCATAGCTTTCCTCGCTGACGTCTTCGATGTAGCGCACCGTCAGGCCCTTCGCCGCATCCAGCAACGCACGGCCGGAGGGGTGGAGCTTTCCGGCAACGAGGACGTGGGGCATCAGTAGCCTCCCTGGTCGTCGCTGCCGATTGGGCCAGTGGAGGAAACGGCCTCGCGAAAGGCCTTGACCGAGGCCGCTGCGGCACCGGCCAGAAGCCGGGTATCGCCGGATACCGTCGTCATGCTGTAGCCCCAACCGATGGCGCGGGCGGCATATTCGGCGGAGCCGCAATGGAGCGCGGCCTTGATCCCATGCTTGTTGCAGGTCTCGACGATGGTTTTGAGCGCGTCGACCATCTCGGGCTCTTCCCGGTCGAAGCCCGGTGGATAGCGGCCGTCACAAAGCGAAAATGTGAGATCGGCGGGGCCGACGTAAATTCCGTCCAGGCCCGGCGTGGCAGCGATGGCGTCGAGATTGGCCATGGCTTCCTTGGTCTCGACCATCGCCCATCCAATGATCTCGTCGTTGGCCTCGGCGGCGATGTTCCCGCCCTGTGCATAGGCCGCGCGGGTTGGGCCAAAGCTGCGCTGACCGTCCGGGGGATAGCGCAGGTAGCTGACGAACTCGGCGGCCTGCTCGGCGGTGCTGATCATCGGACAGATGATCTGCATCGCGCCGGCATCCAGCGCCTTCATGATCGCGGCCGGATCAAGCCAGGGGACGCGCGCGCCAAGGGTTACACCCGAAGCCCTCATGGCCTGAAACATCGGCAGGACATTGGAATAGTCGAGTGCCCCGTGTTGCCAATCGACGGAGATCACGTCGTAGCCCTGGTCGGCCATGATCTCGGCGGTGAACGGGTTGCCGATGGACAGCCAGCCATGCAAGGCCGGTTTGCCTTCGGCCCACAGTTGCTTCACCTTGTTCTTGATCATCGTCTTCCTCCCTTGGCCGCGCTCAAAACACGATCTGCGCGAGTTTGGTGTCGAGGTAGTCCTCGATCCCCTCGGAGCCGCCCTCGCGGCCCATGCCGGAAAAGTTGGTGCCGCCGAACGGGGCCTCGGATGCAGCGAGCGCAAAGGAGTTGATGCCGACCATCCCGGCCTTCAGCCCAGCGACGGTGCGCCGCGCGCGAGCCGGGGAAGCGGTGAATGCATATGCGGCAAGGCCCATTTCGGAGGCATTGGCGCGGGCGAGCACCTCGTCTTCGTCGGAAAAGCTGGTGATGGCGGCGATTGGCCCGAAGTTCTCCTCGGCGAAGACTTTCATATCGTCGGTCACGCCGGTCAGGACGGTGGGCTCGTAGAAGTGGCCTTCGTTGAACTGCGCGGCACGTTGCCCGCCGATCTCGACACGGGCCCCGCCTTCGACGGCGCGTTGTACGGTGCTAACAATCTCCTTCAGTCGGTCGGCGTTGATCAGCGGACCCATGGCCACGCTCTCGTCCAGACCGTCGCCCAATTTGAGGCCCCTGGTGCGCTCCACGAAGCCCTCGACGAAGGCATCATGCAGCGAGCTGTGGATGAAGAAGCGATCCGGTGAAACGCAGACCTGCCCGCAGTTGGCAAACTTGATCGGCACCGTGGCGTCGAGCGCGGCCTGCAAGTCGGCATCGTCGTAAAGGATGTAGGGCGCGTTTCCGCCCAGTTCCATCGAGACTTTCTTCACCGTGTCAGCTGCATCGCGGATCATCTGCTGGCCGATGCGTGTAGAGCCCGTCAGCGACACCTTGCGCACCCGCGCGTCTGCCATGATGGGGTCATAGGTGTTGGTGGTGGAGCCGACCACGAGGTTGACGGCGCCATCGGGCAAGCCGCCCGCGCGGAGGCAGTCGACCATGATCATCGCCACGCCCGGCGTCTGCGATGACGGCCGCAGCACAACGGAGCAACCGGCGGCGAGCGCGGGCGCCAGCTTTCGGGCGGGCAGCGCGGCGGGGAAGTTCCAAGCGGTAAAGGCGCCGACTATGCCCACCGGCTCGCGACTCACTTCGATGCGACCGCCGGGAACGCGGCTTTGGACGAGGCGACCATAGATGCGGCGAGCCTCCTCGGCGTACCAGCGGAACTGGTCGCAGGCGAGTGTCCACTCCCGGGCGGATTGCGCGATCGGCTTGCCGGTTTCGGTTGAAATCATATGCGCGGCCTCATCGGCACGCTTGATCATCTCGTCGGCGATCCGGTGTAGTGCATCGGCGCGGCCGAAGCCGCCCATGTCCAGCAGAGGCTTGAGCGCGGTATCAGCGGCCTGGATCGCGGCGCGGGTGTCATCCGCCGAGGCGGCCGCCACGGTGCCGAGAGGTTTTTCGGTTGCCGGTGAGGTCACGTGCAGCGAGCCGGCTCCGGCACGCCAGGAGCCATCAATGAAACATCCGTACTTGTCGTATATGGTCATACCATTTCGCTGAGTTTGACAGGCCGGCCCTCTTGGGCGGAAACCCCCGCTGCTTCGGCGAGCAGGAGCGCCTTGTGTCCGTCATCGAAACCGACGGCGGGGGCCGTCTTGTTCTCGATTGCATCGACGAAGGCGTCGATCTCGGTGGCAAAGGCCTGCTGGTAGCGCTCGATGAAAAAGTTCAGGAGCGGCGCCTGCCGGTCGGTGAAGGTTGCACCATAGAGGCGCATGTTGTTCTCGGCCTGGTTCTCGGAAATCGCCATGCCGCCCGATCCAAACGCCTCGACCCGCTGGTCGTAGCCATAGACGGCCTGGCGGGAGTTTGTGATGACGCACTGCTTGCCCGATGCCGTCGTCATGGTGACGGTGACGGTGTCATAATCATTGCAGCGCTCCATCAGCTCCGGAGAGACGAAGCGGGCTCCCACGGCCGAAACAGTCTCGAATTCCTCTCCCATGATGAAGCGCGCCATGTCGAAGTCATGGATCGTCATGTCGCGGAAGATGCCGCCCGAACCCTCGATATAGGCGTCGGGCGCCATGCCGGGATCTCGGGAGGTTATGGCAACCTGATGCACATCGCCGATCTGCCCGTCTTCGATTGCCCTGCGCACCCCGGCGTGGCCGTTGTCGAAGCGCCGCACGAAGCCCAGCATGATCGGCACGCTGGTGCCGGCGATCTTTTCTGCGCAGGCCTTGACCCGATCGACCGAAAGGTCGATGGGCTTTTCGCACAGGCAGGGCTTGCCGGCGGCGACCGCAGCCTCGATGAAATCGACGTGGGTGGCGGTAGACGTGGCGATCAGTACCGCATCGACATCATCCGAGGCAAAGACGTGTTCGGCGCTGGCAAATTCGGTGACGCCGAGCTTGTCGGCAACATCCTTCGATGCGGCCGAGACGACATCGAAGACCCCGGCCAGGGCAGCGCGGGGATGGGCGTGGATATTTTCGGCATGCATGCGGCCAATTCGACCGCAGCCCAGAACTGCAATTCTAAGCATGGATTCCTCCCTCATGTTGCCGCAATGATCATTGCAAACAGCACGCGGTGTCAATATACATTTCTACAGTGAGGAGATTCCATCCGCGGGAGGAGGCCGAGATGCCCGAGAGAACAGTCCGCCTGACCATGGCTCAGGCGTTGGTGCGATACCTTTGCAACCAGTATACCGAGATCGACGGCGAGCGGGTTCAGCTCTTTGCCGGCGTGTTCGGTATTTTTGGCCATGGCAACGTCACCTGCCTGTCCGAAGCTCTGGAGCAGGTGCAGGATCAACTGCCAACCTGGCGCGGACAGAACGAGCAATCCATGGCCCTTGCGGCGGTCGGATTTGCAAAGGCCAAGCTGCGCCGTCAGATCATGGTTGCCGCCTCTTCGGTTGGGCCCGGTGCCACCAACATGATCACCGCGGCAGGTGTGGCCCATGCCAACCGCCTGCCGGTGCTGCTCCTGTCCGGCGATACCTTTACCAACCGCCTGCCCGACCCGGTGTTGCAGCAGGTCGAGCACTATGGCTCTCCCTCGACCACGGTAAACGACGGCTTTCGTTGCGTGTCACGGTTCTGGGATCGCATCACGCATCCGGCGCAGATCCTGTCATCGCTGCCGCAAGCGATCAGCACCATGCTGGACCCGGCCGATTGCGGCCCCGCCTTCATCGGCCTGCCGCAGGACATTCAGGAAATCGCCTACGATTACCCCGAGAGTTTCTTTGCCGAGAAGACTTGGGTGATCCCGCGCCCGCGCCCCTCGCGCAACGAGGTCGCCGCAGCGGTGGAGCTGTTGAAGAGCGCCAAGAACCCGCTGATCATTTCCGGTGGCGGTGTGCGCTATTCGGGCGCCAATGAGGCCCTGGCCGATTTTGCCGCCCGTCGCGGTATCCCCGTCACCGAGACCATCGCCGGCAAGGGTGCGGTGGTGCATGACCACCCGGTCTATGTTGGCGCAATGGGGATTGAGGGCACCGATGCGGCCAAGGATTTGGCTGAAGCTGCGGATGTGATCATCGCCGTGGGCACCCGGATGCAGGATTTCACCACCGGTTCATGGACGACGTTTTCCAGAGACGCGAAGTTTCTCAACATCAACGCGGCCCGCTTCGACGCCTCCAAACACTTTGCCGTGCCGGTCGTGGGCGACGCGCTGGAGTGCCTTTCGGAGATCGACGCCGAGCTTGGCGACTGGGTCTGCGACGCGAACCACATGGAGAACGCGCAGAAGCTCTACGCCGAATGGAACACGCTGCTCGACGAAGGCCAAGCGCCGACCAACGCCGCTGTGCCCTCCTACGCGCAGGTGATCGGCGTGGTGAACAAGATGGCCCGGCCAGAAGACACCATGGTGACGGCGGCAGGCGGCCTGCCCGGCGAAACCGCGAAGAACTGGCGGGTGAAAGCTCCCAATACCTATGATCTGGAGTTCGGCTTTTCCTGCATGGGCTACGAGATCGCCGGAGGTTGGGGCCATGCCATGGCCAAGACCGGCCCCGACGGGCAGACAGGCGCGCCGATCGTCATGGTCGGCGACGGCTCCTACATGATGATGAACTCCGACATCTATTCGACCGTTCTGACCGGCCACAAGATGATCGTCGTGGTCTGTGACAACGGCGGCTTCGGGGTGATCAACCGGCTGCAGACCAACATGGGCGTGCCCGGTTTCAACAACTTGCTCAAGGACTCGCGGGTGCTGGACAAAAGCAACGTCCCGCATGTCGACTTTGCCGCCCACGCCCGCGCGATGGGGGCCGAAGCGCGCCACTGCGAAAGCCTTGCCGATCTGGAGGCTGCGATGGAGTGGGCGCAGGGGACCGACCGAACAACCGTGCTGACCATCAACTCGGACGCCCATGCTTGGACGCCGGGCGGGGCGGATTGGTACGTCGGCGTGCCGGAAATCAACGAGCGCGAAAGCGTTCGCAAGGCGCGTGAGGGCCAGGAAGCCTTCCGCAACAAGCAACGCCGGGGGGTGTGATCAAATGTTGAAAGCGAAGCTGGGCATTGCGCCGATCGCGTGGTGGAACGACGATCTTGAAGAACTTTCGGACGACGTCTCGCTGGATGAATGCCTGCGCCAGGCGGCGCAGGCGGGGCTCACCGGAATGGAAACGGGCCGACGCTTTCCGATGAACGAAGCCGACCTCGGGCCGGTACTTGCGCAGCACGGCATTTCTGTCTGTGGGGGCTGGTTTTCGGGCATGCTGCTGGACGGCGATATCGAGGCCGAGAAAGAGCGGATCGCCGAGCAATTGGCGCTGTTCAAGGCTGTGGATGCGCCCTGCATCGTCTATGGCGAGGTTGCCCGTTCCGTTCAGGGCGAGCGGCACACTCCGCTGGCGCAGAAACCGGTGATCACCGAGGCCGAAATGGCGGCCTACGGGCGCAAGCTTTCGGACTTCGCCGATTGGTGCGCAGCGGAAGGCATGCCGATCGCCTATCACCACCACATGGCCGCCGCCGTGGAGACGGAAGCGGAACTGGACCTGCTGATGAAGCACTCCACGGTGCCGCTGCTTTTCGACGCGGGCCACATGGCCTTTGCCGGAGGCGATGTCTTCAGGGTGATCGAGAACCACCATGCTCGCATTCTTCATGTTCATACGAAGGACGTGCGCCAGGAGGTGATTTCGGGCCTGGACCGGAGCGGCGAAAGTTTCCTCGACGCCGTCATCAAGGGGGCCTTCACGGTACCCGGCGACGGTAGCCTGGATTTTGAAGCGATCGTGAAGGCGCTCGCCGCGAAGGGCTATCAGGGCTGGTTCGTGATCGAGGCCGAGCAGGACCCCAAGGCGAACCCGCCACTCGACATGGCCATCAAGGGCCGGGCCGAACTGAAACGCGTCATGGACGCGGCCGGATACGAGGTGATTTCATGAACCGGATCGACGGAAAGGTCGCCGTTGTCACGGGCGGCACGCAGGGCCTTGGGGCCGCGATTGCAAAGCTGTTTGCCGAAGCCGGGGCTGCCGGGATCGTTATTGTCGGGCGCGGCACGGAGAAGGGCGAGAAGGTCGCCGCCGAGATCAAGGCAGCACATGGCACCGATGTGCGTATGGTCTCTGCCGACCTCGGCAATGTGGACGATGTGCGCAAGATCATGGAGTCCGCCGATGGCGCCTTCGGTCGGGTCGACATTCTGGTCAATGCGGCCGGGCTGACCGACCGGGGCAACATCCTCTCGACCGACCCTGAGCTTTTTGACCGGATGTTCGCCGTGAACGCGCGCGCGCCCTTCTTCCTGATGCAGGACGCGGCCAAGATCATGATCCGTGAAGGCATCGAAGGCCGCATCGTCAACATCGGCTCGATGTCGGAGCACGCCGGTCAGCCCTTTCTTGCGCCCTACTCCGCCTCCAAGGGTGCGCTGGCCACGATGACGCGGAACGCCGGTTTTGCCCTGATGCGAAACCGCATCCACGTTAACCAGCTCGCGATCGGCTGGATGAACTCGGACCATGAGCGCAAGCTCGTCGAGCAGGAAACCGGCGATGCCAGCTTCATCGACCGCGCCGCCGCCGGCAAGCCCTTCGGGCGTATCCTCGACCCCCGCGAGGTGGCGAAGGCGGTGCTCTGGATGGCCTCGGAAGACAGCGGCATGATGACCGGCGCGATCATCAACTTCGACCAGTCGATCTGGGGGGCCTATGATGACGCACCGGTCCCGGAAGCTGCGCTGGAAGGCTGAACACCTAGCGGACCATCAAGGGACCGGGCGTCTACCTCGCCCGGTTCGTGGCGGACGCGGCGCCATGGAGCTGCCTTTCCCACTTGACCGAATAAAAGTCAGATTGCCCAAGTCGCATTGACTCCCAGTGGCCCGCCTTGGTCTATGGGGCCAGCCAGAGGATGTTCTCGAGCCATTCCCGATTGCAGAACGGAGTGACCCGATGATCCGCGCTACTCTCGTGCTATTGCTCAGTATCTTCCCGCTTGCCGCCAAGGCCTGCGAGGGTATCGCCATCGAGGACTCAGGGGTTTACACGGGGCCGCTCTGCCTTGCCGATGTGCCGCGACGGGTGGTGGTGCTCGATGCGAGCTTCGGCCTCGGGATCGGGATGGATGTGGGGCTGCCCATTGTCGGCGCGCCGCTGGAACGGATGAGCGATGCGGCGCTGCATGCGCGGGCCGTGGATGCGAAGATCACCTCGCTCGGCTTTGTCACCGAGCCCAGCCTAGAGACGCTGGTGGCTTTGCAGCCCGATCTGATCGTCGGCTTCGTCGGCAGCGAGTCGATGGCAAGCGGGATCTATCCGATGGTGTCGCAACTCGCGCCAACGCTGCTCTACACCAGCACCGACTGGCGCGCGTTCTACAGGCTGATGGCGGGGCTCACGGGCCGGGAGGCGGCGGTTGCGTCGCAGCTCTCCGCACTGGATGACCGGATTGCCGAAGTGGCGGCACGGATGCCGGAGACGACGGTTTCGGTGGTGCGCATCACCTCGTGGGATTTTCAGGTCTACCTCGACAGCCCGGGCGGCTATGCGCCCTTCAACATCATGCGCCAGGCGGGGGTAAACCGCTCGACCTATGAAACCACCGACAACCCGTCGGAGGCGCTGAAGCGGCCCGACTGGGAGCAACTGGCGCAGCTCGACGGCGATGTGCTGCTCTATATCGTCGGTGGCACCAACGACAGCGACAAGGATGGCCGCCACGAAGAGGTTCTGGCCAACCCGCTCTGGCAGATGCTTCCGGCGGTGCAGGCAGGTCGCGTTCATCGCGTCGACCACGGGCATTGGATGCAGTTTTCGGGCCTCGCCTCGGCCCATGCAGTGCTGGATGACCTCGAACGCTATGTGATCGGCCCGCAATGAGGCGCACCCTCCTCGCCGCTGCTCTGCTCGCTTTGCTGATCGTGCTCGTCGCGCTGTGGTCACTGGTCACGGGAAGCGCCGGGCTTACTGTGGGCGAAGCGATGCGGGCGTTGTTCGCGCCGGGGGAGGGGCGCAGCGACGTGATCCTCTGGCAAGTACGGCTGCCGCGGGTGGTGGCGGCCGTTGCGGCGGGTGCGGCGCTGGGAGCGGCCGGGGCGATCATGCAGGCGGTCACCGGCAACCCGCTGGCTGAGCCGGGCCTCATGGGGGTGAACGCGGGTGCCGCTTTTGCGGTGGTGCTGGCGCTTTCGGTCTTTGGCGTGACGGCAAGCGGAGCGCTGACCTGGTGCGCCTTCGGCGGCGCAGGCGCGACGGCGGTGCTGGTCTATGCCATGGCATCGGCCGGGCGCGGCGGGCCAACACCGATCCGGCTTGTGCTGGCCGGGGTGATCGTTGGCACCTTTCTTGGCGCGCTCACCACCGCCATCCTCCTGATCGACAGCCAGACACTGGATGCGGTGCGGTTCTGGACCGCTGGCAGCCTGAAGGGCCGCCAGCTTGCACAGATCCTGCCGGTTCTGCCCTATGTGGCGGCGTCGCTCGTTGCGGCGCTGGTGTTTGCCCGGCAGTTCACCACCCTCGGCCTGGGTGGAGACGTGGCCCGAAGCATCGGGCAGAACCCGGCACTCTGGCGGGCAATCGCAGCGGGCTGCGTGGTGGGCCTCGCAGGCTCGGCAGTGTCAATCGCCGGGCCGCTCGGGCTTGTCGGGCTGGTGGTGCCGCATATGGTGCGACTCACGCTTGGCGGCGGATACGGGCGGATCGTGCCGCTCTCGATTCTCGGAGCGGCGGCGCTGACCTTGCTGGCCGACACCGCGCCGCGAGCACTGCTGGGCGTGGATTTGCCCGCGGGCATCACTCTGGCGCTCATCGGCGCGCCGTTCTTCATCTGTCTGGCGCGCAGCCATGGAGCGGTGCGGGGATGAGAATTGCCGGGCTCGCGCTCATCGTCTCCCTCGCCTTTGTCGCCGCGCTGGTGGTGGGCGATCATCCGGTTCCGCCGCAAGAGGTGTTGAGCGCGCTCTTCGGGGCAGATGGCGTGCCAACACCCTCGCGAGTCATCGTCAACGAGCTGCGGCTGCCACGCGCGGTCATGGCGCTGCTGGTGGGGGCGGCGCTGGCGGTGGCGGGGGCCATCGCGCAGGCGGTGATGCGCAACCCGCTGGCCGATCCGGGGATCGTGGGTATCAACGCCGGGGCGGCGCTGGCAGCGATGGTGGTGGTCGTGCAGGTCGGTAGCCTACCCGAGACGGCATTGCCATGGCTCACCTTTGGCGGAGCGCTTTCCATGGCGGCTTTGATCCATGCCCTTGCATGGCGGCAAGGCACCACTGGTACGCGCATCATTCTGGTTGGCATCGGGCTTTCGGCGCTGGCCGGGGCAGGGGCCAGCGCGATCTCGGTCTTCGGTGAGCCGGCGGCTGTGCAGCGTGCGATGGTTTGGCTGGCGGGCTCTCTGCAGGGCAGCCGGTGGGAGCGGGTGCCACATCTGCTCCTGTGGGCCGTGCCGCCGGCGCTCCTGGTCTGGGCCGCCGCGCGCGAGTTCGACCTGATCGCGCTGGGGGATGAAGTGGCACTGGCGCGGGGCCAGAGCGTGAACCTTGCCCGGGCGACGGCCATTCTCGCCTGCGCCCTTCTCTCGGGCGCGGCGGTGGCGGCTGCGGGGCTGGTGGCTTTCGTGGGTCTCGCCGCGCCCCATATCGCCCGCGCGCTGGTCGGCCCGCGCCACGCTAGACTGATCCCGACCTCGGCGCTGGTGGGCGCCGGACTTCTGCTCTGCGCCGACATCACCGCCCGCGCCGCCGCGCCACCGCTGCAACTGCCCGTGGGCCTCGTCACTGCGCTGCTCGGCGCGCCCTTCTTTGCCTATCTTCTGTGGAAACGCCGCAATGACTGACAGCCGCCTTGCCGCCAACACCCTTCGGCTCGCTTATGGGCGAACACCGGTGATCGACGGGCTGAACCTTGCAATCGCTCCGGGACGCTTCACTGCTCTGGTGGGGCCGAACGGCTGTGGCAAGTCCACCCTGCTGCGGGCGCTGGCCGGGTTGCATGCGCCCTCGACGGGGCAGGTGGTGCTGGATGGCGGCGATATCGCCCGCCGCTCCACCCGCGCGATCGCCCGCGAGATCGGGCTTCTGGCGCAGAGCGCAGGCCCGGCTGAGGGCATGACGGTGGAGGAGTTAGTGGCGCAGGGCCGCTACCCGCATCGCTCGGTGCTGGGGCCTTGGCGCGCGCGGGATCAGGCGGCAGTGGAACAGGCTCTGGGGCTGACCTCGCTCCTCCAGCTGCGCCACGCGCTGGTCGACAGGCTCTCGGGCGGACAACGACAGCGCGCCTGGATCGCCATGGTGCTGGCCCAACAGAGCGACATCCTGCTGCTGGACGAGCCCACGACCTACCTCGACCTCGCGCACCAGGTCGAGGTGCTGGGCCTCATGCAACGGTTGGTGAGGGAGCATGGCGCCACCGTAGTTGCCGTGCTGCACGACCTCAGCCAAGCCGCCCGCCATGCCGACCGGATGGTTGTGCTGAAGGCGGGGCAGATCGTGGCGAGCGGCACCCCGCGCGAGGTTGTCACCCCCAAGGTCTTGCGCAGTGCCTTCAACCTCGAAGCCACAGTCTTGACCGACCCGGAGACCGGGACACCGCTCTGCCTGCCGCGCAGGGTGGTGCCGGACTGAAACACCGTTGTAACAGCCAAAATTGCAGGGCTTTCTAATAGCTGAGTAATTTGCTAGGGAATCGCTCAGCCGCCAGCCCATGCCAGCACTCAACTCGGTTCTCCCGCAGAGAACCTGATCAAGGTGCTCGAATGTCCATTCCCAAACTCGCCGCTGCGCTGCTCGGTTCTTCCGCCCTCATGTCACCCTCTGCCGCCTTCGCGCAGCAGGTTGTCGATCTGGAACCAATCCTGATCTACGGAGACCGATCCACCGAAGATGCCCAAAGCACCACCGCCAGTGTCTCGGTGGTGGAGGCTGTCGATCTCAGCCGCACCCAACTTTCGCAGTGGCGCGACATCATGGACCGGGTGCCAAACTTCGGGGATGGCGACCTGAACGAAAGCGGCTTTACCATCCGTGGCGTCAATTCCGAGGGGCTGACGCCGGGTGGGGCGGGCGCGCCGGTGGCCTCTCTTTACATCGACGGGGTGCAGCAGACGGTGGAGGGGACACGCCGGGGCTTTCGCGGCACATTCGACGTGGAGCAGGTGGAGATCTACCGTGGTCCGCAATCCACCCTTTCGGGGCGCAATGCGCTCGCCGGGGCTGTTTACCTTCGGACGAAAGATCCGGAGTTCGCCCATTCGGGCAAGGTGCAACTCACCTACGGCGAGAACAACAAGCAACAGGTCGGGCTGGCCTTCGGTGATGCGCTTTCCGACACGCTGGCCTATCGCTTCAGCGCCGAATGGTCGAAGAAAGACAATGACATCGCCTATCCCTCGCTGGAGGGCTACGACCGCTACGACGACTTCAAGACCGACGATTATCACACCATCCGAGGCAAGCTCCTGTGGCGGCCCAATGGCGGGACCGATGTGATCCTGAGCTATTCGCACAGCTTCGATGGCCCGGCCTACAACAACATCATCGGGCCCGGCTGGTTTGGCCTTGGCATCGAGTATGACGACATGCGCGGCGACGATTGGGGCGTGCTGGAGCCGCTGTCGCCCGGGGCGATCACCTATCAGGAAATCCGCGAAACCACGGTAGACAACCTCGGCCTCGAGGTGAAGCACGAGATTTCCAGCGCGCTGGCTTTTTCGGCGATCACCGGGCTCACCCATTCAGTCACTGGACGCCACTCGATCAACGAGGGCACGGCGGGCGAGAACTACTGGGTGGATGGCGAGTTTGACCAGACGATTTTCAGCCAGGAGTTCCGCCTCAACTACGATGATGGCGGGCTGCGCTGGGTGGCAGGGCTCTATGCCGCCAAGGAACGCACCAAGGCTTTCCGCGATACCTGGATGTTCGGCTCGGTGACCGAAAATCGCAACACCATCGACGTGATGAACACCGCGCTCTTCGGCGAGGCCTCCTATGAATTCGCCCCCGGCTGGCGGGTGATCGCGGGCGGGCGGCTGGATCGCTACAGCCAGGAACAGGAGGCCAGCTCGGGCGGGGTGGCGGCCCCTTCCACTAGCTACGAGGCGACGGTGTTCATCCCCAAGCTGGGGCTGACATGGGAAATCGACAGCAGGCAGCAGCTTTCGCTGGTCTACCAGCAGGGCTACCGACCCGGCGGGGCGTCCTACCAGATCAGCTCGGGCTCACTCCGGGAATACGAGGCCGAGCAGGCACATAACATCGAGCTGAACTATCGCGGCTCGTTGATGGAGGATCGCCTTAAAGTGGGTGCGAGCCTGTTCTATCAGGACTGGGACAACCAGCAGGTCGAGATCCTCGAGACCCCGGGCGACAGCACGAGTTACTACATCACCAACGCAGGCAAGTCGGTGAGCTATGGTGCCGAGTTGGAGCTGGCCTATGCGGCCTCCGACAGGCTTGATCTCTACGGCTCGCTCGGCCTGCTGCACACCGAGTTCAAGGACTTCGCCATCGGCGGCACGGACTACTCCGGCAAGCCCTTCCCGCTGGCGCCGGAAACCACGATCACCCTCGGCTTCAACTGGCGGCAGGGTGAGGTCGGTTGGTTCGGCGGAGCGCAGGCCACCTATGTGGGTGAACGCATGAGCCGGATCGAGAATGGCGTGGTCGACCCCTCGATGCTTGATGCCTATACCGTGGTCGACGCCTCGCTCGGCTACAAATGGGACAACGGGATGAGCCTGACGGGCTATGCCAACAACCTCTTCGAGGAGCGCTACCACCAGTACGAATACGTCGAAGGCGGGCAGGGGGCCTCGGCATGGCTGGGCGAACGCCGCGAGCTCGGTGTGCGCTTCGATTACACGTTCTGAGGGGCAGTCAGATGCCGGAAGCCTGCACAACCCTTTCCCTGCCGAGCGATCAGTCGTTCGAGGCCTTCTCCCGCGTGGCCGAGGCCAACGGCCTGAGCGCAGACCGGAGCGAAACCGGCCTGATGATCCAGGCCCGGCTGGGGCAGATCGAACTTCGCGGCGAGGGCTCGGGCACGCTGCTGCGGATCGAGGCGCAGTCTGACGGCGATCTGCAGATCATGCGCGACCTGCTGAGCGCCCGGCTGGAGGGCATGGGGCAGAAGCCGGCTTGGAAGGGTGCGGTGGCAGGGCGCCGGCCTGCAAACCTGAGCGTGGCGCGGGTGGTCAATGTCAGGCAGCTCTCGCCGTCCTACATTCGCGTCGTCATTGAGGGTGAAGACCTGGCCCGTTTCGGGGAGGGCGGGCTTCACTTTCGGCTGCTGTTCGGCCCCGAGGGCGTGGACCTGCCTGCGACCGACGAATCCGGAGTCACCCGGTGGCCCGGCGGCATCGAGGCCTGGCATCGCCCTGTTTACACGACGCGGGAGATCACGCTCGAGGGGGCGGCTGCGCGGATCGGTTTCGATGTGTTTGTCCATGACGGGGGAAGGGTGACGGAATGGGCCCGCACGCTGCAACCCGGGGCCCGCATTGCTCTTACCGGTCCCGGCGGGAGCAAGCTGATCGCGGGGCCGCGATGGGTGGGGCTGGTGGGCGATGAAACTGCCGTGCCGGTGATCGCCCGGCAACTCGCCGCGCAGCCGCCGGATACGCGGGGCAAGGCCGTGCTCTTCGTGCCCGACGCCGCGGATGTGCAAGAGCTTGCCCATCCGCCGGGCATGGAGGTGACATGGGTTCTGCGCAGCGTGGGGCTTTCGCCGCTCGAAGCCTTCGAGCAACTCGGTGCGCCCACTGACGGAAGCTTCCGTTTCTTCGCCGGAGAGCGCAGTGAGGCGATGACCCTGCGGGCACGCCTCACCAAGGCCGCCGCCCCGCGCGATGGATACCAGGTCGCCGCGTACTGGACAGCGCCCGAAAGCTAGGCCGCGCCGTGGGGAAAGGGCCGGAATCCCATAAAATCATGGTTACATGCACTTGCATTAAATAACTTCCTCCTCTACGGCACGGGGTAGCCAAGCCTCTGAGCCCAGCCAGGACTGACGACACTCAGGGGACACAAATGCCACTCATCTTCCGCCGCAACCCTCATGCTGCTTCCTGCTCCGCGTTTGCGCTGATAGCGCTCTCGAGCGGTGCCCTGCACGCGCAGGACGCCACCGCCGTTTTCACCCTCGATCCGATCATCGTTCAGCAGCGCGACGAGCTTGGCGATGAGGCTGACCGCGCCACCTCTGCCTACGTGTCCGACCGTGAGCTGGAGCGCGCCCGCACCGGCGACCTGAAAGACGTGTTCTCGGGCATCGCCTCCGTCTCCGTCGGCGGGGCACTGCCGCTGACCCAGAAGATCTTCGTCAACGGCGTCGACATGCTGAACCTCGGGGTGACGGTTGATGGCACGGCTCAGAACAACCGCGCCTTTCACCACGTTTCGGCCAACGCGATCGACCCCGGCCTGCTGAAGCAGGTTCGCGCCGATGCCACGGTGTCGCCGGCCGATGCCGGGCCCTATGCGCTCGCTGGTTCGGTGGTGTTCGAAACCGTGGATGCATCCGACATTCTCGAACCGGGCGACAGCTTCGGCGGCAATCTGCGCCTGTCTTTCGGCGACAACGGCCAGACGCTGCAATCGGCGCTCACCTTGGCCGGTCAGCAGGGCGGCTTCGAGTGGCTTCTCTACGGCAAATCCGCCGATGGCGAGGACTATGAAGACGGCGATGGCACCCGCATCTACGGCACAAGTGCCGCGCTGGAGAGCTACCTCGGCAAGCTCTCCTACGAGAACAACGGTCACCGCTTCGAGTTCTCGGCCCAGCGGCTGATGGACAGCTCGCTGCGTCAGGCGCGCGCGAACTTCGGCGGCTTTGGCGGGGTGGATGACGACCTGCTGCTCTACAACACCACGCGCGAGAGCTATTCCTTCGTCTACGAAACCCCCGATGCCACCGGCATGTGGGATCCGCGGGTGCACATCGGCTACTCCGAAAGCGAAATCGTGAAGCCCGACCCGTGGGACAGCAACGGACGCTCCGGCACCTTCTCGACCACCTTGCAGAACACTTTCCACTTCAGCGAAGGCAACACGGTGACGGCCGGGATCGACTACCAGGATCGGTTCGGCAACTACCTGAGCCCGACCTATTCCGAAGATCAGACCGAAGAGTCGCAGAATGTCGGCATCTTTGCACAGGCGCGTCTGCAGCCAACCGACCGGCTGAAGGTGTCGTTCGGCGCCCGCTACGACAGGCAAAGCTTTACCGGCGTGAACGGCTTTGAGGGAGACTTCTCCGGCTGGTCCGGCAACGCCTCGCTGGCGTTCGCCGCGACCGAGGAGCTCACCCTGCGCGGCGGGATGTCTTCCGTTTTCGGCGGCCTCGTGATCGAAGACAACTACGAGTACTGGCGGATGCTGGCCCCAACGGCCTATGACGGCTTGGAGGCAGCGCGGGCCGACAATGCGACCATCGGGTTCGACTGGACGCGTGGCGAGTTGACGCTTTCCGGCGAGGTCTTCGTGACCGAGATCAAGAACGCGCGGAGCAGCACCAGCAACTTCGATTTCAAGAGCAAGGGTTTCAACCTCGGTGCCACCTACGGCTGGACCACCGGCTTTGCCCGCATGACGCTGTCGCACAGCGACGTGGAAATCAACGGCGCGCCGGGCGAGGGCTTTACCGCGCAGGACTACGGCGCACCGCTTGGTACACTGGTTGCCTTCGAGATCGAGCAGGAAACCCGCGTTGACGGGCTGAAGGTCGGTGGCGGGCTGGACGTGGCGCTGGACTACGATTTCGACGACCCGTCCCTGAACGACTTCGATGGCTACACCGTGGTGAACGCATGGGCCGAATATGTTCCGCCGAGCACGCCGAACCTGACCATCCGCGCCGAGGTGAACAACCTGTTCGACGAGCAATACGCCGACCGCGCG
The DNA here is from genome assembly GCF_024105635.1 of Oceanicola sp. 502str15. Lineage (NCBI taxonomy): Bacteria > Pseudomonadati > Pseudomonadota > Alphaproteobacteria > Rhodobacterales > Roseobacteraceae > Oceanicola > Oceanicola sp. 502str15. Next base: position 3,167,133 of record NZ_WYDQ01000001.1, read on the forward strand.
ACCTACGGCGGCGAATACGGCACGATCACCCAGTTGCGCGAGCCGGGCCGCACCATATCGCTGGTGGCCGTGGCCAAGTTCTGAGCCCGGAGCCATCCGGCAGACAGACGCCGCCGGTTCCCAGCATCGGCGGCGTTATCAATCGTAGAGGCGGATGAGCAGGCGAGCCAGCGCGTAGGTTTCGTCAATCGAGAGACGGGTTCCGATCTCTTCGGCGATGGCCGCTTGATAGACCTCCCAGATCCGAGAATGCATTCCCTTGCCCTCCCCGGTGAGCCTCAGCACCTTGCCGCGTCCCGGACCAGGCGCGGCGGCGCTGGCGATCCAGCCCTCCTCTTCCAGGCGGGCGGCGTGGCGCGAGAGGGCATATTGCGCGGTGAAAAGCTTGCGCTCCAGCGTTGCCATGAGCAGCCCGTCCGGGCCGGCCCGCTCAAGCTCCAGCAGGATCTCGTACCAGACCGGATCTCCCACGCCGATATCGCGCAGGGCACGGGCGATGCGGGCGCCGGTGCTGCGGTGGATGCGCAGCATGTTGAACCACACACGGTTGGCGCCCATCGCCGGGTCGCCGTCATTGGCAAAGAGATCGGCGCGGCCGCTGGTCCGGTCTTCCATGCTGGTCCCCTTGCTGGTCTGGCCTCGTGTCTCTACCGCGCCAAGGCGCAGCGGGCCAGCCGGAAGGGCAAGCTCAGATGATGAGCGCGTGATAGGCAGCCTGCCGCGCTGCAAGCTCGTCGTGGGTGCCGATCTCCACGATCCGGCCCTGGTCGAGCACGATAATCCGATCCGCATCGCGGATGGTATTGAGCCTGTGTGCAATGGTCAGTGTCGTGCGCCCCTCTGAGAGCCGCGACAGGGCGGCCTGCACCTCGCGCTCGGTGCCGCGATCGAGGGCAGAGGTTGCCTCGTCCAACAGCAGGATCGGCGGGTTTTTCAGGAAGACGCGAGCAATCGCCACCCGCTGGCGCTGGCCGCCGGAGAGCATCACGCCCCGTTCGCCCACCAGCGTATCGAGCCCATCGGGCAACTCACCGACCAGCTCCGAAAGCTGTGCATTCTCGACCGCCGCGGCAACCGCGGATTCATCCGCCCCGAGCGCCCCATAGGCGATGTTGTCCCGCAATGTGCCGCCAAACAGGAACACATCCTGGCTCACAAGTCCGACCTGCCGGCGCAACGAGGCCAGCGTCATGTCGCGGATCGGGATTCCGTCGATGCGGATCTCGCCTGCGCTCGGCTCGTAGAAGCGCGGCACAAGTGCCGCCAGCGTGGTCTTTCCAGCCCCGGAATGGCCAACCAGCGCCACCTGCTCGCCGGGCGCGATCTCGAGGTCGATGTCATGCAGCACGCCACGGGCGCCGTCATAGGCAAAGCTCACCCGCTCGAAGGTGATCGCTCCGGTCAGCGCGGGGGCTTCCCGCGCGCCCACGGCATCTGTGATCTGGGGGGCGGTATCCATCAGTTCCAGATAGCGGCGGAAGCCCGCGATCCCGCGTGGATAGAGTTCCAGAACGGCGGCGATCTTTTCCAGCGGGCGGAAGAACACGCCGACCAGCAGCAGGAAAGCCACGTAGGAACCGGTGCTGAGGCTGCCCTGAAACACGTAGCCCGCGCCAACCACCATCACCACGACCTGCACAACCCGCAGGCCCATGTAGTGCAGCGCTGAGACGCCCGCCATGATCCGGTAGGCCTCGAGCTTGGTGGTGCGGTAGCGTGTGTTGTCGGCCCCGAACAGTGCGCGCTCGTGCGGCTCGTTGGTAAAGGCCTGCACCACGCGGATTCCGCCGATGCTCTCTTCCAGCCGCACGTTGAAGGCGCCCACCCGGGCATAGATCGCCTGCCAGGCCCGGGTCATCCGCCCACCGTAATGGGCCAGCAACCAGGCCATGACCGGCACGATCACGAGCGTGATCAGAGCGAGGTGCGGGTGCAGCCATAGCATGAGCGCGAAGGCCCCGATGAAGGTCATGATCGCGATGAAAAGATCTTCCGGCCCATGGTGCGCGACCTCGCCGATCTCTTCGAGGTCTCGGGTTACGCGCGCCACCAGCTTGCCCGTCTCGGCGCGGTCGAACCACGACCAGCTGAGCCGTGTGAGCCTGTCGAACGCACGGGCGCGCATCTCGGTCTCGATGTTGATGCCCAGCATATGGCCCCAGTAGGTGACAATGGCCATGAGCACGGTGTTGATCAGGTAGACCGCGACAAGCCCCGCAGCCGCCAGAACGGTAAGCGGCCAGTCGCCCTGCGGCAGCAGCGTGTCGATGAAGCCCGCGATAGCGAGCGGAAAGGCAAGTTCCAACAGGCCCGAGGCCACGGCACAGCCGAAATCGAGCCAGAAGAGCCGCATGTGCGGGCGGTAGTATTCGAAGAAAAGCCGGATCATCAGGCGGGCGCTCGGAGCAGGGCTACAGTCCCCGTCGGGATAGGCCGTGCGGCCCCCGAGGTCCACCGATGAAGCTCGGGCTTGCAAGTTGGGTTCCGCTTATTGCAATCGGCCTGGTGGACCGGGAGGGTGGCGGCTCATGGCGAGCAACTGCGTAACTTCCGAAGGGTATGTAAGCCGTATGCGGACGCTGGAAGCGTGGCTGGCTACGTCACGTTCTCTGAAGTGAGGTCGGCGTCCGAGGCGCGATCGCGTCTTTTGGCCTGCTGATTAAAGCCAGCCTGCGATCATCTTCGCCTCGGAACACATTCAGGCGGCTTCACCCATTCAGTGAAATGCTCCCGTTCAGGCCTGGCGGCGTGCGAGCTGCGCGTCGAGCGCCTCGGCGAGCTGGTCTTCGCTCCAGTCTTCCTTTACGGCGCGCAACAGAAGGCCCTGCTGGCTTTCGGGCGCCAGGCCGCCGATGGGCGGATCGCTGTCAAGGTTGGTGGGGAAGGCATAGCCTTCGGCGGTTGCGGCGATGGCCAGCCGCAGCATCTCGTCATCCAGCCCCTTGAGGTGCGGGAAGACGGCTCGCGCCATGCCTGCCCGGTCGAGCGATTCCATTGCGCGCACCATGGTGGAAGAGGCTTGGAGCAGGTTGACCATCCTCACCACGTCATTGGTCCGGTTCTCCCCGGCGGCATGGAACAGTGCCGGCGAGAAGAAGATGCAATCACCCTTCTCCAGGGGCAGTTGCACGAAGTTCTCCTCAAAGTAATTGCGGAACTCCGGCAGCGCCGCAGCGGCATAGCCCTGCGGATAGACTTGGCTATAGGGCAGCAGCTTGGTCGGCCCCGCCTCGACGGGCACATTCACATGAGCGACACCGCCCTGAAGCAGGAAGAGGTGCGAGTGGCGGTGCACGGGCTCAGGATACTGGCGCAGGAGCGCGTCGGTCATGAAACCCAGATGATAATCGCGATGCGGATTCTGCGGCTTGCCACCGGGTCGAACCTGGTTGACCTGCGCCGCCATCTGGTAGCCGGGGCCGAGCCATGCGCGGTAAAGCACATCAATCGCCGGGTTGGTGACATAGCGCAGGAAGACTTCGGGCGCTTTCAGGCAAAGCTTCTGGTGCGAGTTCCAAATCCGGTCATTTGCCCCGGCCTTGGCGAAGTGATCGGCGGCAGCAATCCCGGCGGCTTTCTCCTCTTCGATGATCTCGCGGAAGACCTCCGTGGCCGCATTGATGGCATCGTTGTCCCGGAAAGCCTGCTTCAGCACCATCACGCCTGGGCCCTGCTCGAACAGCTTTGTCCACTCCGGGATCAGCCCGTCGTGTACCGCCGTTCCATCATAGACCGGAATCTTGCTCTGTATATCAACCGCACCGGGGTAATCCTCGGGGCGTGTTTCGCGCTCGACCGAGGCCTTGAAGTCGTCAAGGCTCAAGCGGTCGAGGAATGTCGCTGACTTGTTCATATCTGTCCTCCCTTGATAGCTTCCCGGCGCGTGGCCGAGGGTCATACGTCCAGCCAGGCCGCCTCGCGCGAGGAGGTCTGGATGGTTTCCACAAGATGCTGGATGCGCAGGCCGGCGCGGAAATTGAACGGCTCGTCAATCTCTCCGGCGATGGCCCGGGCAAAGCCAGCCACTTCGATGGCTTTCAAGTCGTTGAAGCCGAGCTGGTGGCCCGGTGCGACGCAGAAGAGCCCGTAGGGCGCATGGTCGGGGCCGGCTTCGATCCGCCGGAAGCCCTGCCGCCCCGTCCTGTCGGCAGTGTCGAAGTATTGCAGCTCGTTGAAGCGCTCCTGGCTGAAGGCGAGTGCACCCTTCGTGCCGTAAACCTCGAAGTCATGCTGCATCTTGCGGCCGGTTGCGATCCAGTTGCCCTCGATCGAGCCGGTCGCTCCGCTTTCGAACCGCAGGAAGGCGCGGCCCACATCATCAACCTCGACCGCACGGTGGCCGCCCCGGCCATCCCGGCGGGAGTCGATCATCGTCACACAGTCGCCCATGACGCGGGCAACGGGGCCACAGAGGTACTCCGCCGTCGCCAGCGCATGACTCCCGATGTCGGCCAGTGCGCCACCACCTGCCGGATCGTGGCGGAAGGTAAATGGGCCTGTGGCATCGGCCATGTAATCTTCACAGTGGATGCCGCGATAGCCGCGGATCTCACCCAGCTCGCCGGCCTCGATCATCGCGCGAGCCAGTTGCAGCATCGGGTTGCAGAGATAGTTGAAACCAACCTGCGTCTTCACGCCAGCCGCCTCTGCCGCCTCGGCCATCTCGCGGGCGTCGGAGGCCAGTGGGGCAAGAGGCTTTTCACAGTAGACATGTTTACCCGCAGCAATGGCGGCCAGCGCCATCTCCTTGTGAAGCGCATTGGGCGCGGTGATGCTGACGATATCGACCTCAGGGTCGTTCACCAGCTCGCGCCAATCGGTGGTTGCGCGTCCGAAGCCGAACTGGCGGGCCGCCGCTGTGGCCACGTCTTCGGTAACGTCCGCGAGGCTGTGCATTGTGAACCGGTTCGGCAGGTCGAAAACGCACTGGGCCGAGGCATAGCCGAATACATGGGCCTTGCCCATGAATCCGGTGCCGATCAGTCCGACGTTCAGCGTGGGTTTATCCGTCATTGCTGGCTCCGCAGCTCGAGTTGTCGTGCCGGAGACTCGTGGGGAGCGCGCCCCCGGCACCGGTACAGCCGATCATTAGGGGCTGTCAGGGAAGGAGAAGTCCGCCACGTTCTTTCGTGTGATCGAACCTGGCACTGTCGTGATCGATATATTTGTCTGTCGAGCGGTACACGGCGAAGCAAACACGGCTCCGGCTCAGACTTACCGTAATGGCTTGCACCATCGCTGATTCTCCTCCCGTTGCAATGACAATACCACTTGCAATCGCTCTTGCAACAATCATTGCAATTCTTGCTGGGAGAGTTCACTTGATGCGCGGTGGCCCGCCTCTCTGAGGCCATTCAGAAAGTTCCGAAGCCACGCCACGAGGGCGCTTACGGATGGGTCACCGTCGGAATGCGCGGGCTCTCGGCGTTCTTCTGAACCCGAGCCGCAACTGCCACCGTAAGCGCCTGCGCAAGGCACATCGGCGCGGCAAGCGAGCGCGAAAAGGTATAGTCGTGCTCGGGCACCGCAAAGAGGATGTCGGCCGACTTCGCCAGCGGGCTCAAGGAACTGTCAGAGATCGCCACGATCGGGACACCCGCAGCCTCCGCCTCCTCGACGATGTTCACCACCTCGTTGGCATAGAAGCGGAAGGACACCGCGATCAGCAGCGAATTGCTGCGCATTGTGCGGGCCATATGTGTGGCCAGCCCGCCGCCGGGATCGAGCAGGATCACCTGCTTGCCGAGCATGGTCAGGATGTAGCGCAGCAACTCTACCACAGGGGCCGAGCGGAGCTGGCCGATCAGGTAGACGCTCTCGGCCGTATCTATCATGTCGGCGGCGCGGGCGATCTCGGCAAAGTCGATCTGGTCGAGGAGTCCCTGAAGGGATGCGATGTCACGAACCACGAGATCGCGCAGAAAGCCGAACTCCGAGTGATCCGTGCGCGTCGCAAGCTCTTCCTCCAATGCCGCCACCCGCGCCTCGAAGCCCGGGGCAGCCGTGGCCAGCCGCTTTTGGAACAGCTGTTGAAGATCCTTGAAGCCCGTGTAGCCAAGCGCCTGGGCGAAGCGGACGAAGGACGATGCGTGGATGCCGCATCGCTCGGCAATCGAGTTCACCGATTGCACGGCCACGTCGTTGGGGTTTTGTGTGAGGAAGACCGATATCCGCTGATAAGTCTTGCTCATGGAGTCGTGGCGTTCGTGGATCAGCCGGATCAGGCTTTCGTAGTCCTTAGGACGCGTATCCGCCCCGTCCCGCTGCTTGCCACTCTTCATTGCCCACTCCTGCTCAAAACTGCGGGTCAGGCTATTAAACCACTCCGCGCGGTGCAACAATCATTGCAGGACCGCACCTCCTCAAACCGTCCCGCCCAGTGACGAGTCGAGGACCGCCAATTTTTGTCCGCCAGCCATCAGATCCTGCAATTCGCTTTCGGCGATCTCACCGGCCCGCGCCGTGCCCAGCGTGCGCCCGCGATTGAGCACGGTGAACCTGTCGCCCACCGCAAGGGCGTGGCGGATGTTGTGTGAGATGAACACCACGCCAACCCCCTGCTTCCGCACCTTGTCGATGGTGTGCAGCACGTTCGATGTCTGGCGGACCCCAAGCGCCGAGGTCGGCTCGTCGAGGATAAGGATTTTGGCGCCGAAATGAACGGCGCGGGCAATCGCCACGGTCTGGCGTTCACCGCCGGAAAGCGTCCCTACCGCCTGCTCGGCGCTGCGAAGGTTGATGCCCATGCGCCGCATCTCTTCGACGGTGACGTCATTGGCGCGCTTGTGATCGAAAAGCTTCACTCCCAGCCGGTTGTAGGTTGGTTCATTTCCCATGAAGAAGTTGCGGCTGACCGACATCATCGGGATCATCCCTAGGTCCTGATACACGGTGGCAATGCCGCGCTCGATGGCGTCATGGGTGCTGTGAAACTGCACCTCCTTGCCCTCGTAGTAGATCTTGCCTTCGCTGGGGCGATGCACCCCCGACATGGTCTTGATGAAGGTCGACTTGCCCGCGCCGTTGTCACCAAGCAGGCAGTGGCACTCACCGGGCTGGAGGTCGAAGGAAACACCATCAAGCGCGATGACGGAGCCGAAGTGCTTCTTGATGTTCTCGAGTTTGAGGATTGGCTCACTCATCTCAGTCTCCTGCGCCGATGATGCGACGACGAATGTAAGTGTTGGTGATCACCGCGATCAGCAGCAGGCTGCCGAGGAAGACCCGGAACAGCGAGCTTTCTGCTCCAGAGAAGAACAAGCCCTGCTGCACCACGCCAAACATGATGGCGCCCAGTCCTGCCCCGATAACCGAGCCGTAGCCGCCCGTCAGCAGAGCACCGCCAATGACCACGCAGATGATTGCCTCGAACTCCTTGAGCAGGCCGCGATCCGCCCCGGCGGAGCCGAACTCCGTAACCTGACACATGGCGAAAATGCAGGCGCAGAAGGCGGTGAACATGAACATCAGGACCTTCACGCGCTTCACCGGAATGCCGGCATACTCCGCCGCGTGGGCGTCGCCCCCAGAGGCGAAAATCCAGTTGCCGAAGCGTGTGCGGGTCAGAAGGAACTGACCGAAGATCACCAGGCCGATGGCCCAGAGGATCAGTGCGGGAACCCCACTCACAACCGGCTGCCCTTCGAAGGTGCCGCGAGTGAACGTCGCGATCCATCCCTGCTCGGCCATCCAGGTGAACACGAACTTGAAGGCCTCGCCGCCAAAGATGGGGGCCAGCCAGTCCGCCTCGGCTGCGGGTTTCATGCCGCTGAGGATGGTCTTGCTGGTCGTTGTGACCGACATGTAGATCGTCAGCCCGCGCAGGATGTAGAGAAAGGCGAGCGTTACAATGAAACTCGGCAGCTTTGTCTTGATCACCAGGAACCCGTTGAAGGCCCCGAGGGCGACCGACAGGACGAAGGCGGCGAGGATGCCCATCCACATCGGCAGGCCGTAGTGGACGTTGGAAATGGCAAGGACCATCCCCGCAAAACCGATCATGGAGCCGACGGAAAGGTCAAACTCGCCCGCGATCATCAGAAGGCAGGCCCCTACGGCAATGATCGCGAACTGCGCAGATACGACCGACCAGTTGCGGATGCCGTCCGGGTTGAACATGCCGTTGTCGGACGCGATCAATAGAAAGAAGATCAGAACGAGGATCACACCACAGAACGAGCCCATTTCCGGGCGCATCAGGAAGCGCTGCGACAAGGATAGATCCTTGACCCTCTCGTCGGGTGCATCTGCTGTATGGTCAGTCATTCTCTAAGCCTCAAACCTCGCTGTGCCGACAGCACCGCCCCAAGAGGCGGCGCTGCCGAGTGTCGTTTCGTTGTTAAGGATCAGCGGAAGGTTCCGATCAGGGACTCCACCTGTTCGATGTTGTCCTTCGTCAGGAACCCCGGGCCGGAGTTGATGTGGTGCGGCACGCGGACGCCATAGCGGATGTAGTTGGTCAGCAGGTTTGCCGCGAGATACCCTTGGAAGAACTGCTGCTGGTCGATGGACCATTTCAGCGAGCCATCCTTCAGTGCGCCGATCATGTCATCGCTCAGTTCAAAGGACGCCCAGTAGATCGCGCCGGCGAGACCCAGTTCTTCGAGTGCCTGCAGCGTCGGATCACCACCGTTCGGGCCGAGCGTCAGGATGGCTTCCACGTCGGGGTTGGCCTTGAGGTAGGCGAAGGCCCGGTTCTTGGCTTCGACCGGGTCGCCGCCAAGGTCGACCATGCGGTCACCAAGCTCAGGAAGACCGAGGCCCTCGGCAAAGCCGGCGCAGCGGTCGGTCAGCGGGATGTTCCCCATCTGGTGGTTGAAGCAGACGAAGTCGGACACGCCATCGGCCTTGGCACGCTCACCACCGAGTTTTCCGGCGTCAAACTCGGGCTGGCCGATGTGCATCAGTGCACCCATGCTCTCGGATTGCTCCTGGGTACCGGAGTTGACGGTGATCACGGGCATGCCGCTGTCGACTGCGCCGGTGATGGCGTCGCGCAGGGCGTCATAGTCGCCGATCGTCACGATCATGCCGTCGTAGTCGGCGGCGGCTGCCTGCTCGACGATCCGCGCCATCTGGGCGGAATCACCGTTGGGCGGGTTGCGCACATCGACTGTGATACCCAGCTCGCTCTCGGCCTGGTCGAGGGTGTTCTTGATGGTGTTCCACCAAAAATCCTCGTCACCGGAATGGTAGATGTAAACGAGCTTCTCGCCCTCGGCCTTCGCCACGGTTCCGGCCCCGAGGCCAAGTGTGGATACGGCGGCGATCGCCACCGCCTTGAACAATGTCTTCATGAATTATCCTCCCTTGCGCCGCCGCGCGCCATGACTGGCAGGCCGCTCGACGTTCTTGCTGTTTGCGCCCCGAGATCGCGATGGAGTCCCTCCCCCCGCATCGGAACCTCCAAATCTAAACACGATGCAATTTTTATTGCAAACATTATTCTTTGACAATATGCATTCGATGCAATGGCTCGTGAATCCCGAGGAGCTCGTGGCGCTTGTCCCCGGGCGGAGGAACGGGTTGGCAAACCAGGGAGGACACCATGAAAGACGCAAATCACGTGTCGGCGGACGAACGGCGCCGGCAGGTCTGGATCAGCCGCAACGATGGCTCACTCGACGAGTTGAAGCGGATCTGCGACCGCACGACCAACTTGGAAGACTGGCCCCATGCCGTCGAGGTTGAGCAGAACGTGCTGATCTACGACGCGGCCGACGCAGCAGCACTTCAGGGCGAGGCCCGTCTTTCGCTTATGGCAGAGTGGGCCACGGTTTTCCGCAGCGGCCCCGGGGTCATCGTTCTGCGCGGCGCAATCCCTGACGAGGCGGTCATCGACAAGGCCACCGCGACCTTCTCCGACATCATCGCAGAGGAAAAGGATGCCAGTTCGCGCGGCGACTATTTCATCACCGCAGGCTCCAACGACAGGGTCTGGAACTCGCTCCAGAAACACTGCTTGGCCGACCCGAAAAACTTCGCCGATTACTTCAAGTTTCCAGCAATCGACATCGCCTGCCGGGCTTGGCTGGGACCGGGATACCAGATGACGGCCCAGTGCTTTCGGGTCAATCCCGGCGGCAAGGCGCAGGACGCCCACCGCGACTATCACCTCGGCTTCATGACGCCCAAGCGGCAAGAGAGCTACCCCGGCCATGTGCAGGAACTTTCGCCGATGCTCACGCTGCAAGGTGCGGTGGCCCATATCGACATGCCGATCGAAACCGGTCCGACGCTCTATCTGCCCTACAGCCAGAATTTCTACGAAGGCTACCTCGCCTTCGAGCGCGAGGAATTCCAAGAGTATTTCAAGGAAGCCCGCTCGCAACTTCCGATGAAGAAGGGCGATGCCGTGTTCTTCAACCCCGCCGTCATGCACGGCGCCGGCGCCAATGTCACCGAAGACCGCTATCGCTTGGTCAACCTGCTGCAGGTCTCCTCGGCAATGGGCCGGACAATGGAGGCAATCGACCGCACTTCCATGATCAAGGCGCTCTACCCCGAGCTGGTCGGCAGCGGCCTGAGCGACGACGAGCTCGATCGTGTCGTTGCGGCCAGTGCCGAGGGCTACGCCTTTCCGACAAACCTCGATACCGACCCCGCGGTTGGCGGAATGTCACCCAAGACCCACGCAGACATGATGCGCGAAGCGCTCGCCAAGCGCACAAGCGCGGATGAGTTCGCCGCGCTGATCGACACGCTGGATGTGCGCCGCAAGGCTTGAGCACAGCTTGAGATCAAGTAAGCGCGGCCACGCATTTCCGTGGCCGGGCTTTTCTTTTGCCGGGGTGTTGCGGGCTCAGAGCAGCAGGCGCTTGTCGGTCAGCGGAAACTCATGAACCATCTTCCGCGTCGGATGTGTCGGACGCGGCGGGGTATTCACCTTCTGCGGCTGTCCAGTCTCGGCGGCCTTCTCGATGGCCAGAAGAGCACGCATGTCCGCGAGCCCCTCCCCCCCATCGGCCTCGGGCGGGGTGCCCCCAATGATGCAGTTGGAGAAGTAGGCCGTCTGCCCCGCAAAGTGATCGGTGTGCATGAAGGTCTCGAAGGCGATCTCTTCGCCATTGCGCCGCTGCATCGCCATCGGGGTCTCGAAGCGAAATCCCGGATCAAGCGTGAGGCTGCCCTTGGTCCCGACCACGGTGTAGCAGTCCCGGCTGTCACCCCCGAAACTGGCAATGAATTGCGCCAGTCGGCCTTCGGGGAATTTGAGCGTTACGGCAATGCTCTCTTCGACCTCGGCAAAACGCGCATCCCCATTTCCATGGCTGCGCACCGCGGTCACCTCCTCCGGTTCGGCGCCAAACACATGGCGCACCGCGTTCAGACAATAGACCCCGATATCCTGCAACGGCCCGCCCCAATGGCTCGCCTTCAGGCGGTGATTGCCCGGTGCCGCGAAGAAGGAGAAGATTGCGCTGAAGATACGCGGGTCGCCGATCTCGCCAGCCCGGATGCGCTCGAGCACGTCCACGGTGCCGGGCTCGTTGTGCAGCCGATAGGCCGTCATCAGGTAAAGGCCGTTTTCTTCCGCCGCCGCAATCATCGCCTCGGCATCCTCAATGTTCGTCGCCAAGGGCTTCTCGACAAGGATGTGCTTGCCCGCCCGCGCCGCCCGGATTGTGTAGTCGGCGTGCATGGAGTTGGGCAGCGCCACGTAAACCGCATCGCAGACATCGGCGGCGAGCATCTCGTCGTACTGCTCGTAGCTATAGACTGCCGGCACCTCGTGAAACTCTGCCAGCCTGCGGGCCTTTTCCGTCGAGCCGGAAACGATTGCGGTCATCTCGGAGTTCTCTGTCAGCCCCGCTCCCGGCATGAAGGCCTCTTGCGAGATCCAGCCGGCGCCGACAACGGCGTAACGAATTTTCTGCATTTTGCTCTCCGATATCCTCCAATGGCGAAGTCACCCGATCTCGGCCTGGGCCGGCACACTCTCCATCGACCTCCGCGACGCATGCGGCCCTTGAGGACCAGCGTGATCCAAACCGGCGACAGGCAATTCATTGCAACATTTATTGCAGTTTATTTTGCGTGTCAATTTATCAACCGATCGCCTCACGCCTCTGCTTGCTCCAGCGATCAAGGAACTGGGTTAACGGCCCCATGCCGTATCGTGAAGTGATGGGATCGTCGCACGGCCCAAGCACCGCAAATCACCGCCCACAAAGGACGGTGGCTAAAGCAGATACTTGCCTGAAGAATCTGGTGCCGCTGAAGGGACTCGAACCCCCGACCCCATCATTACGAATGACGTGCTCTACCAGCTGAGCTACAGCGGCGACCGGCGCGGTCTATACCGCGCTTGCCCTCATCGGGCCAGCCCTATTTTGCCTTCTCTTCCACCGGCCCGTCATCTTCGGTTTCCAGCGTTTCGGCATCTTCCACCTCACCCTCGTGCAACACCACAGGGGCGTCTTCCGGCTCCGGTTTCGGCGCGGGGCCGACCAGAAGGGGCAGCATCTCAACGCCACCCGGCATCGACACCTCGCTGCGCGGCGGTTCGCGCCAGGAGAGCGTGTCGAAGGCACCGCAGTTATCGCAGGTTGGTGCCCAGTGCCCGTGGATGTTCTGGCAGTTGTCACACACCCATGCCGGACCGCGCGGCGCGGTGACGGCGCGGGCTAGCCATGCGCGCACAACGTGATCGTCACCCCCTTCGCCACGCTCGACGGCTGCCATGATGGTAAGGGCTCGTGCATTGGCCCCCTCTGCACTGGCAATCTGGGCAACCGCCTTGCGGGCCGCCGGAAAATCTTCGGCAGCAAGGTTCAACTCGGCGGCCAGAAGCCGCGTTTCCTCGTGTTCGGGGTGCGAGCGCAGGAGCGGCTGGAAGCGTTTCAGGCGTGCCTCAGGCGTTTCATCAGGCTGAATGGCGGCGAAAGCAGCGGCAAGGTCGGGGTGCGGCTGGGCATCCCATGCCTTCTTCAGAACGCGGGTGGCATACCTCGGCTTGTCCTGGGCGATGTAGCCATGTGCCGCCATGACCGCGGCAGGCACCAGATCGGGAGACAGACGGTTGGCCTCAATCGCGGCTTCACGCGCCTCGATGGTGCCGCCCTCTTCGATCACATCCTTGGCTTCCGAGAGCGCCAGAACCGCGTCGCGCCTTCTGTGCACATCGCGCGGCAAGGAGCCATGCTTCAGCTTCGCACTCAGGGTCTTCCGGGCACCGGCCCAGTCAGATTGCCCAGCCTGCAGCTGCAACAGGGTATCCTGCGTTTCAGTGTGGCCCGGCTTCATGGCAAAGGCTTTCTCGGCCAGCTTCAGCGCTGTCTCGGTGTCTCCGTCAGCAAGCTTCTGCTTCAGGATCCCACGCACCCCGACAAAGCGGGTGCGGTCGTCGGTGAGCATCGCCTTATAGGCCTCTTCCGCCGTCTTCCTGTCGCCCACCTGCTCCGCCGCCTGCGCCGTGAGCAGCCGGGTCAGTTCCGGCTTTCCAAGGTAACGCTCCGCCCGGTTGGCCTTGGTCAGGGCCAATTGCCCCTCGCCGGACGCCAGCGCCATCATGCCTTCCGAGAGCGCTTCATACCCGCGCTTCTCGCGGTGGCGGTCGAAGTAGCGGCTCATCGCGGTTTCATCGCCATTGAGAAAGCGGACAACCGCCACCAGAAGGCCGGCGAGCTTCAGGATGAGCCAGACCGCGAGCAGCAGTAGCAGGGCGCAGATGATGGCTACGAGCGGTGAGGGCGCAAACTCGATGGAGCCGACACGCAGCAGCACCGAGGGACCGTTTTCCATTACGAAGCCGGCACCAAGCGCCAACGCCGCAACGATCACCACAAAGAACAGGATCTTGAGAACCGACCAGAGCATTCGTCTGCTTCTCCTAGTTACTTGTCAGCGTGGCAGACAGGGCATCGGCCCCGGACACGGCATCATTTCGAAGGCTGGCCTTGGCGACCCAGCCGGCCATAGCCTCTTGCCCACCCGGAGGGAGGGCTGCGATTTCGGAGAGGGACGTCGAGAGATCACCGGCGTTTAGAGCAGATTCCGCGCGAGATAGCACGGCGTCCGGGTCATCGCCCTCCTTGGGCTCCAGCGAGCGGGCGCCGACCTGCCGTGTCACCCAGGACCCGAACCCCCCGCCGTTTTCACCAGCCGTTTCCTGACGGGCGGTCTTGAGGGCTTCGCGGGCGGCGGGCGCAAAACTCGCCTTGAGAGAGTCGAGCGTCGGCACACCATCGGCCGCTGGCCCTGCAAGCCCTTCCGGAATCTCCGCAGAGGAGATGCGGCCCAACGCCTCGCTATAAGGTGCACCGGTTTCCAGCGCCTGCTGCACGTCAAGAAGGGCGCGTTGTTCGGCAGCGCGTGCGGCGGCGGCGGCGGCCTCTTCCTGCCGCGCGGCGGCTTGAGCCTCGGTTTCCTTTGCCGCCTCCAGGGCTGCGTTCATCTGCGCCATCTGGTCGGTGACTTCCTTGCGCAACGCCTCGACTTCCCGCCCATATGCCGCCAAGGCCGCTTGCGCAGCCGGATCCGCAGACCCTTCCACGGGCGCCTTCTCGAGCGCCTCAATGCGCGAAGACAGCGCCGCAAGCGCCTCTGCCTGGGCGGCGATCGTGGCATCGGTCGCGCCGGTGTCGGCCGCAGGGGTGGATTCCAGCGTTGCCAGACGTTCGGCCACTGCCGAAAGTTCTTCCGAAGAGGCCATGCCCGCGATCGACGCCTCGAGTCCCGCAACCGACTCGGCCTGCGCGTCGACCTTCGCGGAAAGCTCCGCGCTGGTATCCTCTCGGCCCCAGACATACCAGGCCGTTGCAAAACCGATCAGCCCGGCGACGATTCCGCCCAGAAGCATCGGCACGAAGTCGGATCGTTCAGGTGTGGGCACCGGCACGGGGACAGAAGCGGGCGTTTTCGGTTCCGATGGCTTTGCTTCAGCCTTGCGCTCTGCCTCGACTTTCGCATCGGGCTCCCCACCGGGCTCGCTCTTTGGCTCTTCCGATCCCTTGTCCGTCGGTCCCGGCTTGAGCGGCTCGGACTGTTTAAATGCTGCATCGGATTTAGTCACATCGCCAGACGGCGCATCCTTGGCCTCGACCGGTTCAGGTGCTGCATTGCTGTCGTTCGCCCCCTTGGGGTCAGCGTCACCGGGCTTGGTATCCTTCGGCTCAACGGCCTTTTTCGTCGTCGAAGCGGCGGGTTTGCTTGCCGTGCTCTTGCGACTATTCCGTTTGACGGCAGGCGCCTTGGCCTCGTCTTTGGCGGTCTCGCCCTTTGTTTCTTCCGACTTGTCGTCCGAACCCGCCACTTGCATTCCTCTCGTCACTTCGCCGCACTGCCGCATGCCACCCTAGCCTGACGGATGCAGCCGCTCAACCAACCTCCCGCCGCACTGCTTCAAGCATGGCTGCCGCGTCTGGGCGCTCTGCCACGGCCGAGGGCGCGGGCCATTTATCGGCCACCGCACTACTCAACGCCACAACCCGGAGATTCGCACCCATGTTTTTGACTTCTGCGGCCAATAGCCCTGCGGTACGAGGTGAGAAGAGGGGGGCAACCATGGCCTCGCCGGCCTCGAGACGGGTGCGGATTTGCGCCGCCAGAGGCAACGCCCGTTGGTCATAGATGATCATACTGCGGCAGTCGTAGCCCAGCGCCTGCAACTCCGCCGCAACGTCCCGGCGCTGGTGCACACCGCGAAGGTGCCAGAGCGGCGGCACCGTGTCTTCACGACCGAGGAGGGCCGGCAGATGCGCAGCCGCACCGTCGCCCGCCACCGCGGCAAACCCCGCCTCGCGCGCGGCTTCCGCTGTCCGGTTTCCCACGCACCAGGCCCGCCGCCCGGCGCCTTCTTGCCAGTTCGAGAACACTTCCACGGCGCGGGCGGACGTGAAGATCACCCCGTCTTCCGGCCCGGGCAACTCAACCGGCTCCAGCGGCACAATCTCGAGCAACGGGTTCTCGATGATCTCGACGGCCCCAAGGGCCCCGCGCAAGGCTTCCGCAAATTCCCCGTTGCCCCGCGCCGGGCGGGTTAGCAATACGGGCAGGCGGTTCACAAGCCGCACCCGGCGGGATAACAACATTCAGCCATCTGAGGTGGTGATGCCGTGCGACCCCTGAAAAGGCAAGATATGAGCACCCTGACCGTTCTCGGGATAGAATCGAGCTGCGACGACACAGCCGCCGCAGTCCTGCGGTGGGATGGCGCCGCGCATGTGCTCTCCTCCGAGGTCTCGGGTCAGACCGATCTGCACGCGGCCTTCGGCGGCGTGGTCCCCGAAATCGCCGCACGCGCCCATGCCGAAAGGCTCGACCTGATGGTAGAGCTCGCACTGCAGAATGCCGATGTTGCTTTGGACGGTCTCGATGCCATCGCCGTCACCTCCGGCCCCGGGCTGATCGGCGGCGTGGTGTCTGGCGTGATGTGCGCGAAGGGTCTTTCTGCCGCCACCGGCCTGCCGCTCCTCGGAATCAACCACCTCGCGGGCCATGCCCTGACCCCACGCCTCACCGACGCCCTCGCCTTTCCCTATCTGCTTTTGCTGGTGTCCGGCGGTCATTGCCAGTTTCTCATTGCCCACGGACCCGACAGCTTCGAACGGCTCGGCGGCACGATTGACGATGCCCCGGGGGAGGCCTTCGACAAGTCCGCCCGCCTGCTCGGCCTACCCCAACCGGGCGGTCCATCAATCGAGCAAGCGGCCCTGCAGGGAAATGAGGACCGGTTCGCGCTGCCCCGTCCGCTGCTGCGGGAGGCGCATTGCGATATGTCCTTCTCCGGGCTCAAGACCGCCCTGCTCCGCGCCCGCGACTCGGTGCTGCAGGACGGCAGCCGATTGATGCGAGAAGACGTCAATGATCTTGCCGCCGGCTTTCAGGCCGCCATCCGCGACGTGCTGGCCGCAAAGACATCGCGCGCCCTACAGGCCTACCTCGCCCTGTCGCCCAGCGAACCCGCCTTTGCGGTGGCCGGAGGGGTTGCCGCCAACGATGTCCTCCGCGCGGCTCTGGCCAGCGAGGCCGAGAAGGCCGGCGTCCGGTTTACCGCCCCGCCGCTAGCCCTTTGCACCGACAATGCCGCCATGATCGCCTGGGCCGGGATCGAACTGCTTCGGTCCGGAGCACCGGCGGATGACCTGACCCTTTCGGCCCGTCCGCGCTGGCCGCTTGACAGAGCCGCTACTCCAATGCTCGGCTCCGGCAAGAAAGGCGCAAAGGCATGAGCGATATTTCCGTGATCGGGGCCGGTGCCTTTGGCACAGCACTTGCAAGCCAGTTGGCGGGCGAGAACGGGCCGACCGTGACTCTCTGGGCGCGTGACCCGGAACAGGCCGCCGTCATGAACGAAACCCGGGAGAATGCAAAAAGCCTCCCCGGTGTGGCCCTGCCTCCCGAATTGGCCGTGGTGAATGACAACGGTGCCTTCGCCGCGCCGATCCTCATCATGGCAACACCCATGCAAACCCTTTCCGGGCTGCTCGAAACCTACCGCGAACATATCGGGGAGTCTTGCGTGGTGGCCGCTTGCAAGGGTGTGGACCTGGAGCGTGCCAAGGGGCCAACCGGCATCATCGAGGGGGCCGCCAGGAAGGCAATCCCTGCCATCCTCACCGGCCCGTCCTTTGCTGTCGATATTGCCCGCGGGTTGCCCACGGCGCTGACGTTGGCCTGCGCCGACAAGCGCACAGGCGAAATGCTGCAATCGGCGCTCTCCACCAGCACCCTACGGCTCTACCTGTCGACTGATCCGATCGGGGCAGAACTGGGCGGCGCGCTCAAGAATGTCATCGCTATCGCATGTGGCGCCTGCATCGGAGCGGGGTTTGGCGAGAGCGCCCGCGCCGCGCTGATGACGCGCGGATTTGCCGAGATCTCGCGGCTCGCCTCCGCCCTCGGTGGCAAGAAGGAAACCCTCGCGGGGCTGTCCGGCTTCGGCGACCTCGCGCTGACCTGCACCTCCGAGAAAAGCCGCAACTTTCGGCACGGGCTGGCGCTTGGTCGTGGCGAGACGCCCCCTGCCGGCGTGACGACCGAGGGCATCGCAACCGCCGAGGCAACCCTTCGGCTTGCCAGCAGGCGAAAACTGGAAATGCCGATCACTGAGGCGGTGGCCGCATTGACCACGGGCACCCTTTCTGCGGGTGAAGCCATGGCGGTGCTCCTCTCCCGCCCGCTGACGAGGGAGTGACACATGGCCTATTGGCTCTTCAAATCCGAACCGTCCACGTGGAGCTGGGACGACCAGGTTTCCAAGGGCGACGCCGGTGAAGAATGGGATGGCGTGCGCAACTATCAGGCACGCAACCACATGCGCGAGATGAAGCTGGGTGACCTCGGCTTCTTCTATCATTCCCAGAAGGACAAGGAGATCGTCGGCGTCGTCGAGGTCTGCGCCGAAGCGCACCCCGACAGCACCACCGATGACGAGCGCTGGGAGTGCGTCGACATCAAGGCAGTCGGTCCCATGCCCAAACCGGTGACCCTTGCCGACTGCAAGGCAGAGCCCTCGCTCGCCGAGATGGTGCTCGTCAACAACACCCGCCTGTCGGTCCAGCCCGTATCCGAGGCCGAGTGGCAGGTGATCTGTGCCCTTGGCGGGTATTCCCAGAAAGCCTGATCTACCCCATACTTCCGACACATCGGAGGGATCGTCATGGGATTTATCGCTGTTCTGGTCGCCGCAATCGCAGGATTCGCCGTGGGCGCGGCGTGGTACATTTCCCTCTCCAAGCCATGGCTGGCGGCGGCGGAGATCCCCTGCGACGAGAGCGGCAAGCCGGTGGCGGAATTTTCACCGATGCCCTTCGTGATCTCCGGCATCGCCATGCTGCTCGTGGCCGGGATGTTGCGGCACATACTGGTGATGGCGGGCATCGAGGGCGTGGGAAAGTCGGCGCTGGTCGGCCTCGGAATAGGGCTTTTCATGATCACCCCCTGGGTCGCGATGAACTATGCCTATGCAAACCGCAAACGCGAACTGACCCTGTTGGACGGCGGCTATTCGGTGCTCGGGCCTACCGTGATCGGTCTCGTCCTCGGACTGTTCTGAACCGGCGCGCTAGGGTGCGCATCGGCCTAGGCCCGCGCAATTCGGACCGCCTCCCATTCCGGGATCGCCTCGTTCGACCCTTCCGCAAACACCGCAACACTCACAGGGCGCGACACATCGCTGAAACGGGTAATGCTGCAGCAGGAGAACGGTCCGACACCCGCATGCCCCGTCGCCCGGCCCAGCGCCCCCGCCCGTCCCGCCATCAACCCGAGACCGTAGGCCGTTTCGGTCCAGGGCCGGCCTTCGATGCCTCCCCCCAACGGATGCACGCCCTCGTCGAGAAGGTCGTCAACCAAGGCGGCCACGAGCGTCGCCGCATCCATCGGCGACCCCATGAAGCAGCCATGATAGACCCAGTCGGGGTGATACCCATCTGCCCCGGGCACATG
The DNA here is from genome assembly GCF_024105635.1 of Oceanicola sp. 502str15. Taxonomy (NCBI): domain Bacteria; kingdom Pseudomonadati; phylum Pseudomonadota; class Alphaproteobacteria; order Rhodobacterales; family Roseobacteraceae; genus Oceanicola; species Oceanicola sp. 502str15. The sequence continues at coordinate 3,186,522 of NZ_WYDQ01000001.1, forward strand.
GGCAAAATCTTCGGGGGTCTTGGCCAGTCGCATCGTCGACAGGCCCAGCCGCGCTCCAAAGAGCTCCGTCGCCAAGGCGCCAATGTCACAGCTCGCGACGGCCTCAATCTCCTCGCGCACCAGCATGTAACCCACGTTGGAATAGGCCCAGCCTTCTCCCGGCGCGAAATTCGGGACCTCGCCGACCTCCGACATCAGCCGCGCCCGGCTCCACGGCACATCGCGTCGCGCCACGGCGTCATGGTAGGTCTTCAAGCCGCCATAGCAGGGCACTCCGGCGCGGTGTTGCAGCAGCTGGCGTAGGGTCCATGGCCCTCGCGCCGCGGCATCCAGATCGAGCCGTCCTTCTCTTGCGAGGTGCAGGGCGCAGGCGGCTATTATGGTTTTGGAAAAGCTCCACCACGGCAGGCTCGTGGTGGCGTCACCGCTGGAGCCAAGTTCACCGTCGTCATATATCCAGGCAGAGTGCAAATGGCGGCCCTGAAACAACATGGAGGGCCTCGACCCCTCGAGACCCTCCATCTTCCCACGAGCTCCCAATCGCACCGCTCGTATCTGGTATGTCCCGGGTCATCCTGACCGTTCGCTTGCCAATCTTCTACCTCAGTTCGGGCAAGAAGGCAAACGTTGCGTTCCGAAAACTGTCTTATTTACAGTAGGTTAGTGAGTGTGTCACGTTAACCAACACCGCGCGTTACGCGCCGCTCGAGGATGCGCCGTCGCATCGGGCCCAAGGAGGTCAAGTATCTGTAACACAAGACGGAACCACCATTCGGCGGTTGCCCCATTGAATGGCAGAGCCTTGGCGGCACCGCCACAATTGTCTTCAGCGTTTACGATATCGGCGGGTTCTGGCCGCCTTACTTGTAAACGGAGTCTTTCTTGAACTGCTTCACGAGCAGATAATAAAAGACCGCGCGATACTTGTTGCGGTCCGACTTGCCGTAGGTCTCGATCGCCTTCTCGATACCGGCCATCAGGTCGGGCCCGGCTTTCAGGCCGAGTTTCTTGATCAGAAAGTTCTTCTCGATCGTTTCCAACTCGCTCTTCTGGCTCGCGGCAACCGTGGAAGCATCATCGTTATAGATGGACGGGCCGCAGCCGATGGTGACTTTCGTCAGCAAGTCCATGTCGGGCGTCATCCCGCATTTGTTTTTCAGATCGTCGGCATATTTCGCGATCAACTCGTCTCTCTTGCCCATAATGCTTCACTCCCTCGCATGGTGGCACTCCGGCGAGTTCTCCCGCCGTTGCGTTGAAACATACGCAACAGCCCCATGGCGGCAAAGGAAAAATGCCCCGAACGCTGGGTCAAGCCGTTGTCAGGCGACATATTGCGTGACGCTTCCAAATGCCCGCCATTCAGGCGAGACACTGCCGAAATCCCGCCAATTGCCCCAGAAATTCCGTGACAAAACTGTGACGTATCGCACAGGCTCATAGTGTGGCCCATCGAAACCTGCGTTTTTCGGGGAATTGAGATGGGATCGACAGATGTAAAATCACGGGGGATATTCAATGAGTTCAGAGACATTCATTGTGGCGTACGAGGGCAAAGAAGGCGATACGCCCACGCTCGACTACGCCATGGAACGCGCCTCGAAGGACGGCGCCAGTCTGCTTATCGTGCATATTCTGGAGTGGTCGCCCTACAGCTTCCTCACGCCCGAAGAAATCGAAGAGCGTCACGGTCGTCGCAAGCAGGAGATGTCGCGCGCGAAGGAAATCGTGCTCGATCCGGCCGTTGCCAGGGCGCAGGCCGCCGGCCTCGAAGCCAGGTGCGAACTTCGGTACGGCAGCGTCGTCGACAAGATCGTCGAGATCGCGAGCGAGACAGGGGCCTCTATGATCTTTGTCGGACGCGCCGGCTCGCAATCCATCGCTGCACGGGTCTTCGGCTCGGTGCCCATAGGGCTCGCACAGGTTGCGCCCGTTCCCACCGTAATCGTGCCCTGAGCGACGGAGACAGACAGATGACATTCAAAAAAGCACTCGCCGCTCTTCTCGCCACAATCTTCGCGCCCTTCCCGGCGCTGGCACAGGGCATTGACGAAACCATCAACACAATCTTCGCGGACTATACCGGCTGGTATGTCTCCTTCATCTTCGCACCCCTTCCGGGCACCAACTTTTCGTGGATCGCGCTCTGGCTTGTCGTCGGCGCATTGGTGTTCACGTTCTATTTCGGCTTCATCCAGCTCAAAGGGTTTGCCCATTCGATCCGGCTGGTGAAGGGCGACTATTCAGACCCGAACGACGCTGGTGAAGTCAGCCATTTCCAGGCTCTCGCCACGGCCCTTTCGGGAACCGTGGGCCTCGGCAACATCGCCGGCGTTGCGGTCGCCGTGGGGATCGGCGGACCGGGCGCAACCTTCTGGATGGTCGTCGCGGGCCTCTTCGGCATGGCGACCAAGTTCACCGAGTGCACGCTGGGTGTGAAGTACCGCAACGAGTACCCCGACGGGCGCGTCTCCGGCGGCCCGATGTACTACATCACCAAGGGTTTCTCCGAGCGCGGCCTGCCGGGCGGCAAGTTTCTTGCCGTCCTGTTCTGCATCTTCACCATCCTCGGCGCGCTTGGCGGCGGCAACATGTTCCAGGCCAACCAGGCTCACGCCCAACTTGCCGGCGTGATCGGGGACTACCCCGGTTGGATCACCGGTTTCGTCCTCGCGATTGTCACCTTTGCGGTCATCGTCGGCGGCATCAAGTCGATCGCCAAGGTCACCGAAAAGGTCGTGCCCTTCATGGGCATCTTCTACGTGGGCGTGTCGGTCATCATTCTGCTGATGAACTTCGACATGATCGGCTGGGCCTTCGGGCAGATCTTCATGGGCGCCTTCACCGGTCTCGGTGTGCTGGGCGGCTTTACCGGCGCCCTGATCCAGGGTTTCCGCCGGGCAGCCTTCTCCAACGAGGCCGGCATCGGCTCTGCCGCCATCGCCCACTCGGCGGTGCGCACGAAGGAGCCGGTGACGGAGGGCTACGTTGCCCTGCTCGAACCCTTCATCGACACCGTGGTCATCTGCACCATGACCGCCCTCGTGATCGTCATCACCGGCGTTCTGAACGTCGATCCCGAGACCGGCCTCTATATCTGGAACGCCGAAGCCGGGCGGATCGCGACCGAAGGTGATGTGTCCGGCGTGGCACTCACCTCTGCAGCCTACGCCAAGGCCTTCACGTGGTTCCCGGTGCTTCTGGCCGTGGCCGTGGTGCTCTTTGCCTTCTCCACCATGATTTCGTGGAGCTACTACGGGCTGAAGGCCTGGACCTACCTCTTCGGGGAAGGCGGCACGACCGAGGTGCTCTTCAAGGTGATCTTCTGCATCTTCATCGTGATCGGTGCCGCCGCCAACCTCGGCCCGGTGATCGACTTCTCCGATGCCATGCTCTTCTCCATGGCGATCGTGAACATCATCGCGCTCTACCTGCTGATGCCGATCGTCAAGCGTGAGGTGAACAGCTATGTCTCCCGGCTCAAGTCCGGCGAGATCAAACGGTTCAAGCATTGAGAAAGCCGGCGCTCCGCGAACACTCGCGGGGCGCCATCCACCGCACGCCTTAGCCGAAGAGCTTTTCCTGTAGCTGATCCTCGGTAAGGCTTTCCGGCTGGCCACCTCGCGCCATCAACTCGACAGACAGCAACTGAATCCGCTCATTGAGGGGCGCTTCCACGCCGCAGGTCCGCGCAAGGGCAACAATCTCCCCGTTGAGATAATCGGTTTCGACGCTACCTGTGCCCCGGGCCAGGCTCTGAACTGTCGAGTTTCCGCCACGACCCTGCGCAGCCTTCTCACGATCTTTCATATGAATGCGCCGTCGTTCGGTATCGCCTACGTCGGCCCAGCCTATGCCTGCCGCCGCCAACACCGCCTTCCCCTCCTCGCGGAGCGGGTCATCGAACGGCTTGCAATCGGCACCATGGGGCAGAAGGGCACCGGTAATGTTCCCGAGGTTCAGAAGCAATTTTCCATACTTCGGAGCCATGGCGTCATCGCGCACCAACGTCGGAATATTGGCCCGCTCCAGCGCCGCTGCCATGGCCAGATCTGCTTCATCATGGCCCGACGGGAAGCGCCCCAGGTCGAAGATCCCGAAGCTCGGCTGACAGTGGATCGCAACCTCCCCCGGCTCCAGATAGCTGGCAGGCATCATGACCGTGACGGCATGCACATTCGGGAAGAACCGCAGCGCCAAAGGCTCGTTGGCTACTCCGTTCTGACAACAGAAAACGGGTTGCCGGTTCAGCCCCGCCGACCGCAGATCGGCCAGAGCTCCTGCGGTGTCCTGCCCCTTCACACAGAGCAGAACGGCATCGTCCTCGCGAAACTTGATCTCATTCGGATGACCGACACAGGGAAACCGCGCCACCTCATGCCCGCGCTCACTGTCGAGCAGCAGGCCCTTGGCGCGGATCGCGTCCAGCATTCCCCCGCGGGCGATGCCGATCACCTCCTGCCCGCTCAACGACAGAGCCGCCGCCACGACTCCTCCGATTGCACCAACTCCGTGCACGATGATCCGCATCACATTCCTCCTGTTGCCCGGGCAAACTTCCACCAGACGGTAGATCGCGCAACCGCAAAGCCGCGGCCCGCTGGTTGCGCCACGCGCCCCTCCCGGCTTTAGTGCAAATCGGAGGGCGGCTTTCGATGTCATGCGATCTGATCTGGAACGAGTATCAACTGCTCTTCGGCGCCTATGCGGATTTTGACGGGCATGCCCTCACGCTCAAAGGCTGGTCTGTCACCGTTGGCCTGGCGGCGATGCTCTCGGCCTACAGCCAGCCAATCCTGAAGAACGGCCGCATCGCCTTGCTCCTTGCCGCCTTCTCCACCGTGCCATTCTACATTGTCGACGGCCTCTGGAAGACCTACCAGCGAGCCTACCTCCCCCGCCTGCGCGAACTCGAGAGACTGTCAGCCGAATGCGGTGAGGGCTTCGCGATCATCGGCGACTGGGCCGGAACTATCGGCGAAAAAGTTCTGCCGGTGTTTCTCTTCCCCAACGTTCTGCTCCCGCACGCCTTCATACTGGCCGCAGGCTGCCTGCTGGCGTGGAAGTTTCCGCCCGGCCCCGGAAAACTGGAAGTACGCGCCTAAGAGAACGGCCCCGGGTTCTCCCCCGAGGCCGCCATCCGTAGGGTAAAACCCACCTCAATCTCAGTACCGATAGTGCTCCGGCTTGAACGGCCCTTCCGGCGTGACGCCGATATAGGCCGCCTGCTCCGTCGAGAGCTTCGAAAGCTTCACCCCGATCCGGTCGAGGTGCAGCATCGCCACCTTCTCGTCGAGATGCTTGGGCAGGATGTAGACGCCGGGCTGGTATTCCTCGCCCTTGGTCCACAGCTCGATCTGCGCCAGCACCTGGTTGGTGAAACTCGCACTCATCACGAAGGAGGGGTGGCCGGTGGCATTGCCAAGGTTCAGCAGCCGCCCTTCGGACAACAGGATGATCCGGCTGCCGCCGGGCATCTCGATCATGTCCACCTGGTCCTTGATGTTGGTCCATTTGTGGTTGCGCAGATTGGCCACCTGAATCTCGTTGTCGAAGTGGCCGATGTTGCCGACGATCGCCATGTCCTTCATCTCGCGCATGTGCTCGATGCGGATCACGTCCTTGTTGCCGGTGGTGGTAATGAAGATGTCGGCACTCGCGGCCACCTCTTCCAGCGTGACCACCTCGAAACCGTCCATCGCCGCCTGAAGCGCGCAGATCGGATCGACCTCTGTCACCTTCACGCGCGCACCCGCACCCTGAAGGCTCGCGGCACAACCCTTGCCCACGTCGCCGTAGCCGCAGACAACGGCGACCTTGCCGGCCATCATCACGTCCGTGGCGCGGCGAATGCCGTCAACCAGCGATTCCTTGCAGCCATACTTGTTGTCGAATTTCGACTTGGTGACGCTGTCGTTCACGTTGATCGCAGGGAAGGGAAGCTGGCCCTTCTTGTGCAGGTCATACAGACGGTGCACGCCGGTCGTCGTCTCTTCCGACACGCCCTTGATCGCTTCGCGAGTCTTGGTGAACCACCCGGGGCTCTCGGCCATGCGCTTCTTGATCTGCGCCTTGATGACCTCTTCTTCCTCGGACTGCGGCACAGGGATGATGTCTTCACCCGCCTCGGCGCGAGCACCCAGCAGCACGTAAAGCGTGGCGTCGCCGCCATCATCGAGGATCATGTTCGCGCCCTCGGGGAACATGAACGACTTGTCGAGATAGTCCCAATGCTCTTCCAGGCTTTGGCCCTTGATCGCAAAAACCGGCACGCCCGATTTCGCAATCGCCGCCGCAGCATGATCCTGAGTGGAGAAAATGTTGCAGCTTGCCCAGCGCACATCAGCACCCAGCGCGACCAGCGTTTCGATCAGCACTGCAGTCTGAATGGTCATGTGGAGGGACCCGACGATGCGCGCGCCCTTCAGCGGCTTGCTGTCGCCATACTCGGCCCGACAGGCCATGAGACCCGGCATTTCAGTCTCGGCAATATCCAGCTCCTTGCGGCCGAACTCGGCAAGAGAGATGTCTTTAACAACGTAATCGGCAGCCATTGGGCGCTCCAACTGCAAGTTTCACTTGCAGCGGCACATAGCACCCGGCCCGCACCCCATCAACCAGACCTGGCGAATGCAGGGCGTTTGGCGTTCAGGATGCTTCACCTTTCACGCCGACAAACCCGGTTGCTTCATGAAAGTCTTCACCGGTGAAGGCCACGCAGGTCTCGCCGCCCGGATCGGTCACGAGAATGGTAAAACTGCCCGTTTCCTTCGATGCCCAGATCTCGACGAGGGAGTCCTCGCTCTGCAGGCCGCCGGCGACGGGCTGCTCCTGATACGTCTCTACAAGCTGGTCGACGAAGAACTGCCGTTTGCCGCAGGGTCCGTCAGCCGTTTGTGCCGCGAGGGGGGCAGAGGCGAGCAGAAGTGCGGTGGTTGCAAGGGCGGTTTTCATGATCCTGTCCTTCGGGCCGCCAACCTCTCGTTCTCGGCGCGACCCATGAGTGAATTTTTCGTCTTGTCAGCAGCTTAACCCCCAAAGCCCCCGTGAGGTTCCGCGCCGCGTTTACACCTCGCCGTGATCGCGCTACCCAATTCCCTGCGAGAGGGAGACGAAAATGGCCAAGGCACCGCCCCGCGCATGGCAGCGCATGCTCTCGGGTCGCAGGCTTGATCTGCTGGATCCGACGCCAGTGGATATCGAGATCGAGGATATCGCCCACGGCCTCGCCTTCGTCGCCCGGTGGAACGGCCAGACCCATGGCGACTTCGCGTATTCCGTGGCCGAGCATTCGCTTCTGGTAGAAGCGCTTTACAGCCGGATGAACCCCGATGCCCCGGTCAAGTGGAAGCTGGCTGCCCTGCTGCACGATGCGCCCGAGTACGTCATCGGAGACATGATTTCTCCCGTAAAGGCCGCCGTCGGCCCCGGCTACGGCGCGCTGGATGATCGCCTCACCTCCGCAATCCACATTCGCTTCGGCCTGCCCGCGCAGGTGCCTGTGGCGGTGAAAAGGCAGATCAAGAAGGCCGATCGCATCTCTGCCTGGCTGGAGGCTACAAGAATTGCGGGGTTCACCGTGGCCGAGGCCAACAAGTTCTTCGGAGTGCCTGCCCCCGCGCTGATCGAGAACCTGGAAATCACCTTGAGGCCCCCAGTGGACGTCCGCAACGATTTTACCGCGCGGCACAACCAGTTGCTGGCTGCGCTCTGATGGCGCCGGCGGCCTTCCGGGCTCTGGCCTTCGTCGTCTACGCCTTCTGTTCCTACGGCATACTTTTTCATGTGCCGCAGACGCTGAAAGCTCTAACCCCCGCCCCGGTCGCAACCATAGCCATCCTGCTCTGGCTCGGCCTCGGCCTGGGCTTCGCCGGGCAGCTCCTGTTCGACTGGCACCGACGCCATAGCTATCTGACCGTCCTCGGCCGCACGTCGCTCGCCCTGCTATTGGTATCCGCCCTGCTGGTCGTCCTTTGGGTTGAGACAGTGATCTGCATCGCCATGGCCCTGCCCATCGCCATCGCCGCCGCGGCTCCGGGCATCTGGTTTACCCGCCTTCTGATGGCCCGGTTCGAGCGTCAGGCGCATTTCTGCCTCGCGCTTCTGGCCGTTCCCTTCGCTGCGCCCTTTTTCGACCTCCCCGTGCCCGACATGTCCGAGCATGTCTCCGTTTCCACCTCAATCGTCATCGCCGCCCCGAAGTCGGTGATCCGCGCCGAGGCGGAAAATGTCTCTAACATTGCCGAAAGTGAGCAGATCTGGACGATAACCCACAACCTTCTGCGGGCGCCGCGGCCGGTCTCGGCTGCTACCCGGGACGGCATCCGATACGCCACCTGGACCAAGGGGGTGCGCTTCGAGGAGCACCTTCTGCCGGGCCCGGACCTTGCCTGGCGCTTCGCCTTCCCCGACCCGGAGTTAATGAAGGCGCTCGATCCGCGCGTTTCCCCCATTGGCCCTGAAGTCACCATGCTGGAAGGTCGCTACAGCTTCGAGCCGCTCGGGCCGTCGCTCACCCGCGTCACCCTAACCACGACCTACCGTCTGAATACCCCGATCAACCCCTATCTCAAGCCCTGGGGTCACCTCATCCTGACCGACATGCACAACGCCGTTCTGCATGTGATCACAAACCGAGCCGAGTCCCGCTCATGATCCACATTCGCCCCGCCACCCCAGCCGACGCCCGCGCCATCACCGAGCTCCTGCAAGAGATCGTCGATGCCGGCGGCACGACTGCGATCACCGGACAGGTGAAACGCGAAGACATCGCAGCCCAGATACGCGCCACGCCCCGCGCCGCCTGGCATGTGGCCGAAGACGAAACTGGCGAGTTGCTCGGCTTCCAATGGATCGACCCGATGATCGAAGAGCCCGAAACCTGCGCCGAAATCGCCACCTTCGCCCGCAAGGGCCGCACGGGTCTCGGCATTGGCTCCGCGCTTTTCAAAGCTACGCAAGAGGCCGCAAGACGTCTCGATTACACTTGGATCCGCGCCAATATCCGCGCCGACAATGCAGGCGGCCTGGCCTACTATCAATCGCGCGGCTTCGAGGACTACGGCCGCATCGAAGGCTATGTGATGGGAGATGGCACCGTGGTCGACAAGGTGCTCAAACGGTTCGATCTCTAGTATTGCATAGGGATCCTATGCCGCCCGCCACGCCCAAGCAGCCAATCCGCAGGATTTCGACAGGATGACAGCAACCCGTTCGGCTCAACCCCCGAGGCACGGCATTCCGCCCATCAGCGTGATGACCCGCCTCGCCGCCTTCCTCCTCACCACAACCCCTGCCACCGCCCAGAATGTCACCCCAGAATGGACGGCCCGCAAATGCGAGCTCTACGAGATGGCCTTTGCCGATGCCCTCTCCATACAGGGGCCCTCCGGTCTGCGAGAGAGCTTTCTCGCCGAAAATGACGCCTTCGTTGCAACCGGGTGCTCCACGCGCCAAAGCGTCTGTGCCGAAACTCCCGAAGAGGTCGCGCTGGCCAATCTCTTGACCGTCATGACAATGAACGAGGGAATGGCGAGCACCTTCGTGCCCTTTGGCTGCGCGCCGTAGCTCGCCGCTCGGCGCGCCTCAGGTGCGGCCGCAGGTTATGCCGGCCGAGCGCTCGCCCTCCATCCAGCCCACAAGCTCCCGCCCGCGAAAGACAACCACCAACCCGTCCCGAAAGCCGATCAACCCAAGGCCGTTGCCGCAGGGCTCTTCCGTCACCACCGGCCCTGCAAGCTTTTGCAGCGCAACGGTGGCGCCGGGGTTTACCCGGTCGAAGCTGACTTCCTGCGGTGAGCCCGGCACGCCGATGCCGGTCGGACGAAGCTCGTAGCCCAGCGCCGGACCGGCAGGCTGTGTGCCTTCGGAGGTGGCAACGCATCCGGCAAGAAGAACCGGGAAGAATGCCAGAAGATGCCGTGTCATCGCGCGTCCTATTTCGGGGAACGCTTGGCCAGAATACGCTGCAGGGTACGGCGGTGCATGTTGAGCCGTCGCGCGGTTTCGCTGACGTTGCGGTCGCAAAGCTCATACACCCGCTGGATATGCTCCCATCGCACCCGGTCGGCACTCATCGGGTTTTCCGGCGGCGGCGGAAGTTCGTCACCACTGGCCAGGAGGGCGGCCGTCACTTCGTTGGCGTCAGCGGGTTTTGACAGGTAGTCCGTGGCCCCGATCTTCACCGCCGCAACGGCCGTTGCAATCGCACCATAGCCAGTGAGCACAACCACCTTGGCGTCGGGCCGTTTTTCTCGAATGGTTTCAACCACGTCGAGCCCGTTGCCATCTTCGAGGCGCAGGTCGATCACGGCATAGGCCGGCGGGCGGGCAGTAGCGATTGCACGTCCTGCAGCAACGGATCCAGCCATTTCGGGCTCAAATCCGCGTTTCTCCATTGCCCTTGCCAACCGCCGCAGAAACGGCTCGTCGTCATCCACAATCAGAAGGGATTTGTCTTCCCCGATCTCGCTGAGATCCCGCTCGGCCACGCGCTCCCTCCGCTGGTCGCTGGTTTTGTCAGAACACGCTATACGGGCGGCAATAGCGCCACAAGCCTTTCCGTACAGGCGTTTATCCCGCATCCAGAAAGCACTGCACCTGATCCGCCAGCTGCTCGCCGGAAAGTTCGCGCCGGAAGAACCCGGCAAACCCCGTTTCGGGAAGGGTGAGGTAGGTGAAAGTGGAATGATCGACGAGATAGTACTCGGGGTCATCCTCCGTATGCGCCTTGTAATAGGTGCGGTAAGCCTTGGACGCGGCATCAACCTGCTCGGGGCTGCCTGTCAGGCCTACAATCCTTTCGCTGATGGTGTCGGCAAAGTCCCCGACAACCTCGGGCGTGTCCCGCGCCGGATCGACCGTGATGAAAACGGGCTTCACCGAATACCCCTGCTCGGCGAGGATATCGACCGCCTCGGCATTGCGCACCATGTCGAGCGGGCAGACATCGGGGCAGAAGGTATAACCGAAGTAGATCAGCGATGGCTCGGTGATCACATCCGCATCCGTCACCGTTTCACCCGCGGCATTCACCAGTTCAAACGGCCCGCCGATCGCGGCCGAACTCGCGCCGCCACCGCATTCGGCAAAGGCATTGTCGGGCGCCCCGGGATACACCTTCCACACAGTCACGCCGACCAAGCCGCAAATCGCCACCGTGGCCGCCGTTGCCCAAATCGCCGTGCGCATTGATTTCTCCCTCAGCTCAGCCTTGCCCTTTGCTGACTCCGTCGCCCCGGGCTAACAATGGGTCCGACTGTCACACCACAGGCCAAAGCAGCAAGTCACATGCCCGAGACCGGCCCATCCGACCTCGCCTTCCAGCACCCGCGCCGGGCCAACTGGATCAGGCTGCGCACGCTCATCGTCCTGCGATGGGTCGCCGTTGCAGGGCAGAGCATTGCCGTGGCCATCGCGCATTTTCTCTATGGCCTGCAGCTGGAATTCGGGCTCTGCGTTCTGGCCATCGGCATGTCGGTCGTCGCCAACCTCGTCGCCATGTTCATCTATCCCGCCAACAAGCGGCTGAACGAAACCGAGACGATGCTGATGCTGGTGTTCGACCTCGCCCAGCTCGCTCTGCTCATTTTTCTCACCGGCGGGCTGCACAACCCTTTCGCGCTGCTCCTGCTCACGCCCGTTACCATTGCCGCAACGGCGCTCGGGCTGAACGCGGTGCTCACTGTCGGCGCGGTGGCAATCGGGCTCGTCACCTTCGTGGCGTTCCAGTACCTGCCGCTGCGCACGGTGGAGGGTTTCGTGCTGCGCGTTCCGTCGATCTTCCTGTTCGGATCGTGGATTGCCATTGTCATCGGTGTCTCCTTCCTCGCGCTCTATGCCCGCAAGGTCACAACCGAGATCGCCGCCATGGGCGACGCGTTGCTGGCCACCCAACTGGCCCTCGCCCGCGAACAGAAACTCACCGACCTCGGCGGGGTCGTCGCGGCCGCAGCCCATGAGCTCGGCACGCCCCTGGCGACCATCAAGCTCGTGAGCTCCGAAATGGCCGACGAGCTTCAGGGCGAGGCCGACCGCGAGAGCCTTCTGGATGACTCACGCCTGATCGGAGAGCAGGCCGATCGGTGCCGCGAAATCCTGCGCTCCATGGGTCGCGCCGGAAAGGACGACCTGCACATGCGCAGCGCACCGCTGCAATCCGTGCTGGAAGAGGCGGCAGAGCCCCATCAGGACCGGGGCAAGGTGTTGCACTTCGATATGCAGCCCGGCCCGGGCGGCGAAGAGCGGCAGCCGCAGGTGCAACGGAGCTCCGAGATGATCCACGGGGTGCGCAACCTGATCCAGAACGCCGTAGATTTTGCCGCCGGCAACGTGTGGATCGAGGCGAGGTGGACAAGCGAACGGATCACGGTGCGGGTCATCGACGATGGCGAGGGGTATCCGCCCCAGCTGATCGGTCGCATAGGCGACCCGTTCGTGCGGCGCAGGCGCGGATCCGATGAGGGGTCGCGCAGGCCGCAGTATGAGGGCATGGGGCTTGGCCTGTTCATCGCCAAGACCCTGTTGGAGCGGATCGGTGCCGCGCTGACTTTCGCGAACGGGTCCGACCCGTTTCTTGCCCCCGACGAACGCCCCGACAGGGGCGGTGCCATTGTCGAGGTCACTTGGCCAAGGGCCCTACTTGTGTCCGAAGAGGGCGAGGCGCGGACCGCTTTGGGCCTCAACCGGCCGATCCAGGCCTG